>CAXUHA010000006.1:44689-139913 GCA_964250735.1 uncultured Nakamurella sp. | reverse complement strand
CGAAAACTCCGCCCCCCGCAACACCTCCACATGACCATAATTCTTGATGATCCCCCTAGCCTCCAACAAAGCCGTCACCGCCCGAACCACCTTCCGGGACGTGCGGATACACTCGTGATTCTCCGCGTTCTCATGTGGTGACCCTTTCGGAATAGACGGCGAGCCGCTTCGTCGCCGTGGCGCGATGGGCGGCCATTCCTTCGTATGAGGAGATGACATCGACCGCATTGGCCAGATCCGGCGTGGTGCCGCGGCTGACCCGTTGGTAGGTCAATGGTTTCAGGAAGCGGGAGACCGAGAGACCGGCGCTGTGCCGGGCGCCGCCGGCCGTCGGCAACACATGGTTTGCGCCGCCCATGCCCTTGTCTGAGTACGCCACTGTGCTCCACCGGCCGATGAAGACGGACCCGTAGTTGCGCAGCCGGGTCAAATAGAGATCGTCGTCCTCGGTCTGCAGTTCAAGGTGTTCGGGTGCGAAGTCGTCCATCAGGGCGATGGCGGTGTCGACGGTGTCGGCGAACGTGACCGACCCGTAATTGCTCCACGCCGGGCCGGCGATGTCACGCGTAGAGAGTGTCTCCAGCTGACGGTCGATCTCGGCGACGACGGCGAGCCCGAATTTCTCCGAGGTGGTGACCAACGCGGCCGGCGACGTCGGGCCGTGCTCGGCCTGACCCAACAGATCGGCAGCGACCAGATCGGCGTCGGCGCTGTCGTCGGCGATGACGGCCACTTCCGACGGCCCGGCCAGCAGGTCGATGTTGACCTTTCCGAACAGCTGACGCTTGGCCTCCGCGACGAACGCATTGCCGGCGCCGACCAACATGTCGACCGGAGGTTCACCGAGCAGGCCGAACGCCATTGCTGCGAGCGCCTGGACGCCACCGAGCAGGTAGATCCGGTCAGCACCCGAAATCGCGGCCGCGTACAGCACGGCGGGATCCGCGTGACCGTCGGCCTGCGGCGGCGTGCAGGCGAGCACGGTGTCGACCCCGGCCACCTTCGCGACGTTGACCGTCATGAAAGCGCTGGCCAGGAGGGGAAATCGGCCGGCAGGCAGGTAGGCGCCGACCCGCTGCACCGGTATGTACTTCTGCCCGGCGACCAGGCCCGGGACCAGCTCGGTTTCGAAGTCGACCAAATGAGAACGGGTGGCCTGGGCGAACTTCTTGGTGCGGTCGGCGCCGACCTGCAAGGCCTGGCGCAATTCCGGATCCAACCGCTCGCCGGCCGCCGCGATGCCGCTTTCCGACAATTCGACGACCCCGCCGGTGGGATGATCCAGCTTCGCCGCGTAGGCGAGAACCGCTTGTAAACCTCCGCTTTCGATTGTCCGTAGCATCTCCGACACCGTCTTGACGACCTCGGGATCCCGCTGGGCCGGTGGGCCGGATTCGACGGGTGCTTTGATGAATTTGTACTTGCCGGCCAATTGGGCCAGGACTGGGGCGCTGAGCTGCATACGTAGAAATATAGGAAGGCGCCCGCCGAAGGACAAGCCCGACTACTCCTGTGCGACGCATAGGATAACCCTGTGACCCTCAACCAGCTCAGAGCGTTCATGGCCGCTGCTCGCACAGCCTCGTTCACGGCCGCCGCGGCAGAGATGTCGGTGGCCCAGGCGTCGGTGTCCGAGCTGATCAGGCGCCTCGAGGAGGAGCTCGGAGTTGCCCTGTTCAGTCGCGGCGGCCGTCGGTTGGTCATCACCCCAGCCGGGGCGGAGCTACTGCCCTACGCCGAGCAGTCGGTGGGGGCGGCTGACGGTGGGGCCTATGCCGTTCGGGCGATGCAGGCCCTCGGCGGCGGCGTGGCGACCTTCGGGTTGCTACGAAATGCGGACTTCTATCTGCTGTCCGACCTGGTCGAGCAATTTCTCGAGCGACATCCGATGGTCAGGGTGCGAATGGTCGGCCTGAATTCGGTCGAAACGGCCGCCGCAGTGGCGGCCGGCGAGTTGGAGGCCGGCTTGGTCGTCCTTCCGATCGACGACGACGGCTTGACCGTAAGCCCATTGATGCGCGACGAGGTCCACTACGCCAGCCGGGAGCCGGACCATGTCCGAACACCGGTCACCACCGAACAGCTCAGTCGCGCGCGGTTGGTGCTTTACGACGCGCACTACGGATGGAAGGACCCGACGCGGCGGCAGTTGCTGGAGCGTGCGCATCTGGCCGGTCTGAAACTCGAACCGTGGATCGAGGTGGAACACGTGGAGTCGGCGCTGGATCTGGTGATGCGCGGGGTCGGCGACACGATCGTCTGCCACGCGGTGGTGATGAGTTCGACGTGCCCTGAGGGCCTTCTGACGACGTCGTTCGAGGAGCCGCTGTACGACACGATCGCGTTGATCCAGCGAGAGAACGCCGTGCTGTCCCCGGCCACCCGGGAATTCGCCCGGTTGGCCCAGCGCGCTTTGACGAATCGCAGATCCCCAGCACCGCCGTCGGCAACGCAAACCCGCGGCCGGAACGCCAGATCCCACGCGGGGACAAGCACCAATGACAAGAACGCCGCCCGGGTCTCCGCGCCGCCCAATTGACGCCGATTGTCCGTCACACGCGCCCCAAAGTGCTGCGGCGCGTCGGAAAGTGCTGCGGCGCGTCGGAAAGTGCGCGCCGCGCATCGGAAGGTCACAGAAGTATGCGAAAAGGCAGGCTGAAACATCACTTTCCGACGCGCCACCTCCCCCGGCCACGCCACACCCGGCGCCGCGCATCGGAAGGTCACAGACGCATGCGAAAGGCAGGCTGAAACATCACTTTCCGACGCGCCACCTCCCCCGGCCACGCCACACCGACGCGTCACCTCCCCACGCCACGCCACTCCACACCCGGCTTCGTAAAACGCACCAGGTCGGAAGGTCAGAGGGTGGCCGCGTCGATAACGAAGCGGTAGCGCACGTCACTGCCGACCACCCGGTCGTAGGCCTCGTCGATCTGATCCGCAGAGATCACCTCGATTTCCGCCCCGAGGTGATGCTCCGCGCAGAAGTCGAGCATTTCCTGGGTTTGTCGGATGCCGCCGATGGCTGAGCCGGCCCAGCTCCGGCGCATGGGGATCAGGGCGAAGGCCGGGACCTGCATCGGTTCGGGCGGGGCACCGACGTTGACCATGGTGCCGTCCAGGCGCAGCAGTGAGAGGTAGTCGCCCATCGGCAGCGGCGCGGACACCGTGTTGACGATGAGATCGAACGTACCGGCCAGCGTCTGGAAGGTCTGCTGGTCGCTGGTGGCGAAGTAGTGATCGGCGCCCAGTTTCAGGCCGTCGTCCTTCTTGGACAATGTTTGCGACAGTACGGTGACTTCAGCGCCCAGCGCGTGCGCGAGCTTGACGCCCATATGGCCGAGTCCGCCGAGCCCGACGATGGCGACTTTCCGCCCCGGGCCGGCGCCCCAATGCTTGAGTGGGGAGAAGAGCGTGATGCCCGCGCACAGCAGCGGCGCGGCGACATCCAGTTCTACGCCGTCCGGGATGGCCAGCACGAAGTCCTCGTCGACGACGATGTGACTGCTGTATCCGCCGTCGGTGGGTCGCCCGTCCTTGCCCACGGCGTTGTAGGTGCCCACGTTGCCTTTCAGGCAGTACTGTTCCTCGCCGGCCAGGCAGTTCTCGCAGTCGCGACACGAATCCACCATGCAGCCGACTCCGACCCGGTCACCGACGGCGTACTTCTGAACGTCCGGGCCGATCTCTTCCACGGTGCCGGCGATCTCGTGGCCGGGGACGAGCGGGAAATGGGCCTGGCCCCATTCCTCACGGGCGGTGTGGATGTCGGAGTGGCAGATGCCGGCGAAGGCGATCTTGATCAGGACATCTTTCGGACCAACGTCGCGGCGGTCGATGGTGGTCTTCTGGAACGGGGCCTTGGCGGCCGGTGTGGCGTAGGCCGTGACAGAACGCATGACGTGCTCTCCTCGTGACGTGTGACGATGTGCAGCAGCCCCCGCGGGCCGACTCCTTTGTACGTCAGTAGTGGGTAGCTGCTTGCGTCGGGCAGCTGTTCTGTGGGGCTGCGCGGGAACGACACACTGACCGGATACGCCGGGCAGTCGGGGGCTACTGAGAATCCCGCGGTGGTGGGTTCGCAACGATCGGTGTGGCCGTCAGCGGGCAACCGCCCCCGATGAACGGTGGGCGGTCCACCGGTATGACAATGGCACACACTCGTAGCACCGTCGCATCACCTGTATGAGCCGGCGACGGAATTTGTCAACCTGCCTGGGTACTACGAGTGGACGTTCTGCCTCGCGCAGGACATACGGGTCGCAACAGGGAGGCGCCGGGCCTCCCTCCAGTCATCAGCGGGCCAGGCTCACGTAGTGCTGCGAGCGGAATGCACCGCGACGGGCCTGATTCGACTCCAGCCAGGAGAGACCCGCGTCATCGCCCCAAAGCACCCACGACGATCATCCCACTGATCACACCGCGCTGATCACGCGACGGGACGCAGCGCATCACGAACTCAGGACCTGACCGGTCGGCAGGCTCCTGGAGACGACCTGGCGGGCGACGTCGGTCAGCCTTTGATGGTGCCGGCGGGCGTAGTCCCGGAGCCGTGCGAACGCCGCGTCCATGTCCAGGCTGTCCACCTCGGCGAGCACACCCTTGGCCATCTCCACCACGGCCCGGTCGGCGACCGCCGACTGCAGAACCGGTAGCAACGCTTCCCGGCCCGTGTTCTGAGTGTTCCGACTGATCGCGATCGCGGCCATGTGCGCCAAGCCCTGGGCCAGGGTCAGATCGTCCTGCCCTAGTTCGCCCGGGGCGGTCCCGAACAGTCCCAGGGCCCCGAGCTTGTCGCGATGAAGCCGCATGGGAATGGCGTGCACGGACACGAAGCCCAGCGCGGCGGCGGACGCGGTGAACCGTGGCCAACGTCCGGTTTCGATGCGCAGGTCCGCAACACTGACCGCCGCGCCGCTGTGATAGCAGTCCAGGCAGGGGCCCTCGTCACGTTGCAGCTGGAACACCTCCAGGCTTCGGGCCTCCGCCGAGGTCGCGGCCAGCAGGTGCAGCACTCCACCCGGGTCGGCGAGCAGCAGTCCCACGGCGGCCACGTCCAGCAGGCGAGCACAGTCCTCGGTGAGTTGGGTGGTCAGCTCGACGACGTCGAAATCGTCGGCGAGTTGGTCCGCCAGACTGGTGAAGGCCTGGATGATGCTGGTTTCGCGAGTGCGGGTCATCAGAGCTCCCTGCTGTTGTCGCCGTCGGTCCGGGCATCGTCGTCTCCGAGCCGCAGGCGCCGGTCGAGGATTTCATAGGCAACCTCGCTGGTGGTCATGCTATGAGCGAAGGCATAGCTTCGCAGCCGTACCAGGGCCTCCGCCGGAGAGACGTCCAGTTGGGCGACGACCATGCCCGCTGCCTGGTACACCTCCGAGCGGGTGAGAGTGGCCATGTCGTCCCACGCGGTGGTGGTGTCGTCGTCGATGGCAGCGTTCAAGTCGATGGCGATGACATCGAGCAACGGCATCGCCGCGAGCTCGGCGGCCAGAAAGCAGCCCTGGAAGTCCGCTGCGTCGAAGTCTCCGGTCCGCCGTCGGTACAGCAGGAGTGTTGCCATCGGAAAACCGGCCACCACCACCGGTAGTGCGAAAACGGACCGCACACCTTCCTGCCAGGCCTCGCGCGCGAAAGTGGGCCAGAGCCGAGCCGCCGGACCGTTCAGGTCGGCGATCATCACCGGAGCGGAGGTCAGGACCGCTTCCAGACAGGGCCCCTCGCCCAGGGTGAACTGCAACTCGATCAGCTCACTGCTCACCGGGCCGCTGGAACCCAGCGCCCGGGTGATCGCACCATCATTGACGATCGACAAGGCGGCACCATCGACGTCCAACAACTCCACGCACGCGCGACAAAGCCGATCCGCGACCGGACGACCACGGCGCAGTCCGCTGATCGCTGCGGTCAGCCCCTCGCGCACTCGTTCGCTCCCACTCACCGACGAACCTTTCGACATCGGCGGCGCATGTCGTGCGTCGTCCCCACCACGTGATTCTGCTCCTGTGGGAGCACCATCAAGGGGAAACCGACCCGCGCGAAAGAACTCCTTCTCCTCCGTCGGAGGGTACATGGGCGCCTATGTGGTGCGGCTCAGCCCGGCTTCGGTTGGATTGTCGACCAAGAATATTGGTCTCAGCCGAATGTGGCGATGGATAATCCGAGCGTGACATCGGACCCGGATCTCACCCGTAGTCGCTCGGCCAGGCACTATCTGACCGGCGCCACGGCGTCGACCAGATTGCAGACCACCATCACCTTGGCGGCGCGCACCCTCGGCTTTCCAGTGGCGATGGTGAACATTCTCGACGAGGACACCCAGCACACGATCAGTTGGCTGGGCACCGACGACACCGAGTCCACCCCTCGGGAGGTGGCCCTGTGTGACACGGTGGTGCGAAGTGGCGAACCCCTGGTCGTCCACGACGCCAGGACCGACCCCCGCTTCGCGAGTTTCCCACTGGTCACCGACCGGGATGTCGGGACCTATGTCGGAGTGCCGCTGACCGGCCGGGAATCTCTGGTGGTCGGGGCGTTGTGCGTGATCGATCCCCGGCCGCGCGCGGTGGACGCGGAACAGTTGTCGCGCCTGGTGGAGTTCGGCCACATCGTCGAGGATCAACTCGATCTGATGCGACGGCTCAATGAGCAACGTCGGATCGGCGCAGTGGTGACCGACGAACTGGCTGCGGCCATCGAGCATCGGGAGATCGTGCCCTGGTACCAGCCGATCGTCGACCTGGACACGAACCAGGTCCTCGGTTACGAGGCGCTGGCTCGGTGGCAGCACAGTCCCGGCGAGGTGAGCGATCCCAGCCGGTTCATCCCGCTGGCCGAGGACAGTGATCTGATCATCGACCTGGATCTGACCGTGATCCGCCAGGCAGCCCTGGACATGGCCCGCTGGCGCACGCTCAATCCGACGTTGCGGCTGAGCGTCAACCTGTCAGGGCGTCACTTCGACCATCGCGACTTCCTCGCCCCGGTCCGGGCGGCGGTCGCCGACGCCGGGCTGCCACCCGAGGCCGTCAACCTCGAGCTCACCGAAACCACTCATCTGGCCCACACGTCCAGCACCGGCGTGGTTCGCCAGCTGCGGGACGCCGGCTTCGACGTGTGGTTGGACGACTTCGGGACCGGTTGGTCATCACTGGAGTACCTGCTCCGGATGCCGGTCACCGGCGTCAAGATCGACCGGGCCCTGACCGTCGCGCTCGGAAGTCGGATCGGCAACGCGTTGACCATCTCCGTCACCGGTCTGGCCAGTGAACTCTCCCTGCAGACCACCATTGAAGGCATCGAAACGGCGGAGCACGCCGACATTGCCCGGGAGCTGGGATGCAATCACGGCCAGGGGTACTTCTGGTCGCCGCCGGTTCCCTCCGCCGATCTCGACGGCCGCACCCTGTAGGCCGTCCGACTCCCAGCCAGCCGCGCCCGTTGGCATTGAGCCGTCCCGCGAGCCATTTTCAGTACTTTCCGTCACCAACGATGGAATCTGACCACCTGAACAGGTGACGCCGTGCCACTAACGGTCCATCTTGGACCGATCATAGTTACGGTGAGTACATCAGCTTCTGAAACCCCAGCGCGGCGATTGTTCCGCCCGACTCTTCAGCGTCCCGCGCACACCACCACCGTCAGGACTCCCCGTGAACTCCACCGTGCCCGCACGCAGCTTCGCCGTTGTCGTGATGGCGCTGCTGCTACTGGCGGTGGGGCTGCCGGGCACCGCATCGGCCGCTGCCGCGAAACCCGTCGGCAAGTTGGAGTCGGTGCACGCGACCGCGTTCAGCAACACGGTGGTGCTGACCGGGTGGGCCATGGATCCTTCGGCCCGTCATCGACCGATGACCGTGCTGGTCACGGTGGACGGCAAGAAATCCGGCGACTGGCGCGCGGCCTCGTTGACCCGGACGGACGTGAACAGGGCGTACTCCGCGACCGGCGGGCACGGATATTCCCTGAGCACCACCGTGCCGAACGGTCACCACATCGTCTGCCTGACGGCGCGCGGCGCCGCCGCGACCACCCCGACCGCGTCGCTGGGTTGTTTCGCGTTCCAGGCCTACCCGGTGGCGACCAAGGCCCAGGTGCTGGCCATCGCGAAGACCATCGATCCGAAGGGCACGATTGCCTGGTCCTTCACGCCCTTGCCGACCGGCACCTCAGGTCGGGCCCTGCCATGGAACAAGACGATCCAGATATCCACCGGCAACACCACCCGCTACCTGCGCGCGGTGATGTTGCACGAATGGTCGCACGTCCTGCAATACCGCGCCTTCGGCACCGTCGACCCGTGGTGGGACGCCGTGCAGGCGTTCAACTCACTTCTCGGGCACCCGAGCGACCGATCGAATTACGACGGGGTCGAGCACGGCGCGGACTGCATCGCAGCCGCCCTGGGGGCCAATTACCTGGGTTATGGGTGCCCGACCACACTGCGCGTCTACGGCGCCCGCATTGCCCGGGGTGTGCTGATGAACCGGCCGACCGGTGCTATTGAGTCGGTCAAGGTTTCTGCGGCCACGGCGATCGTCACCGGTTGGGCGATCGATCCGGACCGCCCGACGACATCGAGCCGGATCCAGCTCACCGACAATGGTCGGCCGGTCACCGGATGGACGACCGCGAGCCTGAGCAGCGGCCAGGTCAATAGCTCACTGGGTGTCACGGGCGGGCACGGTTTCAGCCTCCGTCTGGCCCTGGTCCCGGGCTCGCACCGCATCTGCCTGTCGGCAGCCGCAGTGACGATCGGACGGCCGACCAATGTGGTGGCAGCGTGTTCGACCGTGGCGATCCGCTGAATCGTCGTGACAGCGCGCCCAGCTGGGTGATTCGCACGCGTCGGTCACGGCCGAGCCTTACGTCACACAGAGTAGGAGCCGACACCTGGGCCTGACCATTCGGCGACAATTCGCAGCAACCACCGGGTAGTTTGCTTACCCTTTGTCATCGGCGCCAAATCATCGGGTCGATTCGGGTAACGGTGCCCGCGGATCATCCGCCCCAAAGATTCATGATCACGTTTATGCCCGTGAGATCGGGCCGCTGCCGCCCCTGACGAAACGCCACCCTTCGTGCTTTTTACGTTACGCTCCGAAGGAATCCGTCATCACTGCGCGGTTAACTGCATTTCCTGGACCAGAAGGCCTATCCCATGATTTCTCACGCTTCCCGGGTTGTCACCCGATGGTCCGCCTGTACAGCCGTACTGATCACCGGATTGGCCATCACCTTGGGCGGCGCGGGGATAGCCCGGGCCGCCGTGGTGCCGACGGTGAATCTGGGTACCGCGGGTGCTTTCGGGGTGCTGGGCGGGTCGGCGGTGACCAACACCGGCCCGTCCGTCATCAACGGTCTCAACGTCGGCGTCAGCCCCGGGACCTCGATCACCGGCTTCCCGCCCGGCGTCGTCACGCCGCCGAGTGGGCTGGGCGCCCCGGCAGCGAACGCCCAGGCCGACGCCCTCACCGCGTACAACAATGCCCGACTACGCGACCCGGCACCCGCCGACACGGGCCTCGCGAATCTGGGCGGACAGACGTTGGCGCCCGGCGTCTATCAGGGGAACCTGAGCCTGACCGGCACGGTCGTCCTGGACAACAGCACCGACCCGGACGCGGTGTTCATCTTCCAGGCCTCCAGCACGTTGATCACCGCATCCAACAGCGTGGTGCGGTTCACCACCCCGCACGCCTCCTGCAACGTCTTCTGGCAGGTCGGCACCTCGGCCACTCTGGGCACCGGCACCACCTTCGTCGGTACGGTCCTGGCGGCGGCATCGGTGACCGCGGACACCGGGACCAACGTGACGGGTCGACTGCTGGCCGCCAGCGGCGCGGTCACCCTGGACACCAACGTCATCACCGCCCCGTCCTGCGCCGCGGTCGAACCGACGACCCCCACCACACCGACAACCCCCACCACGCCGACAACCCCGACAACCCCCACCACACCGACGACGCCCACCACCCCGGGCGGCAGTTCGACCCCGAACTCCACCAGGCCGACCATCGCCACCACGCGGCCCGGCACCGGGTCTTCGCTGCCCTCCACCCCGATCTCGCCGCCGAACGAGAACACCACACCCAGCACGATCGGGCTGCTGACCACCCCGTCGACCATCACCTCCGACACCACGAAGACGCCGAGCGAGTCGACGATCACGCTGACCCAACCTTCGTTCCCGACCGGGGTTCCGGCCGGAAGCGGAGCGACGCCGCCGCCGTCCCCGTTGCAGGTCCTCGGGGCCATCCTGGCCGTCATCGGATTACTGGTCCTGGTGGGCCGGATCCCCGCGGTGCGCCGGCTGATCAATCGTCTGACCATCGGAGCGGCCTCGTTCAACCGGACCGGTGATCATCAGTAGAGGTCGACGCATCGACCTGGTCGCAGTCGTGGCGGCCGTCCTGGTCGGAGTCGGTGCCACCCTGTGGTACTGGCCCCAGCAGGACGTCGCCGTCCAGGTCGGGCCGCGGTTGCCGGTGTTGTCGGCGTCCCGAACAGCACTGGGAGCACCGAGCAATAGTGAGCCCTCGGGGATGTCGAGCACCGGTTCTGCCCACCGCAGCGCTGCCGCCATCTCCGGGACCGCCGTACCCAGTGGCCCTATTTCGGGGGCCGCCGTAAACGGGGCCGGCGTACCGACGGTCAACTCCACCGGGCCCTCCATTGACACCGGGCGCTCCAGCGCCACCGGGGCGTCACCGTCTCCGGCGGTGGGACGCCCGGCTGCGGCACCGATCCGGCCCACCACCACACGTCCCGGCACATCAAAGACGGCGGCCGCTGCGGCGCCCGCCATTCCCAAATTCATCACCGTGCCGTTCGGCTCGGAGAGTCATCCGAACGGCGTCCGCATGACTGTCATGCCGCATGGGCCGACCACGAGCGGTGAGATGTGGATCCCCGGACCGGAGGAGGGAATCGACCAGTGGGCGAACGCGGTCAGCTGGTTGAACTCACCAGGTTTCGCGGCCCCCTACAGCACCCACGGCGCCGTGATCATCGCCGGCCACATCAACTGGAAGGGCACCGCCGGCGCCCTCTCCGATCTGGCTGAATACGGTGAGGACGACATCGGGAAGACGTTGACCGTGACCATGACCGACGGCCGGGTCCGCACCTACCGCATCACCCAAGGGCTGTCCATCGACAAGGCCGCCCTGTCCGCGGAAAGCAACCAGGGACCGTTGCACACCGCCATGTTCGGCCAACTCGGTTCCTACGGACCCGCGTCCCAGCCCACCGAAGAGCTCCGCCTCATCAGTTGTGGGGGCGAATACGATCCCGCCGCGCGGAGTTACGAATCCAACATCCTCGTCATTGCCCGGCCCGTGACCTGAGCCGGCCAAGCACCGAGAAGCCAAGCACCGAGAAAGTGGTCAGCGAGCGCCGACGGCCGCTACGTCGGGCTGCCGTTCGACATCCTGGGGCGCATCGAGTTCGATGTCGTCGAATGTCGCGATCGGCCGGCCGTTCAGGACCAGGCGCATCCGCTCTTTGTCGAGCTGGCCCTCCCAGTTCGCGACGACGAAGGTGGCCACACAATTACCGATCAGATTGACCGTGACCCGCATCGAGTCCATGATCCGGTCGGCACCCAGCAGCAGGGCCACCGCGGCCACCGGGATAGCGCCGTGACCGATGGCGGCGACCGTGGCCGACAGGGCCAGGAATGAGGATCCGGGCACCCCGGCCATACCCTTGGAGGTCAGCATCAGGACGAGCATGGCCGTGATCTGCTCGCCGATACTCAGTTGCACACCCAGGGCCTGGGCCAGGAACAGCATGCAGATGGCCAGGTAAAGGGTGGCGCCATCGAGGTTGAACGAGTAGCCGGTCGGCACGACCAGTCCGGTGGTGGTCCGGGAACAGCCGGCGTTGTTCAGCTTGACCATGATCCGGGGCAAGACCACCTCGGTGGAGGCGGTGCCCAGCGCCAGGCCCAGCTCGTCCTTGATGTAGCGGATGAACTTCCACAGGCTGACTCCGGCGAATCGCTTCACGATGAAGGACAGGATCACGATGAAAAGCGCGGCGGCCAGGTAGCAGCAGCCGATCAATTTCGCGTAGCTGCCCAGGGAGCCGATGCCGTACTGACCGATGATGTAGCACATAGCCCCGAATGCACCCAAGGGGGCCAGCTTCATGACCCAGCCGATGATGGTGAAGAACAGGTGACTGAGCTGGTCGATGAGTGTGAACACCACCGGGACACGGTCGCCCAGTTTGGCCAGCGCGATCCCGATCACGACGGCGACGAAAAGCACCTGGAGCAGGGTGTTGTCCACGAACGGCGACACGATGGTGGTCGGAATGATTCCGAGGAGGAAGTCGACGGTGTGCGGAAGGTTGCCGTTGCTGGTCTTTGCGGCGACCGCCGCGGTGCCGTTGGCCAGGGTGGCCGGGTCGATGTTGAAACCGCTCCCCGGCCGCAGGATATTGCCGATCAGCAGTCCGAACACCAGCGCGAAGGTGGTGACCACCTCGAAGTAGACGAGAGCCTTCACTCCGATACGGCCGACGGCTCTGAGGTCGCCGACATGGGCGATCCCCACCACCACCGTGCAGAAGATGATCGGCGCGATGAGCATCTTGATGAGCTTGATGAACCCGTCGGCCAACGGTTTCATGTTCGCACCGAACGTCGGCGCGAACCAGCCGACCAGGATCCCGACGACGATGGCGACGATCAATTGAAAGAACAAGGACTGGTAGAACGGCTTCTTGGTCGAGGCGGCATTTCCGTCCGGCCTGATCACTGTGGTCACTGCGCCTCCCGTCGGTGACGCCCAGAAAAGGGGCGCATGATCAGTTGGTATGGCAACGTCGGTGCCCTGAGCCGGCTCGAACGTTGAGCCGTATCTCGTGCTGGGCCGATTTGAGTGCTGGGCCGGTCTGACCAACGCTTTGGGGAACGGTAAAAATACTGTGTTACGTGCGGCGACATCAGGTGTAACGGTCCTGTGTCCGCTCGGATATATAGCTGCCGTGTTGTCGTGGAGCAGTCGCACGAAACGGTTCGGTCAGCCTCGGGGCTACCCTGCGACGCGAGCGCTACGGCGCCGGACCACGATCAGGGTGGCCGCAGCCACGACGACGATCACGGCGATTCCGCCGCCGACGTACCACCAGGTGCGGTCCGCAGGTGCGCCGGCGGCCTGTCCGGCGGCGCCGGCCGGCAATTGATCAGAGTGTGCGGCGCAGACGATCGGTGCGCCGTTCGCCGCCAGACTCGCGCAGGCCACGGAGGCCAGCCTCAACAGCTCGGCCGGCGTCGAACCCACCAGCATCGTCGTGTGAAACGTGGCCGTGGCGGCCACCTTCAGGCTCAGCGGCCAAGTCACCTTTCCCGACTTCGCCGTTCCGGAGGAATCCGCCGAGACGAGCTTCAGGCCGGTCGGCATGGTCTGGCTGACCACGAGACCGGTGACCGCATTCGCGCCCAGGTTCTTCACCGTCACGGTGTACGTGAGCTTGTCGCCCGTCACCGCGGACGTCTGACCGTTGTCGATGGCGATGCTCAACTGTGGCCCCGACTGGGCAGCAACGGGGGCTGTCTTCGCCCGGTCAGTGGTCGAAGGGCCTGGCGCCGCAACGGAAGGGCGCGGTATCCCACCCAGCGACGGCTCGGCGGAGGCGGGCGGTAATGGCCCGGCCGAGGCGACGGCGGAGCCGACGAACATCGCGGCCGAACCCACCAGCATGATCGTCAATATCATCCGGCCCGCGACGGCCATCAGCCTCACGGCCGAGAGAAATGATTTTCCACTGTCGTGCATGACGCTCCTTATTAACACTGACGGTAATGCCGACCGGGTGCTGAACCGTGACGGGCCGGGGACTTTCGGACGCGCGCCCGCCGGAGACCGGAATCCGGGGGGGTTCATTGGGCACTGGCGATGTAGTCGAGGGTGGTGGTGTAGGTGTCGTCGGGGACGAACGGGATCAACATCTGATAGTCGTTGCTGACGGCGTCTCCACTCGGGGCGGACGGGGTGTTCTGTTGGTGGACGAGCACCGGCAGCAGGGACGTGACCGGCAACCAGGCGGTGGTACCGCTTTCCCGGACCAGCAACGCGCTCAGCGGGATGGTCACGGTGTTGCCGCCCGAACTACTGCTCAGCACATCGGACGACGCTTGAACGGTGACCGTATAGCCGGCGGGGCTGTTGGTGGTGATGGTCATGGTGATCGCCCCGTCGGCGGTGACGGTCGCATGGGGCAGGCCGGTCAGGGTGAAACCCGAACTGAGATCGGACATTCCGATCGTGCGGGCGGCGACGGTGGTCGTCGCCGCGCACGGCGGCACCGTCGCGGCGGCCGAGGTGCAGGTACTGCCGGCCGATGGTGACACGACGGCGTTGACCAAGGTGACATCAGTGGCCGCGGCCATGTTGGTGGTGACCGAATACATGATCGTCAGCGTCACGCCGATCGGTATGGGCCCGGCCCAGGACAGGGTGCCACCCGAGTAGCTGACGGCACCGGCGGTGGAGGTGGCGTCGCCGTTGTAGGAACTGTTGGCCAGCAGACCGGCGAGGGAATCGGTGATGGTGGCCGCCGGATAGTCGGCCTGCCCGCTATTGACGGCCACGATGGTGTAGCTGATCACACCGCCGGCGACCACCTGGTTGGTGCTGGCCGTCTGGGTCACGGTCAGGGCCGGGACCAACACGGCCACCGCGGTGTTGCAGCGGGCGGCGGTACCGGAGATGCAGTTGGATCCCTGGGTCGGGGACAGCGTGGTGTTGCTCAGCACACGGTTGCCGGTGGTCGGAATGTTCGTCGTCACCGAGAAGGTGATGGTGGCTGTGGCCCCGATGGCCAATGGCCCGCTCCAGCTCACCGTGTTGCCCGCATAACTGACGGTCCCGACGGTCGCGGCCGCATCGCCGTTGTATGTCGCGTCGTCCAGAATCCCGGACAGCGAATCACTGAGAGTGGCTGGGGCGTGGTTGGTTTGGCCGCTGTTGACGATGGTGACGGTGTAACGGACGGCGCTGCCCGCGACGACCGTAGCCCGGTCGGCGGTCTGCGTCACGGTCAATTTGGGCACCACGACCTGAACGGACGTGGTGCAGGCGGCGAAGTCGCCGCCGACCGGGCAGCTGCTGCCCGGTGCCGTGGAGGTGAGCGTCTGGGCCATCGATTTGTCACCCGGGTCGGGATTTCGCACGGTGGCCGAGTAGGTGATGGTCGCGCTCGCGCCGACGACCAGGTCGCCCGTCCAGGTCAGAGTCGGTGCTACATACACGAGGGCGCCGCCGCCGATGATCGCGGCGTCGCCTCCATAGGTGGCGTCGTCCAGTACGCCGGTCAGCACATCGGTCACAGTGGCCCCGGTGTAAGTCGTCTGGCCCGTGTTGGTGATGAGGATGGTGTAGTTGACGACGGTTCCGGGGACGACGGAGCTCTGGTCGGCCGACGCGGCGATGGTCAGGGACGGGACCAACACGGTGACCGAAGCGGTACACGCCGGGTTGCTGCTGCCTGTCGCGCAGGTGCTGCGCGCTCCATCGGCGACCACGGTCGCGGGCATCAGCTTGTTTCCTGGATCGGGACTGCGCACCGTCACCGAGTAGGTGATGACGGCGGTGGTTCCGATGGGAAGGCTGCCCGTCCAGGTCACCGTGGGTGCGGTGTACCCGGCTGTCCCGATCGACGCGGTGATGGTGCCGTCGAAGGTCGCATCATCCACCACGTCGGCCAGGCCCACGGTGACAGTCGTTCCGACATAGGCTGTTTGACCGGTGTTGGCGATCGTCACCGTGTAGATCACCTGATCGCCCGGTGTCGCGGTCGCGACATTAGAGGTGGTGGAGACGGCGAGCCCGGGTGTCAGCACGGTGACGGTGTGGACGCAGGGTGCGGCGGCGGTACAGGTGCCGCCGGCCGCCGCCGAGGCGACCGAGGTGGTCAGCACCTGGTCGCCCACATCCGGGTCGGCGACGGTGACGTCATAGGTGATGACAGCCGTGGCACCCACCGCGAGATCCCCGGTCCAGGTCAGGTTGGGCGTGCTGAACGTGGCCGTGCCCAGGGTGGCGGTCACGCCGCCGGGGGCGCCGGAATCGTCCAGGACGCCGGCGAGCGAGGTGGTCACCGTCGCCGCGTTGTAGGGCGTTTGGCCGACGTTACCCACGGTCAGTGTATAGCTCACTATTGCGCCGGGTGTGGCCGTGGTGCTGTCCGCTGTCAGCGAGATGGCCAGGGCCGGAACGAGCACCGTCACCGACGTCGCGCATGCCGGCGCAGTCCCCCCGGTCGGGCAAGTGCTGCCCAACTCGTCGGAAACAACCCTGTCAGCCATCGTCTTGTCACCGAGATCGGGGTTGTCGACCACCACCGAGAAGGTGATCACAGCCGACTGCCCGACCGCCAGATCGCCCGTCCAGGTCAGCACGGGCGAGACGAAGGAGACAGCTCCGAGGGTCGCGGTGGCGCCGCCTGAATACGTCGCGTCGTTCAGCACACTGGCCAGCGCGTCGGTCACGGTGGCTGCGGTGTAGGCGGTCTGGCCCGTGTTGGCGATGGTCATCGTGTAGTTGACCGTCGACCCGGGGGTGGTGGTCGACACGTCAGCGGTCTTGCTGATGGTCAACCCGGGGGTCTGGACCGTCACCAGGGTGGCGCAGACCGGATCACCCCCGCCGACCGGGCAGTTGCTGCCCGGGGTCGTGGTGGTCATCGCCGTGGTGATCAACTTGTCCCCGAGGTCGGGATTCTTGACCGTCACCGAGGCGGTGAAGACGACCGTCGCGCCTACCGGTAGGTCACCGGTCCAGCTCAGCGTCGGAGAGCCGACGACGATGTTGACACTGCCGGTCGTGGCGGTGCCGTCGCCGTTGTAGACCGCGTCGTCCGAGGCGCCCGAGACGTTGATCAACGCCGTGACCCCGACGTACGGCACCTGGCCGGTGTTGGTGAACGTGTTGGTGTAGTGCACCACTCCTGTTGGTTTGGTGGTGCTCACGTCAGCCGCGCTGACCAGGCGCAGACTCGCAACGGGCACCGATGTCGAGCATCGCGGATCCGACCCTGCCACCGTCGGGCAGTTCGCGCCCTGGTTCGTCGACGTCAACGTCTGCCCCAGCCGATGATCACCCGCGTCCGGATTGCCGACCGTGACCGAGAAGGTGACCGTGACCGAGGCGGCCAGCGGCAACGGACCGGACCAGCCCAGGACGCCGCCCGTGTACGTCAGCGTGCCCGAACCACCCGCAGCGGCGTCGCCGTTGTAGGCCGCGTCGTCGAGAATGCCGGCCAGCGGAGCGGAGAACGCGGCCGCGTTGTACGCCATCTGCCCGGTATTGGTCGCGGTCACCGTGTACGTGACGACGGCCCCCGGCACCGAGGACGACGTACTCGCCGTCGACAGCAGGGTCAGGCCAGGCGTCAGCACCGCCACGGTGGTCGAACAACCCGCACTGCCGGCGTCCGGAAGGCAGCTACTTCCCACTGCGCTGGAGGTGACGGTGTTCGCCATCACCTTGTCGCCCGGGTCGGGCCGGGCGGCCGTCGCGGTATAGGTGATCGTCGCCGAAGTCCCTACCGCGAGATCGCCGGTCCAGGTCAGGGTCGGCGAGGTGAAGGTGACGGCGCCGGACGTGGCTGTGGCGTCTCCGTTGTACGCCGCGTCGTCCAGCACCCCGGCCAGCGAATCGGTGACGACCGCGCCCGCGTAGGGCGTCTGGCCGGAATTGGTCAGCACCACGGTGTACTGGACGATTCCACCCGGGGTCACGGACGTCACGTTCGCACTCTGGGTGATGGTCAAGCCCGGCACCGTCACGGTGACAATGTTGATGCAGCGTGGATCAGCACTACCGGAAAAGCAGTTGTTCCCGGTCGCGGTGGACACCATGGTGGTTTGGATGAACTTGTCCCCCGTATCGGGATTCTTCACCGGGATCAACGCATCCATGGTCACCGTCCCACCCACCGGAATATCGCCCGTCCAGGTGATGCCGGTCGCGTCCAGCACCAACGTTCCCGACGTCACGGTCTGCGTGCCCGGCAGCTGATCGTCCGCCGCGTCCGCGGCGAGGGTGGCCACGCTGATCCCGAAATACGGAACCTTGCCGGTGTTGGTGTAGGTCGATACGTAGTGCACGATGCCGCCGGGAGTGACGGTCGGGGCGATCAGGCCGCTGTAGGCCAGAGTCAGGCGGGCGAGAGGCACCGCAATGGTGCAGCGGACATCGGCGTCACCGGCCAGGCAGTTGTTGCTCGTCGTCGGGGCCGTCGACGTCAATGTGTCGGTGAGGTTTTCGTCGCCCGTCCCGACGGCGTTCACCGTGACGGCGTAGGTGACCGTCACGGTGGAGAGGGCGGGTACCGTTCCGGACCAGGACAGATTCGGGGCGGAATAGGTGACCGTACCGGCGGTGGCGACGGCGCCACCGGAGTAGGCGGCGTCGTCCAGCACGCCGGTCAGCGGATCGGTGAAGTTCGAGGCCATGGGCAAGGTCGAGGCGTTGACCACGTTGACGGTGTAATTGACCACTCCGCCCGCCACACTCGAAGCCACGTCAGCGGTCTGCGTGAAGGTCACCGACAACGAGTTGGCGATGGACACGACGCTGGTGCAGCGGACGTCGAGACTGCCGGTGCCACAGTTACTTCCGGTGGTGGTAGAGACGACGGTATTGCTCATCGTCAGGTCACCGCTGGACGGCGAATTGATGGTG
This sequence comes from uncultured Nakamurella sp., assembly GCA_964250735.1. Taxonomy (GTDB): domain Bacteria; phylum Actinomycetota; class Actinomycetes; order Mycobacteriales; family Nakamurellaceae; genus Nakamurella. Next base: position 121,215 of record CAXUHA010000006.1, on the reverse strand, counting down.
ACGGTGTAGCTGATCGTCGCTACATCCCCAGGATTCAACGGCCCCGACCAGCTCAGCACGCTGGCGCCGTAAGCCGCGGTGCCGACACTGGCCGTGGTGGCGACTGCGTTGTACGTCGCGTCGTCCAGCACCCCGGTGAGCGAATCGGAGAAGGTGGCGGGCGTATAGGGGGTCTGGCCGGTGTTGCTGACCACCACCGTGTAGGTGACGGTGGTTCCCAGAGTCGCCGTGGTCACGTTCGCCGTCTTCACGATGGTCAGCGCCGGGGTCAACACCACGACGGTGGCCGAACAGGCGGCGACGCCGGAGGCGGGCAGGCAGGTGCTGCCCGCCGTGGTGGAGACGACCGTCTGGGACATGGCCTTGTCGCCCGGATCGGGATTGCGGGCAGTCACCGAGAAGGTGATGACGGCGACCGTGCCGACGGCCAGATCGCCGGTCCAGCTGAGGGTTCCCGAAGCGAACGACGCGGTGCCGGAGGTTGCGGCGGCGTCGGTGTTGTAGGTCGCATCGTCCAGCAGCCCGGCCAGCGGATCGGTGAAACTAGCTCCGGTGTAGGCAGTCTGGCCGGAGTTGGTCACGGTGATGGTGAAATGCGCGGTCCCGCCGGGGACCACTGCGCTGGTGTCGGCGCTGTTGACGATGCTCAGACCCGGCAGCAGCACGGTGGTGATCGCGGTGCAACGGGTATCGGTCGAGCCCTGTGGGCAGTTGTTGCCGACCGCGGTGGAGGCCAGGGTGGTCTTGAGGACTCGGTTACCGGTGTCCGGGTCTTTGACGGTGAGGGTGCCGCCGATGGTCACCGTCGCGCCGACAGGGATGTCGCCGGTCCAGGACGGACCCCTCGGTCCGAGTGACAGGGCTCCGGAAGACGCGGTCTGGTCGCCGTTGGCGGCCGAATCGTCGCTGAGATCGTCGACCACTACTGCACCGGCGATGGTGATGCCCACGTAGGGGACCTGCCCGGTGTTGGTGAAGGTGGCCCCGATACCGATCACCGACCCCGGGGTGGTCGTCGGAGTGGAGAAAGTCTGCAGAATCACCAGCGCGGCGATGGGAACCGTAGTGGTGCAGAGCGCATCGACACTGCCGACCAGGCAGTTGTCGCTGGCCGGAATGGCGGCGGAGGTCACCGTTCCGGTCAGCAGCTCGTTGCCGGTGATGGTGGCGTGCACGGTCACCGAGTACGTCACGGTGACGGTCGCGCCGGCCGCGATCGGTCCGGTCCAGGTCAGGTTCGGGTTGCTGAAGACCACGGCCCCACTGCTGGCCAACGCCGGGGAGTTGAAATCGGCGTCGTCCAACACTCCGGCCAGGCCGTCGGTGAAGCTGACGGAAGTCAGCGCGGCCGCACTGTTGTTGGTGGCCGTCACCGTGTAGTGCACCACCGCCCCGGCCACCGTCGTCGATACGTCAGCCGTCTTGATGAACCGCAGCGTCTGTGAGTTGTTGACCGCAACCGTTACTCCACAACGAGTATCAGTGTTCCCGACCGCACAATTGTTGCCTGTCGTGGTGGAGGTGACGGTGTTGACCATGGATCGGTCGCCGACGGAGGGCAGGATGACCGTTGCGGAGTAGGTGATCACGGCCGCGGCCCCGACGGCGAGGTCACCGGTCCAGGTCAGCACCGGGCTGGTGTAGGCGAGGGTGCCGGTGGTGGAGTTCGCGTCCGCGTTGTAGGTGGCGTCGTCCAGCACTCCGGCCAATGAGTCGGCGAAAGTTGCTCCGACATAGGGTGTCTGGCCGGTGTTGGTCACCGAGATCGTGTAGGTGACGCTCGCTCCGAGGGTCACCGCGGCCAGGCTGGCCGTCTTGACGATGGTCAAACCCGGCGTGAGCACATCCACCGAACTGCGGCACGCGGCAGTACCGGTCGCGGCCGGGCAGGTGCTGCCGACGTTGCTCGACACCGCGGAGTCGACCAGCGACTTGTCGCCCGGGTCCGGGTTGAAAACCGTGACGGAGTAGGTGACGGTGACGCTCGCTCCGACGGCCAGTGGGCCGGTCCAGGTCAGGATCGGCGAACTGTAGGTGAGCGTCCCGGCGGTAGCGGCCGCGCCGGTGTCGTAGCTCGCATCGTCCAGCACCCCCGTCAGCGAATCGGTGACAGTCGCTGCGCTGTAGGCGGTCTGGCCGGTGTTCTGGACCGAGATGGTGTAATTGACCGAACTGCCTGGCGTCGTCGTGGTGGCGCTCACCGACTTGGTGACGGTCAACCCGGGTAGCTGCACGGTGCTGGTCGCGGTGCAGCGCGGGTCGGTCCCGCCGCTCGGGCAGTTGTTGCCGGGAGCCGCAGACACCAGGGTTCCGGTGAGGATCTTGTTGCCCGGGTCGGGGTTCTCGATCGTCAAGGTGCCGACAACGGTGACCACCCCGCCGACCGGGATGGTCCCGGTCCAGATGATGCCCGCCGCGGTCAGCACCAGACTTCCGGAGGTCGCGCTCTGGTCGCCGTTCGGGAGGGCGTCGTCAACCGTGTCGGCACTCGGGCTCGAGACGCTGATGCCGGCGTAGGGGAACTGCCCGGTGTTGGTGAAGGTCGCCGTCAGATGCACGATCGAACCGGGGGTGGTGGTGGTCTCGGTGTAACTCTGCTGGATGAGCAGGGCGGCGACGGGAACGGTGCTGGTGCAGCGGGGTTCGGTGTGTCCGGAGATGCAGTTGTCGCTGGCCGGCGATGAGGTGGAGGTCAGCGTGCCGGTCAGGATCTGATCTCCGGTGACCGCGGCGTTCACCGTCACCGAATAGGTCACCGTCACCGTTCCGCCCGCTGGGACGTCGCCGGTCCAGGTCAGGTTCGGGCTGGTGTAGGAGACGCTTCCCGAGGTGGCTGCGGCGTTCGCGTTATACGCGGCGTCGTCGGTGATCGCGCCCAACGGATCGGTGAAGTTCGCCCCGACGATCGCCGACCCGCTGGAGTTGGTGACGGTGACCGTGTACTGCACGACCGCGCCGGCGACCGTGGACAACACATTGGCGGTGTTCACGAAGCTGAGCGTCACGGCATTGACCACCGCAACCACCGCGGTGCACCGGGTATCGGTGCTGCCCGAGGCGCAATCGCTGCCGGTGGTGGTCGAGGTCACGGTGTTGGACATGCTCTTGTCGCCCGTGGCGGGATTGGCCACGGTCACCGAGTACGTCACCGTCGCCGCAGCGCCGACCGCCAGCGCGCCGCTCCAGGTCAGCACCCCGCCCGAATATCCGATGGTGCCGCTGGTCGCCGCAGCATCGGCGTTATAGGTCGCGTCGTCCAGCACCGCGGACAGCGAATCGCTGAAATTCGCGGCGGAGTAGGCGGTCTGCCCGGAGTTGGTGACCACGATCGTGTAGGTGACGATGCTGCCCAGAGTGACCGTCGGCAGGCTTGCCGTCTTCACAATGGTCAGCGCAGGGGTGAGCACCAGGACCGTGCTACGGCAGGCGGTGTTGCTGCTGGCCGGTGGACAGGTGCTGCCGACGGTGTTCGAGCTGACCGTGTTGACCATGGTCTTGTCGCCGGTGTCGGGATTGTTGACCGTCATCGAGAACGTGATGGTGGCCGTCGCACCGACGGCCAGGTCACCGGTCCAGGTCAGGGTAGGTGCGGTGTAGGAGACCGTACCCGACGTCGCCGTGGCGTTGGTGTTGTACGTCGCGTCGTTCAGCATGCCGCTGAGCGGATCGGTGAAACTCGCTCCGGTGTAGGCGGTCTGCCCGGTGTTCCGCACCGTGACGGTGTAGCCGACGGTGGATCCCGGCATCGTCGAGGCTGTGCCGGCGGTGGTGGTGATGGTCAGGCCGGGAGTGACCACCGCGATCAGGAAGGTACAGCGCGGGTCGGTGGTGCCGGACGGACAGTTGTTGCCCACCGCGGTCGAGTTGAGCGTGGCGGTGATGCGTTGGTTGCCCGGGTCCGGGTTCTGCACCGTCAGGGTTCGGGTGACGGTGACCGTACCCCCGACCGGGATGTCCCCGTTCCAGGTCAGATTGGTCGGCGTCCGCACCAGGGTTCCGGAGGTGGCGACATGGTCACCGGTGGGAATGGTGTCGTCGGAGGTGTCGGCGCGCGGACTGCTCACCGAGATGCCGCTGTAGCCGACCTTCCCGGTGTTGGTGTACCCGGCCGTGATGTGCACGACGGAGCCCGGGCTGGCGCTCGTCTCGGTGGCGGTCTGGACCAGGTCCAGCCGGGCGATCGGGACGGTGCTGGAGCATCGGATGTCAAGGCTGCCGGCGGCGCAGTTGTTGCTGCCGGGAAGCGAGGTGGAACGCAGGGTCCCGGACAGAATCTGATCACCGGTGACAGCCGCGTGGACCGTCACCGAGTACGTCACCGTGACGGTCGCACCGGCCGGGACGGTCCCGCTCCAGGTCAGGTCGGGGCCGGTGGAGGTGATCGTGCCGCCGCCGGCGGCGGCGTCGCCGTTGTCAGTGGCGTCGTCGATGATTCCGGCCAGCGGGTCGGTGAAGTTGGCGGCGACCGCACCAGCCGAGGAATTGAGCACGACGATCGTGTAGTGCACGATCCCGCCGCCGACGCTGGTCGCGACGTCCGAAGTCTTGGTGAACCGGAGCGAGGGCTGATTGGTGATGGTCACCAGGGACGCACAGCGGGTGTCCTGGCTCCCGGCCAGACAGTTGCTGCCGGTGCTGGTGGAAACGAGGGTGTCGGCCATGCTCCGGTCGCCGTTGTCGGGGTTGTTCACGGTGACGGTGTAGGTGATGGTGGCGGCGGCACCCGGAGCCAGCGCGCCGGTCCAGGTCAGGGTGGGACTGGAGAAGGCCAAGGTGCCGGTGCTGGCGGTCGATGCACCGGAGTTGTACACCGAGTCGTCCAGCAGTCCGGCCAGGTTGTCGCTGAAAGTCGCTGCCGGGTAGGAGGTTTGACCGGTGTTGCTGACCACCACCGTGTAGGTGACGGTGCTGCCCAGCGTGGCAGCGGTCGGGCTGGCCGTCTTCACCATGGCCAACCCGGGGGTCAGCACGACCACGGAGGCCGAACACCCGGCCGCGCCCGAGGCAGGCAGACAATTACTGCCGACGGTGCTCGAGGAGAGCGTGTGGGACATGCCCTTGTCGCCGGGGTCCGGCTCCTTCGCGGTGGCGGTGAAGGTGATCGTCGCAGTCGCCCCGACGGCCAGGTCGCCGGACCAACCCAGGGTTGAGGCAGTGTAGGAGACGGTGCCGACGGTGGCCGCGGCGTCGTTGTTGTCACCGGCGTCGTCCAGGATCCCGGTCAGCGAATCGGTGAAAGCGGCTCCGGTGTAAGCGGTCTGACCGGTGTTCTTCACCGCGATGGTGAAGGTGACAGTGCCGCCGGGTGCGACGCTCGGCACACTCGCGGTACTGGTGAAGGTCAGCCCGGGGATCAGCACGGCGATCGAAAGGGTGCACCGCGGGTCCGTGCTCCCGCTCTGACAATTGTTCCCCGGCGCGGTCGACGTCGACGTCGACATGATCAGCTTGTTGCCCGCGTCCGGGTTGTTCACCGTCAGGGTCGAGGTCAGGGTGACCACCCCGCCGACCGGGATGTCCCCGGTCCAGACCAGAGCCGACGGACTGACGGAGATCGAACCGGAGGTCGCCTGCTGGTCACCGACGGCAGTGACGTCGTCCAGCAGGTCGGGCCCGGAGTTGGCAATGCTGATACCGACGTAGGGCACCTGCCCGGTATTGGTGAATGTTGCCCTGGTGGCGACCACCGCACCCGGTGTCGTCGTCCCCGAGTTGAGGTTTTGGATCAGCAATGCGGCAATGGGAACAGTGGTGGCGCAACGGGTGTCCACGCTGGCCGCCAGACAGTTGTTGCTGGCCGCGGGCAGGGTCGAGGTGATTTTTCCGGACAGGATCTCATTGCCGGTGATGGCCGCGCCGACGGTCACCGTGTACGTCACGGTGACCGTTGCGCCCGCCGGCACGGTGCCGGACCAGACCAGATCGGGGGCGGTGTAGGTGAGGGTGCCGCTGCTGGCCGCCGCGTTCCCGTTGTAGGTCGCGTCGTCCAGGATCCCGGCGAGCGGGTCGGTGAAGTTGGCGGCGACCGCGGACGTGCTGGCGTTGGCCGCTGTCACGGTGTAACTCACCGTCGCGCCGGCCACCGTCGTCGCGACCCCGGCCGTCCTGGTAAAGGTCAGCGACACCGAGTTGGTGATGGCAACGACTGCGGTGCAACGAGTATCCGCGGCACCCGAGGCGCAGTTGTTGCCGGCGGTGTTGGACACAATGGTGTTGCTCATGCTCCGGTCGCCGCTGGCCGGCGAGTTGACGGTGACGGAGTAGGTGATGGTCGCCGAAGCGCCGACCGCCAACGCCCCGGTCCAGCTCAGCGTCGGAGAGGTGTAGGACACGGCCCCGGTGGTCGCAGTGGCGTCGGACCCGTACCCGGCATCGTCCTGCACGGCGCTCAATGAATCGGTGAAAGCTGCCGCGGTGTAGGGAGTCTGGCCGGTGTTGGTGACGACAACCGTATAGGCGACCGCGCTGCCCAGGGTTGCCGTGGTCAGGTTCGCGGTCTTCACGATGGTCAGGCCCGGGGTCAGCACCGCGACGGTGGCGGTGCAGGCGGTGCTGCCGCTGGCCGCCGGGCAGGTGTTGCCGACGGCCGCCGATGTCACCACGTTGGACATGATCTTGTCGCCGGGATCGGGGCTTCGGACGGTGACCGTAAAGGTGATCGTCACCGTCGCCCCGACCGCGAGGTCCCCGGTCCAGGTGATCGTCGGAGAGCTGAACGACACCGCACCGGCGGTGGCGGAAGCGTCTGCGTTGTAGATCGCGTCATCTTGCACGCTGGTCAAAGAATCAACGACCGTTGTTGCGGTGTAGGCGGTCTGGCCGGAGTTGAACAGAGTGACGGTGTAGCCGATGGTATCGCCCGGGGCCGCGGACGGGCGATTCGCCGTGGTGCTGATCGTGAGCCCCGGAACAAGGACCCGGCTGAATATCGTGCACCGCGAATCGCCGCTGCCCGCCGCACAGTTGTTGCCCGGCGCCGTGGATGTCCACGTGCTGTTGATGATCTTGTTGCCCGTGTCGGGGTTCAACACAGTGACGGTGAGGGTCAGCGTGACCACTGCGCCGACCGGGACGTTGCCCGTCCACGTGCTGTTGGTCGGGCTGACCGTCACGGTGCCGGAGCTGGTCCTCTGGTCGCCGTTGAGCACGACGTCGTCGGAAAGATCCTCGCCGGTACCGGTGATGCTGATGCCGGTGTAGGGGACCCGGCCGGTATTGGTGATCGTCGTGGTCAGATGCACCACCGACCCCGGGGTCGTGGTCGGTTCGGCCGCCACGGCCGAGATGACCAATCGCGCGACCGGCACCGTCACCGTGCAGCGGGCGTCAACGCTGCCGGACGCGCAGTTGTTGCCTTTGGTCGCCGACACGGCAGTGTCGGTGACCAGGTTGTTGCCCCCGTCCGCGGTGTGCACGGTCACCGTGTAGGTGATAGTCGCGACAGCGCCGACGGCCAGATCGCCGGTCCAACTGATCGTGGAACCCGCGTAACTCGCCGTTCCGGACGTCGCGGCCACGTCGGCGTTGTAGGTGGCGTCGTCCAGCACCGCGGTCAGCGAATCCGTGAAAGCCGCCCCGGTGTAAGCGGTCTGCCCGGAGTTGGTCACGGTGACCGTGTACCCGACAACCGCGCCGGGGGTGGTGGTCGAGGCGTTCGCGGCCTTCACGATGGTCAGGCCGGGGACCACGATGTTCACCGCCGCGGTGCATCGGGTGTCGGTGCTGCCGGAAGCGCAGTTGCTCCCGGCCGCTGTCGACACCACGGTGTTGGTGATGCGTTTGTCACCCGGGTCCGGATCGAGAATGGTGACCGAATAGCTGATCGTGGCCGACGCCCCCACCGCGAGTGCTCCGGTCCAGGAGAGGACCGGCGCGGCGTAGGAGATGGTGCCACTGGTCGCCGTCGCGCCGCCGGCGTACGTCGCGTCCGTCAGGACGGTGGCCAGTGAGTCGGTGAAATTAGCTGCGGCATAGGTGGATTGACCGGAGTTGGTGACCACGACGGTGTAGACCACCGTGCCGCCGGTGACGACCGTGGCCAGGTTGGCGGTCTTGACGATGGTCAGGCCCGGGATGAGTACGGTCGTCGAGGTGTTGCACGCGGTGTTGGCCGACCCGGTCGGACAAGTGCTCCCGGCAGCGTCGGAGGACGTCACCGTCGGCATCGCTTTGTCCCGGGTGTCCGGATTCTTCACCGTGAACGGCAATGTGGCCGTTGCGGTGGCGCCCGGGGACAGGGTCAGCGTCCAGACCGCGCTGTTCGCGCCGACCGCGAGGCTGCCGACGGTGGTGGTCCCGCTGTTGTTGTAGGTCGCGTCGTCGGTGACCCCGGAAAAGCCGAAGGTCACCGGAGTCGCGGTATAGGTCGTCGGCCCGCTATTGGTCACGGTGACGGTGTAGACCACCACCGAACCGGGAGTGGTGGTGGCCGAATCGACTGCCGCGCTGACGGTCAGACTGGGAATCAGCACGGTGACCGTGCTGGTACATCGGGTGTCGCTGCTGCCCGGGACGCAGTTGTTGCCGGCGGTGGTGGAAGTGATCGTCGCGGCCAAGGATTTGTTGCCGCTGTCCGGGTTGTTGACCGTGACGGAGTACGTGATGGTGGCGGTGGCGCCGATCAGCAGGTTGCCGGTCCAGGTCAGTGTGGGACTGGTGAACGAGACCGCACCGGCGGTCGCCGACGCGCTGGTGTATGCCGCGTCGTCCAGCACCCCGGTCAACCCGTCGGCGACGCTCGCTCCGGTGTAGTCGGTCTGGCCGGTATTGGTCACCGTGACGGTGTACTGGACTACCGAGCCCGGGGTGGTCGTGCTGACGTTGGCGGCCTTGGTGATGGTCAGCGCGGGGACCTTGACGGACGCGGTGCTGGTACATGCGGAGTTGGAACTGCCTGCGGGACAGGTACTTCCGGCGGCTCCGGAGGAGGCCACCGTGGTCAGGGTCTTGTCACCCGGGTCTGGATTGGTGACGGTGATCGACGCGGTGACGGTGACGGTCGCGCCGACGGCCAGGTCCCCGGTCCAGACCAGATTGCCCGCGTTGTACGCGACGGCACCCGCCGATGCGGCGCCGTTGTTGTTGTAGGTGCCGTCGTCCAACACGCCGGCCAGCGCCAGCGCGACACTGATGGCGGTGTAGGCGGTCTGACCGGTATTGGCCACCGTGACGGTGTACGGCACCACGGCTCCGGGCGTGACCGGCGTACTCCCGCCGGCGGTGTTGGTGATCATCAGCGCGGGCACCAGGACGGTGACTGTCGCGGTGCAGCCGGCCGCCGGGGCCCCGCTGGGGCAGGTACTGCCGGCCGCCGAGGAAACGACCGTGCCGGTCAACGATTTGTTCCCGGTATCGGGGTCGGCGATCGTCACCGAATAAGTGATGGTCGCGCTGGCGCCCACCGCGAGATTCCCGTTCCAGGAGATCGTCGGGTTGGTGTAGGACACGGTCCCGACGGTCGCGGCCGCCGTGTTGTAGGTGGCGTCATCCAGTATCCCGGCCAGGCTTTCGGTGAACGTCGCAGACTGCGCGGCGTAGGCCGTCTGGCCGGTATTAGTGACCTGGATGGTGAAGGTGACCACGCTGCCGGGGGTGGTGTTGGCCACGCTCGCCGTCTTCGCGATCGTCAGGCCGGACACGGTCACCGTTGCTGTGCAACGAGTGTCGAGGGTGTCGCCGGCGCAGTCGGTGCCCAGCGTGGTCGATGTGACGGTGTTGTTCAAGATCCTGTTGCCGGTGTCGGGGTCGGTGACTGTGACCGAATAGGTGATGGTGACTGCGGCGTTGGCCGCGAGGTCTCCGGTCCATCCGAGCGTGGACGCGGTGTAGGTCAGGGTGCCGGCCGTGGTGGCGGCGTTGGCGTTGTAGACCGAGTCGTCGAGCACGCCGGTCAATGGATCGCTCAGATTGACGCCGGTGACGGGCGTGGAGGCGGTGTTGGTCACGGTGATCGTGTACTGCACGACGCCACCGGGCGCCGTCGACGTGACGTTCGCCGTCTTGACGATGACGATCGGACCGGCCGCGATCACCAGCGTCGTCGCTTTGCTGTCGGTTTTGCCGTTGGCGTCGACCACCGCGACGGTGAAGGAGTAGCTCGCCGCAGTGGTCGGGGTTCCGGACAGCACCCCGGTCGCGGTGTTCAGGGTCAGCCCGGCGGGCACGCTCCCGGCTGAAATCGACCAGGCCAGTGGCGCCGAGCCGCCTGTCGTGGTCAGCGACGTGCTGTACGGGACGCCGGCCTGGCCGGCGGCCGGGGCTGCGAAAGTCAGGGTCGGGAGAGCGGCGATCACGATCGAGGCGGTGTTGTTCGCCACCTTGCCGAAGGCGTCGGTGATCGAAAGGGCCACCGAAAAGGTGCCCGATGTGGTGGGCGTGCCACTGACCACACCGGTCGCGGTGTTCAGCGCCACCCCGGCCGGCAGACTGCCCGCGGTGATCGACCACGCGCCGTAGGGGGCGGTACCGCCGGAGGTCGTCGCCTGCTGGCTGTACGGCACGGAGATCTCGCCGGCCGCGGGCGCGAAGACCACCACCGGGGCGGCGGCGATCACCAGCGTGACCGCCTTCGTGGCCGTCCCGCCGCCCGAGTCGACGACCTGCACCGTGAAGGGGAAACTTCCTGAGGCGGTGGGAGTCCCGCTCAGCACCCCGGTGCTTGCGGTCAACGACAGTCCCGCCGGCAACGTACCGCCGGCCAGCGACCAGGTATAGGGCGTGGTGCCGCCGGTCACCGTCAGCGGCGTGGTGTACGGGACCGCAACCTCCCCGGCGGCGGGCGCCGCGAAGCTCAACGTCGGGCCCGCATTGATGGTGACCGCGTTCGTGCCTGCCGAGGACGCCCCTGTGCCGGCGGCATTCACCGCGGCGACCTTGAAGGTGTAGACGGAACCGGCGGTCAGGCCGGTGACCACCTGGCTGGTCGCTCCGGCGGCAGCGGCCTGCGCGGTCTGCGCCGTGGTCCCGATGTAGGGGGTGATGAGGTAACTGGTGATCGCGGTGCCGCCGTTCGCGGCCGGCGCGGTCCAGGTCACGGTCGCCTGCAAGCTGCCGGTGGTCGCCGCCACCGAGGTCGGCGCGGCGGGAAGTGCATTGGGCACCACGGCGTTCGAGGTGATCGTCGGACCGGTCCCGCAAGCGCTTCCCGCACCGGTGCAGGTATTCGTGGCGGCGACGGCGAAGGTGTAGGAGAGGCCGGCGGTCAGACCGGTGACGGTCGTGCTCAGCGCCGTGGTGCCGGTGACGATCGCGGTCTGCGCGACGCCCGCCTGGTAGGGAGTAACGGTGTAGGACGTCACCGCGGACCCGTTGGTGTTGCTGGGCGCGGTCCAGCTGACCGCGGCGTTCAGGTTGCCGGCGGTCGCGGCGACCGAGGCCGGCGCGTTGGGTGGGCTCGGGGAGGTATAGGTGTAATTGGTGGTCGTTGCAAAGTTACCCAGGCCGATCACCTTGATCGGGACCGCTCCCACTGCGTGTGCCGGCATCGACGGGATCGTGATGCTGGTGCCGCTGTTGATGGTGAAGCAGCCCGAGGTGGCCGCCCCCTGGCATGGGAAGAGTGTGGTCCGGATGTTGTTGGTGAAGTCGGTGGTGGTGATCGGCACGATTGCGGTCACCGCACCCAGGGTGGTGCCGGTGACGGCGACCGCCGTGCCGCCCTGGGCCGGCCCGGTTGCCGGGCTGAGGACGATGCCGGCGGGTTGCGCGCCCTCTCCCCCGGCCGCCGACGCAGAGGTCGACGCGGACGTGGCGTCGGCCGCCGAGACAGCCGCGACGCTGGAGCGGACGGTGGCCGCGCTGAGCGAGGCCTGGGCGATGCCCAGGACGTTCACCGGGCTCAGCGACGCGCCCGCCGTGAAGGGGCCGTTGGGATTGGTGCAGGTGACGACCTGACCGCTGACAGTGCAGCTCCAGCCGGTGCCGTACCCGCCCATCGGGGTCAGGTTGGCGGGCAGCGTTTCGGACAGGGTGATGGTGGAACCTTCGTCGGGGCCGCCTGAACTGACCGACGGCACCACCCGGTAGGTGACCGGATCGCCGGCCACAACTGCTGAGTCGTAATACGCCGTCTGTGTCACGCCGAGCACCGGGATCGTCGAGTACGTCGCCACCTGCGCCCCGTCGATCTCGTGGTAGTCGGCCGCCGACCCTCCGGTGGCGCCCGTCCAGCCGAAGGTGAGGTTCTTCGGAATACCGTTGGCGCCCAGGTAAGACGCCGGGAGTATCCCGGAACCGGACGGAAGCGAACCGGTCAGGGTGCGCTGGCTCCCACCGACGGGGGTGAAGGCCACCAGATAGCTGAGCGCGGCGACGGTCAGCCCGGAGGTGGTGGTCATCGACGAGGCGAGCGGGTTGATCACCACCTCGACCGGAACCCGGGAGTTGGCCCTGGTGGTGCCGTGCAGTGCGACGACCGCCTGCGAGGTGGTCCCGGTCGCGGTGCTGTTGATGGCGCAGTAACCGGTGACAACGCTCCCTGGCCCGCGCACCACCACCTGGCCGGGTACACCGGCGCCGGTGCTGATGTAGGGGAGAGTCGCGCACCCGGCGCCCTGATGGCTGGTGGCGCTGTAACCGCCCCATACGTCGAAACCGAAGCCGAGGTAGCCGTTGATCAGGCCTGCGGACGACGCCCCGTTGTTGCTGTAGCCGAGAGCTCCGGTCTGCTGCCCGAGTGTCGTCGGCGGCTGCGGGTTCGACGGGTCAGCGGCCGCGAGGCCGAACGCCAGGCCGTCGCCGGGAGTGCCGTACTGGTAGGTGTTGAACGTGGCGTCGATGAGCTGCGTCGACGGTATGGAGGCGGTGGAGAACACCCCTCCGTCCTGGTAGGTGCCGGTGGTCGTGAGCCGCAGTACGCCTGACCCGCTCGTGTCGTTGGGTGCTGCGCAACTGCCGGGTACCGCACCGGATCCGGTCACGGTCAGGCAGGCGTTGTTCGCGCCGTTGCCGCTGGGTGACGTCGGTAACATCAGGGATCCGGGCTTGCTGAGGGAATTGTTGTGGAACGGCTCGTTGAACACCGTCGCCGTGGCCAGGGCGGAAGCCGAGGTCGCCGGGAGAACCTGCAGGACGGCGGCCAGCAGAGCGACGATGACCAGCACGCAGATGGATCTCAGCGGCCGGCGCGGCGGCCCTGTGGTCATCACCGCCGGCCCCAGCGGCTGATCGTCGACCCAACGGGGATCCCCAGCACTGCAGGTTGGCCCCGCCTACGCATCTCCGCCGCTGACTGGACGGTTCATGGCCGTTGCGGCTTTGACGATGCTTCTCCGGTAATGGCGGCGGGACAGCTTGATCAGCAGAATCAGCAGGAACAGTGCCGCGATTGCGATAGCGAACGTCGGCCACGGGAAGATGATGACCCGGATGGTGCTGATCTGCACCGCGGCTCCGGTGTTGGCGATCTGCACGCTCGGGTGGCAGATGCACATGAACGGCGGATTCCACGTCGTGGAGACGTTGCGGACGGAATCTCGGGGAACGGTGAAGTCGGGAAATGACGATGAAGCCCCGACAGCCAGAATCTTCAACGGGGCGGAGCCGCGGAAGTCGCGGTGCACCGTCCCTGTGTTGTGCAGCGTCGCGGTGATCGTGACCGGACCGCCGGTTGCGAACCCGGGTGCGTGCAGCCCGCTGAGGGTGGTGGTGTCGGTGATGGGTCCGGGAGCCGTGATGTAGACCGGGCTCGCGATCCCGCGATTGATCTTGATGTTGCCGCTGGTCTCGCCGGCCGCAACGAGGAAGACGACGGCGACCTGATGGTCACCGGGCTCTGCGCCGGCCGGCGCCTTGACGGTGGCATTCACGGTCTGGGCCGCACCGGAGGGGACGGTGAACGTGGTCGGACTCAGCGTGATCCAGCCAGAAGCGGCAAACGGAGCGTTCGCTTCGTAGGTGAGGCTTCCGTCGAGGGCCACGGTGAAATTTCGCTTGCTCACCGTGACTGACGCCGGGGCCTGGCCGCGGTTGACGATGACCAGCTTTTGGACGTTCCCGATCTCGGCCGACCCGATGATCAGGCGGGTCGGGCTGATCGTCAGGGAGAACTGGTCCGGGACCAGCGGATACGAGGTCGAATATCTGGGAGAGGTGGTGGCCGAACCAGTTCGGCTCCCGGGTGGCGCCGTCGATGACCCGATGACGGGTGTCGGGGTGACGGTGACGACGCCCTGCCCGTCGGTGGACCCGATGGCAGCGGCCATCGGCGCGAGCGGCCCGAGGAGCAGGCAAAAGCTGAACCCGATGACGGCACAACGCCGGAGTTGGCTTTTCATGAGAGACTTTCCGATTTGTTCAGCGCCGGCCGGAGTGCCTCGCGACGAACATTGGTGATCCGTGCTGTCGTTCGCACTCCGTTTGCCGTGATGAGGAGGAGATTCACACCAAACCGCCCAGGCCGATAATACACTCATTCTCAAATCTTATTGAGCGGATGAATTGATCACCGACAGTAAGATGGCATTCATCGTTTCCGCTCATTGGGGTAGCCGACCCCGTTTCAAGCCACAATGCCGACAAATTCGCCCTGAGTGTGCCGTCACGGACATTCACACCCCGGCGCGTCGATCACGCGTTGGCGGCAGCGAGGTAGATCAGGGTGCCGGAGTAGGTGTCCGAGTTGACCAGCGGAATCGTGATCGAGTAGGCGTTGCCCAGTGGGTCACCTGCGTCGGCGCTCCGGGTGGCCTGGCGGTAGATCACCTGGGGAGCGACGGTCAGGGCCAGCGGGACAACAGCTCCGGTGGAGACATCCGGTGTCACCAGAAGGTCGGCAAACGGGATGAATTCGGTATTCGCACCGGTGCCGACCAGGTTGGTGGCGTTGGCTGCGACGGTCACGTTGTAGCCGGTGTTGCTGTTGGTCGCCACGGTATACGCCACGGCGCCACCCACCACAACGCCAGGAATGGTCGCGGCCAGGTTCAGCGTTTCGCCCACCGGCTGGAAGGTCAGGGTGATGGCGGTGTCCACATCGACGTTAACGGGGACGGTGCCACCGGGAGCCGCGAAAGCGGTGGCGCCCATACCGCCGACGAAGGTCGCCACCACAAAGGTCCCGACGACTCCGGCGGCCAGGATGCGGCCGCCACGCCTCTGGTGTTTGGCGATGATGATGTCGATCGCGGGTGAGCTGGCGATCAGGGCGTTGGTCATGATGTCCTTCTTCGACTTGGAGGCGTCGGGGATTCCCCCGGTAAATCCGACCTTACGCCCGTTTGGAGTAGCACCAAGTCAGTTGGAGACACCCTCTCAGGGGAATCTTTCGCTACTATTCGCTAAGTCGGAAGACGTTGCGAGGGTCGGAGCGGCGTGAATGCTGACAGAGGACTCAGTCATCCGAGTGGATCAGCAGAAGTAAGTGACTACCAGTGGTAAGAATGCCTGCGGCCACCGCCCCGAGCGGGTACTCGAGTAGTCGAAACCGCCCTGTGACCCCCCTCATGCGAGAAATTGCGTGACGCCGGACGCGTTTCCGCGTCTCAAACCTATGGACGCTGAGGCGATTTTCCCGTCGATGCTCGTCGCGGGGGCGGCAGGTACGGAATGCCATGACCATTCCGTTGTGGCAGCAGATTCTGGATATCGGGGGCAGGCATGGGTCGGGCGAAGTAATAGCCCTGGCAGGCGTCGCAGCCCAATTCAAGGACCTCGCGATGTTGTTCGGCGGTTTCCACGCCCTCGGCGACCACCATCATTCCCAGGTTGTGCGCCAGATTGACGACGGCTTCGACGATCGCATAACTGGCCCGATCCGCCTGCAGGTCGGCGATGAATGTCTGGTCGATCTTGATGATGTCGACGGCGAACCGTTGCAGGTAGGTCAACGAGGAGTAGCCCGTGCCGAAGTCGTCCAGGGCAAGCCTGACCCCGAGGTCCTTGAGGTCGCGCAGGACGACCAGGGCGCGCTCGCTGTCCTGGATGAAGACACCCTCGGTGATTTCCAGGGTGAGCAGCGCAGGGTCAGTGTCGGTGGCCCGGAGGACGGCGGCGACGTCGGCGGTGAAACCGCGCGACATCAATTGGCGCGCCGACACATTGACCGCCATGGACAGACTGTCGGTACCCCAGAGATGTTGCCACCGGTCCCGGTCGGCCCATGCCCTGTCCAGTACCCAGTGCCCGATGTCGTTGATCAGGTGGGACTGCTCGGCCAGAGGGATCAGCGTACTCGGCGGGATCAGGCCACGGGTGGGATGTCTCCAGCGCAGGAGAGCCTCGAAGCCGATGAGCTCGCCGTCATCGGTCGCCACAATGGGCTGGTATTCCAGGTGCAGTTGAGTCTTTTCCCGGGCCTGGTGCAGGTCGCGTTCCAGCCCGGCCTGCCGGTCGCTGACCAGTTGTTCACGGGGGTCGAAAAGCTGTTGGTGGCCTCCGCCCTTGTTCTTGGCCTGGTACATCGCCATGTCCGCTTCGTGCAGGAGCTGCTCGGCATTGCTGTCGGCCGAGTCGGAGTAGGCGATGCCGATGCTCGCGCTGATGGTGACCTCCACTCCCGACAGGGTGAACGGCCTGCGCAACGCGGCCGTCATCCGAGCGCCGATGGCTGCCGCGTGGCTCGCGGACTGGAGGTCTTCGCAGACCGCGACGTACTCGTCACCGGCGAGCCGGGCCAGCGTGTCGGGCGGCCGGAGCGTCCCGGCCAGGCGGTGGGCCACCGCGATCAGCAGTTCATCGCCGACGGCGTGACCATGGGTGTCGTTGACGGTCTTGAACAGGTCCAGGTCGATGAAAAACACCGCGGAGGCCTTGTTCGTGCGGCGGCTGCGCAGGAACGCATGCTCCAGGCGTTCCAGCAGCAGGACCCGGTTCGGAAGCCCGGTCAACGGGTCGTGCAGGGACGCCTGCCGAGACCGGTCGGAGGAGCCCTGCAGATCCTCCCGGGCCCGGGCGTTGAGCAGGTAGGCGGCGACCACATCGGCCAGGGTCTGGGCGATGGTCATCGATTCCGGGGTGAGAGCTCCGGGGGTGTCGCGGTAGATGTCGAGCGCGCCGAGGCGGCTGTCGCCGTGATGGAGCGGGAAGGTGAACACCGCACTCATCCCGGCCTGCAGAGCACGGGCGGTGAACGTCGGGAACCGGGTCTCGGTGCGTAGGTCCGGGATCTCGACGGCTTCACCGGAACTGAACGCCAGGAGGCAGGGCCCTTCCCCCAGTTCCGTCTGCAGCTTTTCGTACCGCAACGCCGTCGCGTCCGACGCGGCCACATAACGGGGGTCGGTGCCCGGATCGATCAGGGTGACCCCGGCGGCGCTGATGGCCAGGATGTCCACGATCCGATGCACGAGGCGGTTCAGGATTGCTTCGATCGGGAAGTCCGTGACCATGGTCCGGGCGAACTCGCTCAACACCGCCGACAGCTGGCGCTCCCCCGACGGCTGCCGCGCCTCGGTCGTCGGCGCGGCCGCGTGCGGAGAGGGGCGGTGCGGCTGAGCGGGCATCGTTGTCAACTGGATCCAGCCGGACGGAAAACCTGAACAGTGCGGGTCGGACGCGATGCGCGTACGGGCGCCACGGCCCCTCAGGCGGCGACGACCGCTCCCATAGCCGGCTGTCTTTCAGCACCTAATGGTATCACGGAGAGTTTCGCAAAAACTACTTAAAGTCAGCAAAATAGCGACATTACGGCCGGATCGCCAACGTACGAGCCCCTCCGCCGTTTCGCATTTTGTGAATCTGCCTCGGCTCCCCCGCGCTGACCACCCGGTTTGCGGGTGACAGGCTGGAGTGGGAAGAATGCTGACCGTTGACAACGCCGCTGGGACAGAGGTCGCTGATGGTCTTCGAGAACGGCATCCGGACTACCCGGTTCACCCTTCTCACGCTCGTCGCCGCTGTACTTGTCGCCGCTGTGGGCTTCGTTTCCTGTACCGGACGGGGACAAGCTGAGCCGGCACCGTACACGTCGGTCACCCTCACCGCGACGGTCTCCGGATCCTCGGTGACCGCTTCCACGGTCATCACCGGCTGGACCGGAGGCCCGTTGCAGTTCGTCGGCGTCTGCGTCCGCGACGGTCAGGACAACAACCACGACTTCGCCCCGGAAGCCGATCCGGACATCAGTCAACCGAGCATCCGTTTCAGCGGCACCCAGAAACTGGGCTACGGCACATACACGTACTCGACGTGCGTGGAGACTGCCGACAGCAACTGGCTCACCCTGGGGGCGCCGAAGACGTTCACCGTCGCGGTGGTGCCGGTGCAGAATCCGGGCGCGCTGCAACGATGGCACAAGGCCCTCGCCGACCGGGCATCGAAACCGGCCAGGTGGCTGGCTATCGGCGAATCACTCACCGAAGGCCAGGGCGCTTCCAGCCGCTCGCTCCGCTTTCTGGACCTGACCCGGGATCGACTGCGCGCGAAGTATCCGGTCAGCCGCGTCAGCGGAGGTGAGAACTACATTCCGGCGGTCTACCGGGTGTGGGGACCCGATTCGACCTGGACCCAGCCGTACAGCGCCTCGACCGGAACATTGACGCCCAGTTTCTGGGCCGCCAGCCTCGGGTATCGCAGCCTGCAGATCGGCGCAGGGGCCAGCGTGACCTACCCGGTGACGGGTTCGTCGGCCGACATCTGGTACCTCAACGGGCCCATCACCGGGACGCTGACCTACCGGGTGGACGGCGGGTCCGCGCATTCGGTCAACACCGCAGGCTCCTCCTGGACCAACGACCGCATACTCGATGTGCCCCTGGGCGCTGCGGGCAATCACACGATCACGGTGTCGGCCCAGTCGTCGTGGGTGCTCCTGGCCGGCTTCACCGTGTACAACGGCGACCGGACGGCCGGCATCCAGGTCTACGACTCCTCCTACTCCGGAGCCGAGGTGTCGACGTTCCTGGCCGGGCTGGCCACCTTCCACCAGGCCGCCGCCGATGTGGCACCCGATCTGGTGACCATCGAACTCGGCGGCAACGACTACCTGAACGGGACGGATCCGGCCGAGTTCGGAGCCGAACTGGCCGGACTCGTCCAGGACCTGCTGTCGCTGCCCAAGATCCCGTCCATCGTCCTGCTCGTTCCCTATCGGACCAATCCGCCCGCGCTGGCCAATCCGATCCCGTATCAGGACTACGCCGACCAGATTCACGGTGTCGCGGCCGCCTACCCGGCGCAGGTCTCGGTGATCGACTTCGCCCAGCTGATGCCGGCCACGGATTCCAGCGGCGACGGTTACTACAGCACCGATGCGATCCATCCCAACGACCGGGGCCAACGGGTGATGGCCGACATCCTGTCCACCGGGTTGGGTTCCTGACCGACAACCACCCGGCCGGGTTGTAACGCGGTCGGCTCACCAAACGACTGGGTAGATGTGGCTACTTTGCGCAACCGGAATTGCGCCATTCAGGGTATGCCACGTCGAACGGCCGTTTGTCGGCTACGTAGAGCTACCGCCAGGAGAGATGTGAATGTCAGTCCAGGAAGCCGTTCTTCCGGTCGTACCGCAGGTCATGCCCGCACCGGCTCCGTGGGAGTCCGCACAGGTCTATGCCATCTGTGAGGTGCTCGCCCAGCCCACGTTCCCGGGCCTGCGGTGGCCGACGATCCAGCGCCTGCTGTTGGAAGCCGGAGTCCGGACCCTGGTCACCCAAGGCACCAACAAGAGCCAGAGCCTGCACCGCGCCCTGATGGCCGCCCAGCAGAACGACCGCAGCGGCGAGGTGGTGGTCGAACTGATCAGAGCCGCGATGAATCCGACCGTGTGCGTCACCGATACCCGTCAGTTCGATGCACTGCGCGAGGGACTGAACTGGGCCCTGCGGTTCAAGCCCCTGAGCATCGACGAGGGCGGCGAGCTGCACTGGGGGCCGACTGCGCGCAAGATCTCGGAGGCGGGCGTCACCGCGGAGCGCCTCCGCAGCGAGCTGGCTCGTCGGGGCACCCACCCCGAGGCCATTCGTTATTGCGCCGAGGAATTCATCCGCAAGTCGCTCTTCCACGCGATGTTCGAAGCCTGCAAGGGCTTGTCCGAGCGGCTCCGCGAGCTGACCGGCCTGACCTCCGACGGCATCGTCCTGGTCAACAGCGCCTTCAGCATCAGGACCGGCACGCCGCCCATCCGGATCAACGCGCTGATGACGGAGACGGAGATCGGCGATCACCGCGGCCTGGAGCAGGTGATTCGCGGTGTGTTCAGCATATTTCGGGGCAACAGCGCCCACCTGCCGCGGGTGGTCCGCCCGGTGGTGGAACAAGACGCCCTCGACCTGTTCTCCACGCTGTCCTATATCCATCGTCGGCTCGACCTGGCCAACTACTCCGACGCGAAGTAGGGCCCGGCGCGATGGTTCAATCTGCTCGCCGGTGGCCCGTCACCGTCGCCGGAGGCCGGCGAGCACCCGGGCGGCCAACCGCGTCGGCCCATTCGCCACGCCGACCGGTCGGCGGAAGCGAAGACATCGCGGCTCGGCGCAGATACCGCAGTCCGTGCCTGCCCGAAAGTGCTGGTGAGCTTCTTCGGTGTGTCCGCACAGGCACATCCGAATCCTTTTCCCCGTCTGGTCGTTGTCGCTCATCGATCCTGTCCGGCGCCCAGCCGAACGAGAACTGACCGTGCGATCTTCCCCGCCCGGACTCGTTCGCGCATTTCACCCGACGATACGCACCAATGACGGTCTGCGGTCGGGAATGCAAATCCGGGACCGTGAATCACCCCCTTTCCGCCGCAACGAGGTCAACCGCTCCACCCCCCCGCTCTTCTTTTGTGCACTAAAGAGTGGCAATGCACACAGACTGTTCGTATAGGGCCCGTAATTCCGCCCCGGACGGGAAGACTCGACAGAAATCATCCGGGCTGCATTCTCGGGGCGTAGATTCGATCAGATCGTCGCAGCCGCAAATTGCCCACCCGGGACTGCGCTCGAGGTGGGAGAGCATGAAATGCATTGGAGCCCAACGATACCTGACGTCTTGTGATCGGAGTCACACCCCATGATGTCCGCCAGAATGCTTAAATTCGGAATGCGTAACCGCGCGCGCGGGGGCACGCGTGTCGGCGCACCTCCTCAGCTGCCCGAACTGGTCCGCGGTTACCGTCCCTGGCTTGACGGCCTCCGGGCCCTGGCGGTCGTTCTGGTCGTGGTCGAGCACGCTGTGGGGCCGCAACTCGGGTTGAATCTGGGCGGAGTCGGCGTCGGGCTCTTCTTCGGCCTGTCGGGATACCTGATCACCTCCCTGCTGCTCGAGGAACATGCGCGCACCGGGTCCGTCGTCCTCGCGCGGTTCTACCTCAGGCGGGCGGCCCGGCTGCTACCCGCCCTGCTGCTGGTCGTACTGGTCTGTGACCTGGCCTTCGTGGCACTGGGTGATTTCGCCGCCATCAAGGGTTCCGCGGCCGCGCTCAGCTACACCGCCAATTACCTCAGCGTCTTCTACAACCAGTACCTGCCGGCCTTCGGCCAGACCTGGTCCCTGGCGGTCGAGGAGCACTTCTACCTGCTGTGGCCCCTCGCCCTGTTGTGGGTCGTGCGCCGCTTCGGCCTCACCACGGCCCTCAAGGCGACGCTCGTGGTCTGTCTGGTGGCCGTGCTGTGGAGGACGGGCCTGGCGATGATCCACGCACCCGAGATGTTGGTCTCGGTCGGCAGCCTCGAGCGAGCGGACGCCATGCTGTACGGGTGCGCCGCCGCCATCGCCCTGCGGCTGGGCTGGCGCCCGAGCCCGTGGATGACGTGGGCCGGATTCGCCCTGGTGACGCTGGTGGCTCTCACCTCCGACGGATCCGGCTACCTGGCGTCGATTGCCGGCGACACCGCGGTGGCGATCGGCGCCGCGGCCATCGTCGTCGGTCTGGACTACGCCGGGCCGAACCTGTTGCGCCGGTTGCTCTCCCCGCGGGTCCTGGTCTTCGCGGGCGTCCTGTCCTACGGGATCTACCTCTGGCACGCGCCGTTGATGCTCCTGGCGGAGGATCTGGGTCTGGTCGGCGTCGGGTGGCGCTTCGTCGCCGTCGCCGTCTCCTTCGTCACCGCGTGGTTGTCACACCGCTACGTGGAGATGCCGGTCCGGTCGTGGGCCCGCAACGCCCGCCAATTCGCCAAACTCAACCAGGCCGCCGGCACCCCGAACGTGACGGCACCCGCGACGCAGTGACGGCCTGGCCGCTCTGGTCAACCACCACCGCAACCGGGCCGCCGAGGTGAGCGGAAGACGCCGCATCGCGGCCGGGCGGGGCACAATCGAGGGGCTCTGACCCGTCAGGACCACAACCCCGCCCGCAGGGAGTTCGACGATGACCCTTCCCCTTCCCGCAGCTGCCGCCGGAACCTTCGCCCTCGGCGGTGATCTCACCGTCCGTCGTCTCGGCTACGGCTCCATGCGGTTGTCCGGTCCGGACATCATGGGGCCGCCGCGCGACCGGGACGAGGCGATCGCCGTGCTGCGGGAAGCAGTCGCCCTCGGCGTCAACCACATCGACACCAGCGACTACTACGGCCCTTACCTCGTCAACGAGCTGATCAAGGAGGCCCTGCACCCGTATCCGGACGATCTGGTCCTGGTCACCAAGGTCGGCGCCCGGCGGACACCGGCCGGCGCGTGGTTGCCGGCCCTGTCCGCCCAGGAGCTCATCGACGCCGTACACGACAACCTCGATCACCTCGGCGTCGACCAGATCCACGCGGTCAACCTGCGCCTGGCGGACGCGCGCGGCGGGGTCATGCGCGAGGGGTCGGTGGCCGAGGGGTTCGAGGTTCTGGCCGAACTACGCGAGCAGGGATTGATCCGTCATCTGGGCGTGAGCAATGTGGGCCGGGATCAAGTGGTCGAGGCGCAGAGCATCGCACCGCTCGCCTGTGTGCAGAACGCCTACAACGTGGCCCACCGGGATGATGACGAGTTGGTGGACTGGTGCGCGGCCGAAGGTATCGCCTTCGTTCCGTTTTTCCCGCTCGGTGGGTTCACGCCGCTGGCCGCCGATCACTTCGCCGACGTGGCCGACGAGGTCGGTGCCACCACCATGCAACTGGCCCTGGCGTGGCTGTTGCAGCGGTCACCGACGATCCTGTGCATCCCCGGCACGTCGAGGGTGACGCACCTGCGGGAGAACATCAACGCCGGCGCCATCACGTTGACCGCGGACCAGCTGGACGAGCTGGACCGGCTGGCCGCCTGACGGGCTACGGTCCGTCGGTCAACTCGACCGGATCCCGACGGTGCAGCAGTCGCACCAGAGCGAGGCCATCGGATTCCGCTGACCTCTCTGGTACTGGTTCGCAGTGGCCGGCGGCGTCGTGCACGACGATCCGACCGCGGCCTTCGTGTTTGGCCTGAAAGAGGGCGGCATCGGCGCGGGCGAGAATGCCGGCCAGACCTTCCTGCCGTCCGGCCTCGACGAGCCCGAAACTCGCCGTGAACTGTGGCAGGCCGGCCACGGTGACGGCCGCCTCCAACCGCTCGCTGAGCGCGTCGAGGATCTCACGAGCCTGTTCGGTTCGGCACCCCGACAAGGCCAGCGCGAACTCTTCACCGCCATGTCGGCTGACCAGATCTTTGGCCCGCACCGATTCGCTCAGCACCTGCGCGAACAACCGCAGGGCACGATCACCGGTCTCGTGGCCGTAGGTGTCGTTCAACGACTTGAACTGATCCAGATCTGCCATCACCACGCAGATGCCACCGGCCTGGCGGGACATCAGCGAGAACCGCTGTTCGAAGGAACGCCGATTCAGCAGACCCGTCAGGCTGTCGGTAGCGGCCTGCAGTTGAACCTCGGCCATCACCCGCAACATCCCGATCCGGGCGCCGGACAGCTTGGCCAACGTGGCCATGTCGGACGCTGCCGTCTCCGCGAAAGCCTGGTGCTGCCGGGTGGTCGCGTGGATGATCCCGACGGTGCGGCCCATGATCGAGACCGGCACGCACAACGCGGACACCGCACCCTCGGGCCGGCCGCGCAACTTCGGACATGCGTCGAGTTCGTCGCTGTCGGTGAACCGTTGCACCTGGGCCCGCCGCGCGGCCGGGCAGTGATCCGGCGAGTCGACCCGACACCCCGAGGTGGCCCCGGATACCGGTGCCCCGGCCATCCGCAGCAGGTGGGCATGACTGTGATCGGCGAGTAACAACTCCACCGGGGCTCCGGGCACTATTGAGGAGAACGACCGCTCGATCACGTCGATCACCTCGGGTTCCCCTTCGGCCATGTCCAGTGCATTGGCCAATCGGCTTTCGAACTTCTGGGTCCGACTCTGGACTTCTCGTTCGGCGACTTCGCGACCCGCGGCCTGGACCGCGTCGGTCAGCTGCCGGGTCAGGGCCTCGACCACCGCGTCGGTTTCGGCCTGTTCCTTCAGGCCGCGGCGCGCCAGGGTCAACACCACCGGGGCCATCAGCAGGGCCAACCACCCCGCGGTGACCGGATAGCGGGCGACGCCCGACGCGGTGAGGTCCGCCAGATACACGGCCGGAAAGCCCAACGCGGCCACCAGCACCAGCCCCACCAGGGCGCTGCGCACATCACCCCGTCGCGCCCGCGCACGTGCGCCGACCCACTCGTCCTCGGTCGCTATCACCCTCGGCTCGTCCCCCCGTAGCCCGGTGGCAACCGGACCCTTATGCCGCCAAACCCTCACTTTACCTGAAATACCGACTCACACCTTCACCCGTATGATTGGCGCCGATTTCCGGGCCGGCCGGCTCCGACACGGCGGTAGGGCGCTCCGCCGCCGTATTCATTCTCCCGGGTCCGAGACCACTCTTCGGCCGACGAAAACGGATGCGCACGGTCACTTGTTGAGGTCAAAAGTCGTTCTGCGGGGGAATTGCCCGCCCGAGGCCCGTGATGGTCGCAGATGGTGATCGCGGTCGGGCCGATGCACAGCCAGGCCGACGCCGACTATTTCCGGAGCCAATTAGGGTGGATAGGGCAGACTAGTTTTCGCCGGTCTGGGTCCGGTCGTTTCTGCGCGGTGAGGAGTGTTCGTGGACCTGGAGTCGCCGTGCCGGGTGTGGTGGGACAAGACGAACGAAGTGGCCCGCAACGACTGGCAACCCGATTCGATATGTGATCTGGGCCAGGCGCAGGCGGTGACCCGAGCCACCTATGACCTGGGGCACGGTGCGGTGCCCGTCCTGGTGGACATGAGGTACGTGTCGAAAGTTGACCGGCCCGCGCGCGAGCATTTCAGTGGGGGCGACGGGAAAGCCACCGCCGTGGCCTTGTTGGTGGGTTCGGCCGTCAGCAAGGTCGTCGCCAACTTCATCATCGGCTTACAACGGATGCCGGTCCCCACCCGCATGTTCACCGACGAGACGGCGGCGCTGGCGTGGCTCGGCACCCACCGTGAATGAGACCCCCCTCGACGCACGGATCGACTCGGTGGTCCAGCTTCTCACCCGCCTGGCGGCCGGAGATCTGACCGCCCGAGGGACGCCATCGGATGCCTACGACGATCTGGATGCCATCATCGTCGGGGTCAACATGTTGGCCGAGGAGCTGGAGGCCAGCCGCGACGAGCTGGAGGACCGGGTTCGCGTCCGCACATCGGAACTCGAGCAGCTCAATCGCGACATCACCCAGCTGACCGAGCTGGGCAATCTGCTGCAGGCGTGCGAGAACGTCGACGAGGCGTTCACCGTGATGCGCAGTGCTCTCGCGGACATATTCGACGGCCTCTCCGGATCTGTCTATCTCTTCCGGGCCTCCCGCAACGTGTTGGAATTGAAGCTGTCCTGGGGGGACACCCGCGGCGTGGAAATGCTCGCCCCAACCGAATGCTGGGCCCTGCGACGGGGACAACCGCACCTGGTGCACACCAACGGCCCGTCCCTGGCGTGTCGGCACCATCACGGACACCCGGGTGACTCGTTGTGCATTCCCATGTCCGCGAACGGTGAGGTCCTCGGGCTGCTCCATCTGATGGACACCGTGATCCCGATCAACCCCGAACTGCCGTTCAGGCAGGACATGTCGATCAAAGGAGACGTGCCGACGCACAGCGACGTGGTGATGGACACCGGCGTGGCGGTTCCCTCCCCGCATCTTGCCGGACCGAGGCTGACCAAGGCCAAGCAGGGGATGGGCCTGGCCGTCAGCGAGCAGACGGCCATGGCGCTGGCCAATCTCGAGTTGCGCGAGAAACTGCGCCTGCAGGCTTTACGCGATCCGCTGACCGGTCTGCTCAACCGGAGATTCGTCGAGGAATGGATCAACCGGGAGGTAGCCCGCACGGACTACTCCGGCCGTTCGTTCGGCGTCATCATGGCCGATATCGACCATTTCAAGCAGATCAACGACGTCCACGGCCATGACGCCGGTGATCAACTGTTGAAGGCCGTGGCCGATGCCATCCGCAGCGCTCTGCGCACCGGCGACCTGCCCTGCAGGTACGGCGGCGAAGAATTTCTGCTCATGTTGGCCGACATCGACATCGCCGTGCTGACCGCCAGAGCCGACGAAGTCAGGATCAGGGTCGCGGAGGTCAGGGTCGAGCATCGGGGCGCGCCGTTGCCCGGGGTGACGCTGTCCGTGGGAATCGCTCTGTACCCGGAAAACGGCTCCAGCGCACCACTGGTGATCGAAGCCGCCGACGCGGCGCTGTACGCCGCCAAACGCAACGGCCGCAACCAGGTGATCAGCGCGACGCGGTACCTGACCTGAGTCGGGAATTCATTGTCCGGCAATTTTTCATTTACTGGGCGTATTCGTCGAAGTGTACCCGCTAGTGGCTCACCTATACCGGTTCGGGGCGCAGGAGGCCACGAATGGGCCCTATACAGTGTAGTCATGCATCCGGAATCGTTTATCTCGCTCGTTGACCACGAGCATTCCGCTGACATCGTCGGTCATTATTACGATCCGTCGTCGGAGTGCCATTTTATAGTGGCGCGGCCGGATACCCAGCCCCGGCTGTGGCAGTCCTACCTGGACGGCGCCTGCACCAATTACCGCAAGCACGGCGTCGAAAGTGTGCTGGAATACGACGCGATCCGGGATGGGGACTCGACGGCGCTGTTCGTGGTCGCGCTGGAGGCCGACGGATCGATCGCCGGCGGAATGCGGATGCAGGGCCGCTACAGCCGCCCCGAGGAGTCACACGCCGTAGCGGAATGGGCGGGTCGTACGGGTACGACCGAACTCGTGGGGGAGATCTCCGAGCGACTGTCCGACGGTGTCATCGAGATGAAAAACGGGTGGGTCAGCGATCACGCGGTGCACCGCAACGAGCTGACTGCGGCACTGGCCCGCATCTTCATCCATTCATTGACGTTGATGAACGTGCGTTACGTCATGGCGACGGTGGGCGCCCACGCGGTCAAGCGCTGGCAGACGACCGGCGGGGTCGTCAGCGGGAACGTCGCCGCGGTCAATTATCCCGACGACCGATACCGCACGGTGTTGATGTGGTGGGACCGTCAGCACTTCGCCGATCTGGCGGACGCCGACCAGTTGCCGTTCCTGCTGGACGAATCCGCGCAGCTGGCCCAGAGTCGGCCATTGGCCGGCGCCCGGCTCGTTCCGGTGCGGCCATGAGCCCCGGCCCCGGGAACGGCACCACCGCGCACACCGCAATTCTGCTGCGGGACGACGACGAACAGGACCGTGCCCGGCTGTCCGATCTGCAGGGTGATCCCGGAATCCAGGTGATGGATCGTCGTCAGGAGTGGGCCGAGCAGATCCGTCGGATACGCCCGGCCCTCACGCCGAACGAGGTCGGCGAAGAAGGCCGGTGGGCGTATTACCCGTGGCGGAGAACCCTGGTCCGGGTCCCGGGTCCGAGCGCATTCCGGCGGCTGCGGCTGGACCGCAACCGCAACAAGATCACCTCCGGCGAGCAGGACAGGCTCGGCCTGCTGACGATCGGCGTCGTCGGTTTGAGCGTCGGGCACGCCATCGCCCACACCCTGGCCCTGGAAGGCCTGTGCGGTGAACTCCGCCTGGCCGACTTCGACACCATCGAGTTGTCCAACCTCAACCGCATCCCCGGCACGGTCTTGGATCTCGGGATCAACAAAGCGGTGGTCGCGGCCCGCCGGATAGCCGAGCTCGACCCCTACCTGCCGTTGCGCATTTTCCCGGCCGGCCTGGACGACGAGAACATGAACAAGTTCTTCGACGGGCTCGATCTGATCGTCGAAGAATGCGATTCGCTGGACATGAAGGTGCGGATCCGGCAGGAGGCACGACGTCGGGGGGTACCCGTCCTGATGGAAACCAGCGACCGCGGCCTGTTCGACGTCGAACGATTCGACCTCGATCCGCAGGGGGAACTGTTCCACGGACTACTCGGCGACCTGGATCCGTTGGCGCTGCAGGGACTGTCCACCCGCGACAAGGCCCCGTTCGTCATGCGGATACTCCAGGCGCCGGAGATTTCGGCCAGGATGGCGGCGTCCATGGTGGAAATCGATCACACCGTTTCCACCTGGCCGCAGCTGGGCGGCGACGTCCAACTGGGAGCGGCGACCGTGGCCGCGGCCGTCCGGCGGTTCGGCCGCGGCGGTTCGCTGCCCTCCGGTCGCATCCGGGTGGACCTCGAAGCCCAGCTGGACCGACTCGAGGTGCGCGGTCCAACGGTCCGTCAGCCGCAGCCGGGTCCGGCCGCCGATCTGACCGCCGAGGTTCCCACCGGCCCGGTGGAGGCGATGATCCACGCCATCCGACTGGCGCCGTCCGGCGGCAACATCCAGCCCTGGTCGATCGTGGCCGGACCCCGGGCGGTCGCCATCGACCTGGTCCGGGCCCGCACATCGGACATGGACGTGCGTTTTCGCGGTAGCTACGTCGCCATCGGTGCGGCGGCGTTCAACGCCCGGGTCGCGGCGGCCAGGCATCACGTGGTGGGACCGGTGGAGTGTTTTCCGTTCGGCACCGACTCGAATACGGTGGTGACCCTGTCGCTCGGGAACGGATCCGATCGGGACCTGGCCGCCCTGTACCCGTCAATGATCCAGCGGATCTCCAACCGCAACTTCGGTCACCGCAGGCCGTTGTCGGCCCGACTGAAATCCGATCTGTCCGCGGCGGCCGAGGCGGAGAAGGCCCGGGTGCAGCTGATCACCGACGCGGGCCGGCTCGCCGATCTGGCCGACCTTTTCGCCGAGTCGGACCGCATCCGGTACCTGTCGCCCGTGCTGCACGGACAGATGATGTCGGAGCTCAGGTGGCCCGGACGGGATCGACTGGAACTGGGGATCGACGTCCGAACGCTCGGCCTGGACGCCACCGACCTGGCCAAGCTCGAGGTCGCCGGCCGGCCGGACGTGATGGCCTACCTGGCTTCCTGGAAGGCCGGGGTGGCGCTCGGCGACGCCACCCGCGACCGGATCAGGGCCAGCTCCGCCATCGCGGTGGTCACCGTCCACGGCGACGCGCCGGCTGACTACGTCCGCGGAGGCATGGCGTTGCAACGCGTGTGGGTGTGCGCCACCCAGCACAACCTTGGCGTACAGCCGGTGTCGCCGGTCGGCTTGTACGCCCGGACCCCTGCCGAACTTCGCCATCTGTCCCCCACGCTCGGCGCCGAGCTGTCCGCTCTCGGCACGGCCCTGGACGCGGGCCTTGGCCGTGATCCGGCCGACGCGACCGTCCTGATCCTTCGGCTGAGCCACGACACACCCGCAGCGGTCCGGAGCGAGCGGCTCCCGCGCGCGGAGATCGGCGCCCCCCGCACGGCCGCCTGAGACGCACTGCCACCTGAGGCGCACGGCGCTGGCGACTACCGGCGGCGGGGGACTACTTCTGACCGCGCCGCAGCGACAGGGTGAGCCGAGAGTGTAGGACCTGGACCTCGCGCCGCAATCCCCATTGGGCACCACGGCGTTTCAGGTCGGCGGCGAGCAACTCGAGGCGGTCGAGAAGATCTTCCCGGGTGTCGAAACTGCTCCGCGGCCAGCTGACAGCGATGTCATCACATTCGTTACGGATCTCGTCGGGCGTCACCGGGGGCACTCTCCCTACTTCCAACACCACCCCGCCACGGGGCAGTGGACGCGGCCCGTCCGGGCCGCGAATTGTATAACGTCTCATTCTATCTCATGCCATATTGTCGAACTTCGACCCACGCGTTGACCGACCCGGACCAGCGCCCCGCTCGCGCCTGAGGAGGCCGCAACATGATCACCATCACTCCCTTCCTGTGGTACGTCGACAACGCCGAGGCCGCCATCGAGCGGTACCTCTCGGTGTTCGACACGACCGAACTCGTCCAGTCCCAGCGCGGGCCGGACGGCAACCTGTTCATCGCCACCATCCGGCTGCAGGGCCAGGAATTGGTACTGATGAACGGCGGCCCCAGCTTTCACCTGACCGAAGCCTTCTCCCTCTCGGTCAGTGTCCAGACGCAGGAGGAGATCGACCGGATCTCGGACGCGCTTATCGAGGGCGGCGGGGAACAGAGCCAATGCGGCTGGCTGACCGACGCCTTCGGACTGTCGTGGCAGATCGTTCCCACCATCCTGGGTCAGCTACTCGGTTCGACCGACCAGGAGAAGGCCCACCGGGCCAGGACAGCCATGCTCGGCATGACCAGGCTCAGCGTCAAGGGCCTGCAGGACGCGTACGACGGCAGATAGTCCGCGGTCCCGCAAACTTCACTCGGTGACCGCGAAGGTGGCTTCCGGTTGCGGGGCCGGACGGGGCCGAATCTTGCGAGTGGCGGCGCCGAGGAAAATACCGCCGAGATTGCCGGGCTTGAAGAACGTCTTCGGAGATGTCGTACCGGCGTTCACGCCCATGAACTGGTCCATCGCCGGCTGGTTTCCCTGCATGGAACGGAAGAGTCCGCGCATGAAGGCGGGCAACGGCTTGAACGAGGCCAGCTGGCAGGTCAGGTCGAACATCGGCTTGACCGCCTTGTCCCTGTCCTGGTGGAAACGGGCCAGGGCGACCTCCGTCGGCACCCCCTCGGCGGCTTCGCGCAGAGCCTTCGAAATCATCTCGGCGTCCCGGAAGGAATCGCTGATGCCTTGCGCCGTACAGGGATCCTTGACGTAGCCGGCGTCGCCGACCAAGGCCCATCCTGGCCCGTAGGGCCGGCGGAAGGCGTTCAACATGTCGCCCGTCCCGGTGATACGCGCTTCCTGCGTGCCCGCTCGCACATACTCCGCGAGTTCCGGGACCAGGTTCAGCGCACGGAGATAGGTGCCCTGCAGGTCCTTCTTGTTCTCGGCGAACTCGGACCGCGGCCAACCTACGAGAACCAGCCGAAGGTTGTCGTGCGTGGGAACCACGACGATCGCCCGATTTGGCCGGACGTACACCCGGTATTCGTCGAACGGAACGCCGCTGAAATAGGTGTAATAGCCCGCCGTGGTCGGCGGCTTCTCGATATAGGCCGGAACTTTCATCGTCTTGGCCACGATCGAATGTTTGCCGTCGGCCCCGATGACCAACGGAGCGGTATCGACCTGGGCCGGCCCACTGCCACTCCGGCCGCGGATACCGGTGACCCGATCGCCGTCGGTCAGCACTTCCTCGACCGTGTATCCGTCGCGGACCTCGGCTCCGGCCGCCGCCGCCGCCTCCACCAGCAGGTTGTCCAGCACGATCCGGCGCGGTCCGTACGCCGTGCTGATTCCGTCCGACGGGGTGGGCACGCCGCTGAGCACCGCGCAGTCGAAATCGAAGAAATACTTGGTGATCGGTGGGCAACCGGTGGCCACCAGTTGGTCGAGCAGGCCCCACCGACGGAGGGCGGCGATACCGGTCGGGTGGATCAGATGGGTCGAGATCGTGTCGCTGGGGAACCGCGCCCGATCCACGAGCAGGACTCGCTGACCCTGCCTGGCGAGCAGCATGGCGGTCGGTGACCCGGCCACCCGAGCACCGACCACGATTACGTCGTACTGAGTCATTCTCCTATTGCTCCAACCCTGGTGGATTCATTACTGAGGCGGTGGAGACCATTGACGTCCCGGTTGACGAGAATGGCCAGTTGGATCCGATTGTTGATGTCGAGGCGGCGCAGGATCGCCGTGAGATGACTCTTCACGGTCGCCTGGGTGAGGAACAGCCGGGCGGCGATCTCGTCGTTGGTCAACCCCTCCGCGGCCAGCAGCGCGACAGCGTGCTGACGCTCGGTCAGCCGGTCGAGCAGCGACCGGTCCGGCCGGGCCGCGACCCGGCCGGCATCGCCGGCCGTGAGGTACCCCATCAGGTGTCGGGCGACGGATGGGTCCAGCGCCGGCTCGTCCCTGGCCAGCGAGCGGATGCCGTCGAGCAGTCGGGGGGCGGCTATCCGCCGCAACAGATAGCCCCGGGCCCCGGCTCGCAGCGAGCGGACCAGTTCCAGCTCCGACTCGGATTCGGCCAACACCAACACCGCGCCCCGACGGCACAACTCTTGCAGCGCCTCGTCCTCCCGGCCCTCGAGCAACCCCTGGCGGACCACGACCACGGCGGGGCACTCCCGGTCGGCCAGCGAGCAGGCATCCTGCACGTCGTCGACTTCACCCACCACCAACAGGTCGGCTTCGGCGTCGATCAGGACTCGAAGGCCGACACGATAGATCTCCTGATCCTCGCAGAGTAGGACCCGGATCGGATCACCGACGGCAGCACGGGGCACCCGGTACAAGGGGTTCACCCGGGGCAGGGACGGTACTTCGGGACGGCGTGTCATTCCCACCTCATTCGGCACGCGCAGAACAGCAAGGGTGAACTCGAACGTGCACCTGATCGCTTCGACGGGCTCCGGTGGCCGTCCCGAACAGTTACACCACGTTACGACGGGGCCCTGCTACAAGCCACCGATTTGTCCGAAATGTAACCAAATGCCGCAACGCCAGGCACAGCGTTGGCTCACGGTAAACGTATTCGAGCGCCACGGCAACGCCGGCGACACGGATGGGTGGCCGGGCGCGGGACCTGGGCGCCGGCGGTGGCGGGATCCCCATCGCCGGCGGCGCGGCGTACGGGGTCGGGCCGAACCGAGCCCATTTCATACCTGAGGATGAGGTCATATCACCCGTAAGGTGGTGGACCGACGTCCGGAAGGAGGAGCCCCGGGGCCCACTTCCGGTGGATTTCGTCCTCCTTGAGTGCACGCCGGCCAGGGCACACGTCGCTACTTGCGGAGGATGTGAGGAACCTGTGCGCTGGCTTAGCGTCGGAACAGCTTCACCAGGCCGAGTCGTTCGCGGACACCGGTGGTGATTCATCGTTCGCTCGCTCTCCTTCGACGGGAAGTCCTATGTCACAAGTGATGATCGTGGCCAAGATGCAACCGGACAGTGCAACCGAGGTGGCCGACATCTTCGGGCGTTACGACGCCACATCGATGCCGCACGAGATCGGCGTGGCCAGCCGCGCCCTGTACCGCTTCCACGGGCTGTACGTGCACCTGATCGATTTCGACCGTCCGCCCGGCGAGGCCATGAAAACGGCCCAGTCCCTGACCTCGTTCCGGGCCGTCAGCGACGAGCTGAAGCCGTTCATCACGGCCTACGACCCCGATTGGAAATCGCCCAGCGACGCCATGGCCCAGCGCTTCTACCACTGGACCGCAAGCCATCACTGATGCCGCCCAACGGTTTCCCGTCCCTCTGCGACCAGCCGATCCCTTCGATCCACCGACCCCAGGGGATGCGATGACGAACACGTTGGAACCGATCAAGAAAATGAACAGACCCGCGGACTGGACCCGCTGCCCGGGCTGCGGATGGCTCATCTACCACAAGCGACTGGCCCGCAACCTGCACGTCTGCCCGGAATGCGAGCACCATCTCCGGCTCAGTGCCCGACTGCGGGTGGAACTGCTGGTGGACCCGGCCAGCTTCGACGAGGTGATCCTGCCGCCGATCGCGCCGGACCCGTTGGGTTTCTCCGACGTCCGGGACTACCCGAATCGGCTGGCCGACGCGGCCGTGCGATCGATGGAGTCCGAGGCCGTGATTCTGGGTGCGGCGACCTTCGGCGGTCGCCCGGCGTTACTCGCCGTCATGGATTTCGCGTTCATGGGCGGCAGTATGGGCATGGAGGTCGGCCGTCGCGTCAGCGAGGCGGCCGAACTGGCCCGGCAACGGCAGATTCCGCTGATCGTCGTGTGCGCCAGTGGCGGAGCCCGCATGCAGGAGGGCGTGTTCTCCCTCTTCCAGATGGCCAGGACCAGTCAGGCGTTCGCCCGGTTGCGGGAATCCGGCGTCCTGTCCGTCTGTGTGCTGACCGACCCGACGTACGGCGGAGTGTCCGCCTCCTTCGCCAATCTGGGTTCCATCGTGGTTGCGGAGCGGGGTGCGCACGTGGGTTTTGCCGGCCCCCGGGTCATCCAGCAAACCATCCGTACCGAGTTGGCCGAGTTGGGCGACAATTTCCAGACCGCCGAATACCTGTCCGAACACGGCCTGGTGGACCGGGTGGAGAACCGTGCCGAACTGCGCCCGCTGCTGATTCAACTGGTCGCCCTGCACCGGGTGCCGCTGCCCGCCACCACTGGTCTGCATCTGGTGGAAACGCCGGTCGCAACAGCACCTCTCGGCTCTGCACCGGCGCCCGTCGAAACCGCGCCGCGCTGGACCGACGCCGCCGGACCGGCGACTGACGAGGCGGCGCCGGCCGTCGTTTCCCGGCGGGACTCCTGGGACATCGTGCAGATGGCGCGGGCCGTCGACCGCCCGACCACGCTGGACTACATCCACCAGATCTTCGACGATTTCGTCGAGTTGCACGGCGACCGGGTCCATTCCGACGACCCGGCCATCGTCGGCGGGGTGGCCTCGATCGACGGCCGGTCGGTGGTGGTCATCGGTCATCAGAAGGGCCACACCGTCAAGGAGATGGTGTCCAGACGTTTCGGCATGGCCCACCCGGAGGGCTATCGCAAGGCCATGCGATTGATGGATCACGCCGAGACCTTCGGCATGCCGGTGGTCACCTTCGTGGACACGCCGGGCGCCCACCCCGGTCCGGATGCGGAGGAGCGCGGCCAGTCGATCGCCATCGCCGACACGATCATGCGCAGTGCGCGACTTCGCGTGCCGGTGGTGGCGGTGGTCACCGGTGAGGGCGGTAGCGGCGGAGCCCTGGCCCTCTGCACCTCGGACCGATTACTGGTGCTGGAGAACGCGTTTCTGTCCGTGATCAGTCCGGAGGGATGCGCGGCGATCCTCTGGCGGACCGCCGCGTCGGCGCCGG
Source organism: uncultured Nakamurella sp. (assembly GCA_964250735.1). Taxonomy (GTDB): domain Bacteria; phylum Actinomycetota; class Actinomycetes; order Mycobacteriales; family Nakamurellaceae; genus Nakamurella. The sequence goes on along the minus strand of CAXUHA010000006.1, from coordinate 86,144 downwards.
CCGCGGCCCGGGCGCTGCGACTGGGCGCCGAGCACCTGATCGAAACCGGAATCGCCACCCGCGTCGTCCCCGAACCCCCCGGCGGAGCGCAGGCGGACCCGCTGTCGTGCGCCCAGCAGATCAGGGCCGAGTTGGTGCGCGAACTCCGGCAGATCTGCGCCGTTCCGCTGACCGTTCTCCTGGCCCTGCGTGAGCTCCGCTTCTCCCACCTGGGGTACCAGGTGCCGACACCAGCGTCAACCGGGTCCGACCGGCTGGCCGGCGGCGGCCAGTGATGTCCAACAATTACAGCAAGACCAACGGCAACACCGCGGCGCAGTCCCCGCTGTCCCCGGCATCACGGGACTCGATGGAAAAGCTGCGGCGCGAGGTCGTCGAACTCGCCCGGACCCTGCCCGGTGACCTTCGACGGCTGGCGGTACGCAGCGCCGACTGCGAAATCGAGGTGGAATGGGCGACCACCGCCCCGGCCTTCTCGACCCGCACCACCCCCTTCACCGTCGACGACGACCAGATCTCTTGTGCCGAAGCAGATCCCACGGTCGGCACCTTCGCCGTCCGGGCTCCCCTGGTCGGCACGTTCTACACCGCCCAGTCGCCGGAGGCCGACCCGTTCGTCCAGGTCGGCGACGAGGTCGAAGCGGGAATGACCCTGGCCATCATCGAGGCGATGAAAATGATGAACCCGATCGTGGCCGAGCAGGACGGTGTCGTCACGGAGGTACTCGTCGCCAACAACGAGTCCGTGGAATACGACCAGGTCCTGTTCCGCCTGGTGCCGAGGGACCGGACATGATCCGCCGCCTGCTCATCGCCAACCGGGGCGAGATCGCCGTCCGGATCGCCCGAACCTGCCGCGAACTGGGCATCGGGGTCGTCGCGGTCCACAGCTCCGCGGACCGGGAGTCCGAGGTGGTCAGGATGGCGGACGTCGCCGTCAACATCGGTCCGCCCGCGCCACGGCAGAGCTACCTGCACGTGCCGAACATCATCGAGGCCGCCCTGCGCACCGGCGCCGACGCGATCCACCCCGGGTACGGATTCCTGTCCGAGGACCCGGACTTCGCCGAGATCTGCCAGGCGCAGGGACTGACCTTCGTCGGTCCCCCGCCGTCGGTGATGCAGAACATGGGCAACAAGGCCACGGCCCGCCGGCTGATGTCCGAGGCGGGGCTGCCCCTTCTTCCCGGAGTGGTCGAACCGGTCCGCACGGCCGCGCAGGGTCGGGAGATCGCGGACGGCATCGGCTACCCGGTCATCATCAAGGCAGCGGCCGGCGGCGGTGGCCGCGGCATGACGGTAGTGCATGCGGCCCAGGACTTTTCAGAGGCCTTCACCGCCACCCGGGCGGTGGCCAAGGCTGTCTTCCGCGATCCGGCGGTGTACGTCGAGCGTTACCTGCCCGGGGCCCGCCACGTGGAGGTTCAGGTGCTGTGCGATCAGCACGGCACCGGCCTGTTCCTGGGCGAGCGCGACTGCTCGCTGCAGCGTCGCCACCAGAAACTGCTCGAAGAGGGCCCCGCCGGCCATCTGAGCGTTGCCCAGCGGGAGCGGATCGGGGCGCTGGCCGTGCAGGGCGCGCTGGCCGTCGGCTACACCGGCGCCGGGACGATGGAATTCCTGGTCGACGGGCGCGGCGAGCCGTACTTCATGGAGATGAACGCCCGCATCCAGGTCGAGCATCCGGTCACCGAAATGCTCACCGGCATCGACCTGGTGCGCGAGCAGCTCATGATCGCCGGCGGCCTGCCCCTGACCTACCGCCAGGAGGACGTGCGCCCCCGCGGGGCCGCCATCGAATGCCGGATCAACGCCGAAGACCCGGCCCGGGGTTTCGCCCCCACCCCCGGCCGCCTCGACGTCTACCACCAGCCTTCCGGGCCGTGGACCCGACTGGACACCGGGTACCGGGCCGGCGATCGGGTCAGCCCGCACTACGACTCGTTGCTGGCCAAGCTGATCGTCTGGGCGCCGACCCGCGACCAGGCCCTGGCCCGGATGGACCGCGCCCTGGCCGAACTGGACGTCCAGGGTCCCGGCCTTCGCACCACAGTGGCGCTGCACCGGGCCATGCTGCGACACCCCGACATCCGGGCCGATCGTCACGACATCGAATTTCTGGACCGCCATCTGCCCGCCCTGCTGGAGGCGGCCGACGCCATCGCGCACCACCCGGCCGACGTGCCTGCGCTGGCCGCGACCCTGACCCTGACTGCCCCGGCGGAGCCGGCCCGCCCCGGCGACACCACCACCTGTGACACCACCACCCGTAACGCCCACGATGGAGGACAACCCAGCATGAACAGCACTTTCACGATCAACGACCTGATGCAGATCCTGACCCGGAAGGCCGGTCTGCCGGTCAGCGCCCAGACATCCAACCCGGCCGCCGGTTTCGAGGACGTCGACCTCGATTCGCTGGCCTTCCTGGCCATGCAGACCGAACTCGCGGACAACTACGGCGTCGAGATGCCCGACGACATCCCGGGTCACTACACGTTCGGCGAGATCGTCGACATCGTGCAGGGCCAACTCGAAGCGCTAGAAGTCGCCCAGGCCTCCTGATCGCCCCCAGACCCACCCACCGGCACCCCAGGAGGACATGGCAATGAGCAATGCGCCAACGCACGACGAGGCCACCACCGTCAACACCGATGCCGTCACCACCGATGCGGTGGACATCGCTGCCGCGGACACCGGCGAGGTCGTCGGGCACACCGACAATTCCATCGTCATCGGCGCGGACATCACCCTCGTCTGGAACCTGACCAACGATCTGGCCTCCTGGCCGCAGTTGTTCACCGAGTACGCGTCGGTCGACATCCTGGACCACACCGGGAACACCTACCTGTTCCGGCTGTCCATGCATCCGGACGAGAACGGCACCGTGTGGAGCTGGGTCTCGGAACGGACGCTGGATCCCGAAGCCCACCGCGTCGTCGCCCGGCGCGTCGAGCCGGGGCCGTTCGAATTCATGGACATCGAGTGGACCTACGAGACCGCGCCCGGTGGCACGAAGATGCGCTGGGTGCAGGACTTCCGGATGCGGCCGCAGGCCCCGGTCGACACCCCGACCATGACCAAGCGCATCAACAACAACAGCAAGATCCAGATGAGCGTCATCGCCGGCAAGGTCGAAGAAGCCGCCAAAGGTCTTGCTGACGCGTCGAACCAGCAGCTCGCCTCCTCCACCCGCACCCAAGGAGCACCGTGACCACCATTGCGCACCCACCGACGGCCGTTCGGTGCGGTCCGACCGTCCACCGCGACAGCACCCCGCCCAACTATCGCCGCGGCGGTGACATCCGCACGTTGCTCTCCCCGGCCAGCGTCGGCGCGACCGCCGGCTTCATGGGCACCCTGACCCTGGAACCGGGGGAAATCGTCACCGAGCACTGGCACCCGTACTCGGAGGAATTCCTGTACTGCGTCAGCGGTGACGTGCTGGTCACGCTGGACGGCGACCAGCGGCGGTTGGTCGGCGAATCCGCCGTCCACATCCCGATCGGTGTCCGGCACCGCATCGTCAACGATGGCGCGACCGCAGCGTTCTTCGTCTTCACCCTCGGGCCACTCGCCCCCCGCCCCGAGCTCGGCCACGTCGACACCGAACCCTCACCGGGGTCCGCCGGCGGGCACCGATGAGCGGGTCTCGGCGCGTCGTCGTCACCGGGATCGGCGTCGTCGCACCGGGCGGCGTCGGCTGCGAGCCCTTCTGGAACCTGCTGACCGAGGGCCGGACGGCGACGCGAGGTATCACGTTCTTCGATCCGTCCCGGTTCCGCTCGCAGATCGCGGCGGAGGTCGACTTCGATCCGCTGGCCTCGGGTTTGACGCAGCAGGAGGTCTCCCGCAACGACCGGTTCATCCAGTTCGCCATGGTCGCTGCCGATGAGGCCGTCGCCGACAGCGGGCTGGACCTCGTCAGCGGGGAGGGCGTCGATCACGACCGGCTCGCGATCAGCCTGGGCAGCGCGGTCGGCGCGACGATGCGGTTGGAGAACGAATACGTCACGGTGAGCGACTCGGGTCGGCAGTGGCTCGTCGACCCGTCGCTCGGATCCCCCTTCCTCTACAACGCGCTGATCCCCAGTAGCGCCGCGACCGAACTTGCGGTGCGCTACCACGCGCACGGCCCGGCGTCGGTGATGTCGACCGGCTGCACCTCCGGGATCGACGCGGTGGGGTACGGCTCGCAGCTCATCCAGGACGGCGATGCGGACATCGTGATTTCCGGGGCGAGCGACGCCCCCATCTCACCGATCTCGATCGCCTGTTTCGACACGATCCGGGCGACGTCCTCGCGCAACGACGATCCGGAGCACGCCTCGCGCCCTTTCGACGCCACCCGTGACGGCTTCGTCATGGGCGAGGGTGGCGCGGTGCTGATTCTGGAGGAATACCAGCACGCCCGCGCCCGCGGCGCCCACATCTATTGCGAAATAGGTGGTTTCGCGAACCGGTGCAACGCCTTCCACATGACGGGCCTGCGCCCGGACGGTCTGGAGATGAGCGCGGCGATCGACGAGGCGTTGCGGCAGTCGCGGCTGGATCCGACCGCCGTCGACTACGTCAACGCGCACGGGTCGGGCACCAAACAAAATGATCGACACGAGACCGCAGCGGTGAAGCGGAGTCTGGGACAGCACGCCTACGACACGCCGATGAGCTCGATCAAGTCGATGGTCGGACACTCGCTCGGGGCCATCGGTTCGATCGAGTTGGTGGCCTGCACGCTGGCCATCGAACACGGCGTCGTGCCGCCCACCGCCAACCTGGAGAAGCGGGACCCCGACTGCGATCTGGACTATGTGCCCAAGACCGCCCGGGACTGGCCGGTGAACGTTGCCGTTTCGGTCGGGAGTGGCTTCGGCGGTTTCCAGTCCGCGATCGTGCTGTCCAATCCGGAGGCGAGCCGATGACCCGCGCCGTCATCACGGGTATCGGCGTGGTCGCCCCCAGCGGTATCGGCGCTGACGAGCACTGGCGGTCCATCACCGCCGGGGAACTGAAGGTGCGCCGCATCTCCGCGTTCGACCCGTCCCGGTACGCCGCCACCCTGGCCGGCCAGGTCGACGGATTCCAGGTCACCGACCACGTCGACGAGCGACTGGTCGTGCAGACCGACCGCTGGACCTGGATGTCGTTGGCGGCCACCCAGTTGGCGCTGGACGACGCGGCGTACAAGCCGACCGACTACGACCCGTACGCCACCTCGGTGGCCTTGTCGGCCGGGTCCGGCGGCAACGAGTTCGGCCAGCACGAAATGACCGGCCTGTATGCGAAAGGACCCAAGTCGGTCGGCGCCTACCAGTCGATCGCCTGGTTCTACGCGGCCAGTACCGGCCAGTCCTCCATCCGGCACGGAACCAAGGGTCCGGCCAGCGTGCTCGTCTCCGAGGGTGCCGGCGGGTTGGACAGCATCGGCCACGCGCGCCGGGTCGTCCGCCGGGGCACCGCGGCGGTGTTGGCCGGCGGCACCGAGGCGCCGTTGTCGCCGTACGCCCTGACCTGCTACTGCACCAGCGGACGACTGACCTCGGCGGCGGACCCCAAGGCCGGTTACAAGCCGTTCGATGTGCAGGCCAACGGTTACGCGCCGGGCGAGGGCGGGGCCGTCCTGGTCGTGGAAGACCTGGAGGCGGCGCAGCGGCGGGCCGCCCCGCAGATCTACGGAGAAATAGTCGGCTATGCAGCGACGCACGACGCCCACCATCCCAACGATCCGGCGCCGGACTCCCGGCAGAGTGCCCGGGCCCTGCGCCTGGCCCTGCAGGACGCCGGTCTGACCCCGGACGACGTGGACCTGGTGGTCGCCGACGCGGCCGGGGTACCGGAATTGGACGCGTTGGAAGCGTCGGCTCTCCGCGAGGTTTTCGGCGCCCGGAATGTACCGGTCACCGCGCCGCAGGGTTTCGTCGGACGGTTGAACGCAGGCGGTTCGGCGTTGAGCGTGGCGACCGCACTGTTGGCGATGCGCGAAGGTGTGGTCCCGGCGGTGGGCAATCTCGACGACCCGGACCCGTCGTACGGCCTGGATTTGGTCCTCGAGCCTCGCAAGGTCCCGGTGGAAGTAGTGGTGGTCAATGCCCGCGGATTCGGCGGGTTCAACAGCTCGATGGTGCTGCGGCGCGTGACCAGCGCGAGCTGCGGTCCGGGATTGACGGAACAGGGGTTGCTGTGATGAAGGCATCGGTGAGAACAGTTCTGAGCATGCGCGCGCGGGAAGGGCGGGAGGACGAGTTCGAGGCCGCTTGGCGCGTCGCCGCGGCGGAGATCAGCCGGGTGCCGGGCAATGTGCGCCAGGAGCTGGCCCGGGATCTGAACGACCCGCGCACGTTTTCCATCACTAGCGACTGGACCGACCGGGCCGCGGTCGACGCGTTCGGGCGGAGCAGCGCGCGGGAGGCGTTGACCTCGGCGCTGCGCGACCTGCGCGAGGACGCCGCGCGCAGCACCTACGAACTGCTCGGCACGGTTCCCGCGGTGAAATCCCTGCCCGTCCGGATCGATCTCACCACCTCGGTGGGCCCGGGTGAGGAAGAGGCCTTCGAGCGCGCCTACGAGGTGGTGACCCAGCGACTGGTCGGGACTCCCGGACTGATTCGCGAGGAGCTCCTCAAGGAGCCGGGCTCGAACGTCTATCACATCTTCGCGGAGTGGGAGACGGAGCGGGACTTCATCAATTGGGTGGAGGACCCCTCGCACGCCGAGCAGAGCGGGCCGTTGGTCCGCTGGCTGTCCGTCGACTTCGCCCGCCGGCTGTACGAAATCCGCTTCCGGCCCCCGCAGAACACCGTCACTCCGGGGACCTCGGAGTTCGGCACGGTGGCCAGGCAGACCTCGGCACCGGCGCCCGCTGTGTCACCGGCGCCCGCTGTCGTACCGGCGCCCGCCTTGTCACCAGCGCCCGCTGTCGTACCGGCGCCCGCTGTCGTACCGGTGGATCCGTCGCCGGCTGTCCGACCCGAACCGGCGGTGATCGCGGCGCCGGTCACCCCGGCCCCGGTGCCGATCGTGCATCGCGCGCCCCCCGCCGCCACGAGTAGCGCCACCGCACCGGTCGAGGTGCTGGTCGCCGGCGCCGGTCCGGCCGGCCTGACCCACGCCATCGAGCTCGCCCGCCGGGGCATCGGCGTGCGCGTCATCGACAAGAGCCCGCACGCGTCGTCGCAGGCCGACAAGGCGATCGGGATCCATTGCCGCACCATGGAGATCTGGGAGGACCAGGGCATCGTCGACGAGGCGATGGAGGCCGGCAGCTGGCTGCACGGGCAGACGGTGTTCGTCAACGGGAAGCAGACCCATCAGGTCGACTGGGCCGGGATGACCGATCTGCCCTACGCGCACCTGGGCCTGCCCCAGTACGAGACGGAACGGATCCTGACCGACAAGCTCGCCTCCTTCGGCGTGGCCATCGAGCGGGGTGTCGAGTTGGTCTCGTTCCGCCAGGACGACGACGGCGTGACCGCGACGGTGCGGCACGGATCAGCGGACGGTGCGGCGGAGGAATCGATCCGGGCGCAGTATCTGGTGGGTTGCGACGGCGCGCACAGCGTGGTGCGCTCCGGCCTGGGGCTGGTCTTCGAGGGCGGTCTGTCGATGTTTCCGCAGCTGTTCATGCTGGGCGACGTGGATCTGGACTGGGACATGCCGGCGGGGCATCTGCTGCGGTTCGTCCGCATCGAGGAGGACGGCGACTTCACCGGAATGCTCGTCTGCGTGCCGCTGAAGGGTTTCGGTCGTTATCGGGTCGCCACCCTGGCGCCTCAGGCGTTGCAGAAGACGATCGGGTCGGGCGTGGTGGAAGCCGGCTTCTGGCAGGAGTACGCGCCGCCCGCACTCGCTGACATCCAGGCCGTCCTGGACGATCTCGCTCCGGCAGGTACCACGGCCAGTAATTTGCGGTGGTCGTCCATCTTCCGGATCAAGCACGGCATCGTCGACCGGTACCGGGACAACCGGGTGTTCGTGGCCGGCGACGCGGCCCACCTGCATCCGCCGGCCGGCGGTCAGGGTATGAACACCGGCATCCAGGACGCGTGGAACCTGGGCTGGAAACTTGCCCTCGCGGTCCGCGGACTGGCCGCGCCGGGCCTGTTGGATAGTTACCAGGCCGAGCGACGCCCGGCGGGCAAGGCGGTCGTCGATCGCGCCGTGGCCGTGGCGTTCACCGACGAGATGGACATGGAGGACGAGAAACAGCAATTCCTGCTGGAAATGCAGATGACGATGAACTATGCGGACAGCCCGTTGGTCGGCGAGGACGCCGAGGGCACCGTGCTACCGGACGGTCCAGGGCCCGGGCATCGGGCACCCGACGTGGAAGGGTTGACCCGCTTCGGTGTCGCTCATCCGATCCGCCTGTTCGATGTGACCCGGGGAACCAGGTCGACCCTGCTCGTCTACGCGGACGCGTCCGTCGCGACCGACGAGATCCTCGGCCTGGAGAAGCTTGTCGCCGTGGTCCGGCAGCAGACCGCAGGCCAGGTACAGGCTTTCCTGGTCGTCGCCCCGGGCGTCGCCGCGCCGCCGCTGCTGGACCTGACCGTGCTGTCCGACAGTCACCGGAATTTCCAGGCGGCGTACGGGGTCAGCGGGTTGTCCGCGTACCTCATCCGCCCGGACGGCCATGTCGGCTATCGCACCGGGGCGCTGTCTGCGGCGGGACTGGCCCAGCATCTGCGGTTGACCTTCGCGGACGCCTGACGCCCGACAACCTTTCGTACGGCCCGTGTTCGAAAAAGATCGATGACGATGGAGTGGGGAATGATGGCCGAAAACCTGCGCATTCTGTTCGCGTGTCTGCCGGCTTACGGTCACCTGTATCCCGTGATGCCGTTGGCCCAAGCCTGCCGGGATGCCGGCCACGACGTCGTCATCGCCACCGGCCCGGAGGCGGCCGGACGGTTGTCGGCCAACGGATGGCAGGTGGAGGTGGTGGACGCCGACACCGCGGCCGCCGCCCGCGAAGTGATGGGTCAGGGGCTGAACTTCCGCGAACTGCCTCCCCCGCAACGGTGGCGCTTCGGAGCCGCGATGTTCGGCGATGTGCTGTGCAGAAAGGTGTCGGCGGAGCTGGGGCCGATCATCTCCCGGCAGCAGCCGGACCTGGTGGTGTACGAGGAAATGAACCTCGGTGCTTCACTCGCCGCCGGTCGGGCCGGGATACCCGCCGTTCGGCACGGCCTGGGGCCGGCCCTGCCGCCCGAGATGCTCGACAGCTACCTGGGCATGTTGGCGGACCAATGGCGTGCGGGTGGTGAAGAGCCACCGGAGCCGAACAGCATCCTGGGGCAGTTGTGCCTGGACATCTGGCCGTCCGGTCTGCGCCAGCCACCCTCGGCCCTGCCGATGCCGAGTATCGCGTTGCGCCCGACGCCGTGGAGTGAACCGGGTCTGGCTCTGCCCGAGCTGTTCTCCGGACCGTATGACCGACCGCGGGTGTACCTGACGCTGGGTACGGTCACCCCCGGCGCGCCCGGCATGGTGGGCGTCCTGCGAACGGTCCTCGACGGGCTCGCGGACCAGGACGCGGACGTCCTCGTCTCCATCGGTCCGGCCCTGGACAAGGCCGTACTCGGCGTACTCCCACCCCGGGTGCACCTGGAAGCCTTCGTGCCCGGCGCGCAGGTGCTGCCCCTGGTCGACCTGGTCATCCATCATGGTGGCAGCGGAACCACCCTCGGCTCGATGGCGGCCGGCCGGCCGCAACTGGTGTTGCCGCAGGTGGCACACGATCAGTTCATCAACGCCTCTGCTGTCGCCGGCTCCGGCGCCGGCGCGGCGCTGATGCCCGGGCAGGTGTCGGCCGAGGCGGTCGGCCGGGAGGCGGCCCGTCTACTGGGCCCGGGTACGCACCGGCAACAGGCGCAGGTGCTCGCCCAGCAGATCCGGGACATGCCCGCGCCGGCCGCCGTGCTCGAGTCGTTGGCCGACCTCGTCGGCCAACCGGTCGGCCGCGCCTGATCCCCTCCACCGGGTACGCCGGTTCGTGACCGGGTAGGTCACCGAGCGGCTGCTAGACCCGTTGCAGTTGGTGCGCCAACGCATCGGCGACGAGCAGACTCAGCGCGATCACGGCGAACGTCGGGTTGGCGTGCCCGCCGGTGGTGAACAACGAGCTGCCCGCGACGTACAGGTTCTTGACGGAATGCACCCGACCATCGGCATTGGTGACACCTTCGGAGGGTGAAGTCGCCATACGGGTGGTACCCATGTGGTGCGGTCCGCCGACGATGGCGCGATGCCATTCCGGGTACGGTCCGACGATCGTGCCCAGACCCTTCCGAACGATCATCGACCGGAACAGGCTGAAGATGTCCTCGGCGCTTTTCAGGCTCTGTTCGTCGACGGTCCAGGTCAGCGCGGCCTTCGGGCGACCGAACCGGTCGACGGCGGAGCCGAGGGTGACCCGATTGCCGGCGAGCGGAACCTGCTCGCCGCGGATGTAGACGCTCTTCAGGTTGCTGGTGGACGGATCCTGACCCGGACCCGAGCGGCCGATCTTCTTGTTCATGCGCAACGTCGAGATCTGGCTGCGGGACCGTCGGGCCAGTTCCATCCCCCGGCTCGCCGCGCGCTCGCTGAAACCGCCGTGCAACTCCATGCCGATCTGCGCGCGATCCAGCACCGGGATCAGCGGGTAGGGCCAGGAGATGAATGGTGGCTCGGCGGCGAAGGTGGTCGGTCCCACGGCGACGGATGCGGACACAAGCCGATGTTGGGCGATGAGTTCCGGGGTCGGGGAAATGGCTGCGGTCATCTGCGGGCGGGCGGGGTTGGTCAGGTCGTACGTCGACCACAGACGCGCCGTCGGGGCCGTGATCAGGTGCCCCATCGGGGCATGGAGATGTTCCATGAAGTAGCGCCCGACCAGGCCGTACTCGTTGCCCACACCCGCCGATTTCTGCTTGCGCGACATCAGCAGGAGTCGCGCGTTCTCGATGGCGCCCGCGCACAGCAGCACGCTCTTGGGCCTGATGTCGAACGACACACCATTGGCGGAACGGACTGCGACGCGATCCACGACGTCGGAGTCCGTGCTCATGCCGAGCTCGGTCACGAAGGCGTTCAGGACGACGGTGACATCGGTGGCCGCCGCCAGCTTGTCCCTGATCACCCGGCCGAAATGCAGGAGGGGGCTCTTCTCGTAGCCAACGAGAGTGAAGTCCTCGTCATTGATGTCGAGAACCGCGCCGTCAGCGGTCGGCGCCGGCGGCTCGAACGTGCCCGTGGGCAACTGCAGGAACTCCGCCGCGGCTTTGTAGTAGGGCTCCAGGGCGCTGACCCCGATGGGCCAGCCGCTGTGGTCGACCCACGGCCGCGCTTCGAAATCTCCTTCGTCCAACGGGCGACAGATGCCGCCCCAGCGATTGGCCGCGCCGCCCAGGGCCAGGTATCGGGACGTCTGCAAGGACCAGTACTTGGATCCGCTCTGGCTTGCGGCGAGCATCCGCTGCCCGGCAATGGTCGGAGTGAGGTCACCGGCCTCGAGTATGGCGATCCGCAGTCCCCGACCGTTGAGGGCCAGCGCGGCCGCGATTCCGGCCGGGCCCCCGCCCACGATGCAGACGTCGAAATCCGGCGAGAAATCCGCGCCGATGGAGCGTGCATCGATCTCGGTTCCGGTCCTTCTCATCGCTGGGCCCCGGCGTCCGTGACCGCACCGGTGAAGGTCGATGCGGCGGGTTGACGCGTCGTCGGCGGCTGAACTGCGCCGCGCTGGTTGGCAACAGGAGAGACCCAGCAGCCGCTGCGGCGGGTCGATAGGGCACTGCGAACCTGGGTCAAGTCGGTTCTCCGGACTGAGAAAATGGCGGACGGACCTTCCCACCGTACAGCGGCAGGCGCATTTCGGTCAGGTTTTCGATGAACGAACCTCCACGGATGCCTATAACCCAATCGGAGTGTGGGCCACCAAGGGCAACCAGTTCGCCACTGATGGATAGCGCAGTGACTCTCTTTCCGCCCGTCGGCGTGATGTGGGTATCCATCTTTTGGGCGATTGACCAGGAGGTCGCTGTGCTGGGTCGTCGGTCCGACGATCTCGGCCGGAATCGCCCCCGATTGGGTTATGTCCGATCACGCCATTGAATGGATTTCTACGGAAAGCGGAGATCGTGCGTCACCCTCCGGCGGGGATCAACATCGACGGCGGGGACGAAAATGGCGTCACGCGTCCCTCCGGCCCCACAAGGGCCACCTTCGTCCCCGCACGTGCCGACGGCGGTCAGGGATCTGCGTCGGACCCCCGTACGATCCACGTGGGCGTTGGAAAACGCCTGTCACGTAAGTCAGGAAGGCCGGCGCGGGGGCGCTCTTGAAAAACTGGGGGAGCCATGGAGCCGTTCGCCGCGGACGAAGTCGTCCGGGTCAGCATTGACGACTGGGTGGTGCGGCTGAAATGGGCTCCCGGCGTCTCCCTCACCGAATCCGACGCCCAGAAGGCGATGGCCGAGGTCAATCTGCTGTGCGGCTCGACCCGGCGTCCGATGCTGGTCGACATGACGGAGACCCGCTCGGTGAGCCGCGCAGCCCGGCACGTGTTCACCGTGCCGTGCGCCGTCAACACGATCGCGCTGGTCGGGAAGTCTCCGGTCGATCGGGTGATCGCCAACTTTATTCTCGGCATCAGCACGCTGCCGACACCCACCAGATTCTTCAACTCCGAGCCGCAGGCCATCGCCTGGCTCAGGGAGTCCCTGGGATCTCAGGCCGGCTGATCACAACGCCTCTCGCCGGGTTCGACTCGTCGGACCAACGGCACCCGGGAAGGTCGACGGTTCACACCGCGACCAGCCAGCGAACGAACCAGTTGCAGATGGCCAACGCCAGCTCCGCCCGACGGTCGGCCCCGACGATGGTGTGCCCCTCGCCGGGCAGCAGGACCAGTTCGGTCGGGATGCCCGCCGCCTTGAGGGCGGCATGGGCCCGGACGGACTCCCCGACCGGCACGTTGGTGTCCTTCTCGCCGTGCACGAGCAGCGTCGGGGAGACGACCTGGGCCAGGTGGGTCAGCGGGGACAGCGCCCTGAGCAGGTCCGCCTCCACCGCCGGGTCGCCGTATTCCGGGACCGATGCGGCCGCCATCCAGGTCTCGGTCTCGGCGAAGAACGACAGCAGATCCGACATGCCCGCGTGCGTGCTACCGGCCGCGAACATGGTCGGCCAGTGGGCCAGCGCGGTCAGCGCGAGGTAGCCCCCGTAGGACCAACCCTGCACGCCGATGGCTCCTGGTCTGGCGATGCCGTGTTCGAGCAGGAAATCCACGGTAGCGGGCACGTCCTGGAACGAATCGGCCCTGGATGCCCCGTCATCGGCGGACATGAAGGCGTTCCCGTATCCGCTGGACCCCCGCACGTTGGGCGCGAAGACGGTAATACCGGCCGCCACCAACGACTGGGCCAACAGCGAGAACGCCGGCCTCTCCTGGCTTTCCGGGCCGCCGTGGAAGGAGACGACCGTCGGCCCCGGTCCGTGGACGCCCGTCGGGCGGTACAGCCACCCCTGCAGTTCCAGGCCGTCCTTCGACGGATAGCGGTGCAGCGTCGGCGTGACGACACCGGCGGGCAGTTCGGCGGCCGGAACGCAGGCCAGGCGGCGGGTCTCGACGGGCGCGGCCCCGGTCGCGGTCGGCAGGGTCAGATGGACCAACGTTCGCGGAGCCGTCGGCCCGGTGATCTCGGCGATCATCGACACCCCGTCCCGGGCCAGGGTCCAGCCCGGCATCACCGGTTCCGGCAGGCTGATCGGCGCGCTCTCCCCGGTGCGCAGATCCCTGACCTCCGGGCAACTCGCGCCCTGCACATTCCAGACCAGGACGGCACTCTCGCCGTCCGACCTGATCGCGTAGAATTCCAGGTCGGCGTCGTCGCGCTCGGCCACCACGGCCATCGGCCCGGGCCGCCCGTCCTCGTCCAGCGGCACCCGGGCCAGCACCGTGCGCTCCCGCCCGGCGCTGGTCCGCAGGTAGACGCTGCGGTTGTCAGGAGCGAACCGGCCGTCCTCGCCGGTGCCACCGTGCATCGGATCGCGCTGCAACAGCCGAATCGGCGGGTGGGATCCGTTCACCTCCATGAGCAGGAGGTGCCGTCGGTTGCGCGGGCCGCAGCGGACCACCACCCGCTGACCATCGGCGCTGATCGCCGTGACTACGCAGAAACCCAGACCGATCGACGCCCGGACCGGCTCCACCTCACCGGTTTCCACGTCGACGAACGCGACCGCCGCATTCGGGGACCGGCCGTCGGCCAGCGAGAACGCGTAGCGACCGGGCACCGGCGTCCACAACCCGGCGAACACCGTTTCCCATTGACCCGCGCCGGCCAACCTGCGCCGCTGGGTGCCGTCGGGCCGCACCGCGTGGAGTTCCGCCCGGATCGACCCGGCCGGAGACACCAGATAGGTCAACCACTGTCCGTCCGGTGACCAGGCCACGGAGATGGCCTCCTGCTCAGGGCCGGAGAGCTGGAACGGCGGTCGGTCGGGCGTCGGGTCGGTCGATCCGATCTCGACCCTGGGCAGCCCCGAGCGATCGGTGATGTAGGCCACCTGCTCACCGGAGGGCGACAGCGAGGGACACCATGCACCTTTGACGGTAGCGATGGCCAGCACCGATTCGACGAACGATGCCGGTGGCCGGCGCATCCCCGTGTCGAAATACCGGGGGTGGGTGGGACTCCCGCGGGTCACCACGGCCCGGTCAACGGATTCCGTGCTGCTGCAACCACATCTCCAGAAGACCGATCTGCCACAGTTGGTTGGACCCGAGATTGGTCCGGTAGCGATTCGGCTCGGTCAACAGCCGCTCGACATAGTCGGCGCGAAACAGCCCGCGCTCCTTGGCCTCCGGTGCGTTCAGCGCATCCCGTACCCGGTCCAGGTAACGGCCTTCCAGGTTGATGATCGCCGGTACCGGAAAGTGCCCCTTTTTTCGATCGATGACGCTGGCGGGCAGGACTTTCCGGGAGGCCTGCTTCAACACGCCCTTTCCACCGTGGGCGAGTTTGAGTTGCGGCGGCACGGCCGCGGCCAGTTCGACGAATTCGTGATCCAGGAACGGTGTCCGCGCCTCCAACCCCCAGGCCATGGTCATGTTGTCCACCCGTTTGACCGGATCGTCCACCAGCATGACCAAAGAATCCAGGCGCAGCGCGCGGTCCAGAGCGGTGTCGGCTCCCGGGCGGCGGAAGTGATCTTCGGCCAGCGCTCGGCTGTGGTCGGTGTCGGTGAGCCATTGCGGCTGCAGGATCCCGGCCATATCAGCGTGGGGTCGGTCGAAAAAGCGGGCGGAGTACACGGCCAGCGCGTCCTCGACGCTGTCGTCGGCGACCCCGGCCAATGGCGGGTACCAGTCGTAGCCGGCCAGTATCTCGTCGGCACCCTGTCCGGACTGCACCACCTTGACGTGTTGCGAGACCTGTTGCGAGAGCAGGTAGAACGCCACGCAATCGTGGCTGACCATCGGCTCGCTCATGGCCTGGACCGCCCCACCCAGCCCGCCCAGCACCTCGGCGGACGGAATCATCAGCTGATGGTGGTCGGTCTCGAATTCCCGCGCGACGATGTCCGAGAACTCGAATTCGTCGCCCTCCTTGTCCCCCACCGCCTCGAAACCGATGCTGAAGGTCTGCAAGCCCTTCTGGCCCTCGTCCGCCAGCAACGCAACGATGACGCTGGAGTCGATCCCGCCGGAGAGCAGCACCCCCACCGGAACGTCGGCGACCATCCGCCGCTGCACGGCGGTCCGTAGCGACGAGAGCACCAGATCGTCCCAGTCGCCCGCGGACAGGTCGGCATACTGTTCGGCCCGGCTGTGCAGCGGGTTCCAGTAGGTGATGTCGCGGCTACTGCCGTCGGACTCGATCACCCGGACGGTCGCCGGCGGCAGCTTGCGTACGCCGGTGAGAATGGTCCGCGGGGGCGGCACCACGGCGTGGAACGTCAGATAGTGCTGCAGCGCCACCGCGTCGATGCTCGTGTCGACCTCACCACCGGCCAGTAGCGCGGGCAGGCTGGAGGCGAAGCGCAGGCGACTGGTGGAGTGCGAGAGGTACAGCGGCTTGATGCCGAGGCGATCGCGGACCAGAATCGTGCGCCCGGAGTCGCGTTCGGCGATGACGAACGCGAACATGCCGAGAAAATGGTCGACGCAGTCGGTGCCCCACCGGTGGAACGCCTTCAGCACCACCTCGGTGTCCGAAGTGGAAAAGAACGTGTAACCGTGGCCGGTGAGCTCCTCACGCAATTGCCGATAGTTGTACACACAGCCGTTGAAGACAATGGTCAGGCCCAGGTCGGAGTCGACCATCGGCTGGCCTCCGGCGTCGGACAGGTCGATGATGGCCAGCCGCCGGTGCGCCATCGCCGTCCGCCCGTACTGCCACACGCCCTGTCCGCTGGGACCACGCGGGGCCAGCACGCACGACATCCGCACGACGGCGTCCACATCGGCGGCGCTGCCGTCGAAGCGCACCTCACCACTCAGCCCGCACACGGGAGGCCCCAGCGACCGGCAACGGCGATCATCGGGCGGACGGGACGAATCATCGGCTCCTCCAGTGCGTACCGGGCGATTTCAGGACCAGACGCGCGACGCTGCGCAGGGTGAGTCTTGGGCGAGAGCACAGTGAGTCTTGAGCAAGAGCAGGGTGACTTGCGCAGGAACACAGTAAGTCTTTCCGCAAAACTACCCGGTGACCGAACACTGCGGTACGCACGGTACACACGGTCCGCACCGGCCCGACAGGGCGCGCACGGGTGCGCCACCCGATGCTCACGGGGGAGACGCACAGCAACCACACAGCCAACACCTAGCGAGGGCATACTGCCGTCCCGCACGATGGCCGTATGACGAGTTCTCCCTTTGCGACCTTCACCCCGCGCGCCGAGACCGGTCGGGAGTCGTTGCGCGGCCCGGAGGGCAGGCCCATCAAGGTGCTGGTGGTCGACGACGAGCCGACCCTGTCCGAATTGCTCGGGCTGGCCCTGCGGTACGAGGGGTGGGACGTCCGCACGGCCGGTGACGGTGCGTCGGCGGTCACCGCGGCCCGCGAGATGCGTCCCGATCTGGTGGTGCTCGACGTGATGCTGCCCGACATGGACGGCCTCGAGGTGCTGCGTCGGCTGCGGACCGACTCGGACCGGACTCCGGTGCTCTTCCTGACCGCCCGGGACGCGGTCGAGGACCGGATCGCCGGCCTGACCGCCGGTGGTGACGACTACGTCACGAAGCCGTTCTCCATCGAAGAGCTGGTGCTGCGGCTGCGCGCGCTGCTCCGCCGATCGCACACGGCGCTGACGGCGGACTCGTCCATGCTCACCGTCGGCGATCTCAGCCTGGACGAGGATTCCCGGGAAGTGCACCGGGGTGGGGATCTGATCCCGCTGACGGCCACCGAGTTCGAATTGCTGCGCTTCCTGATGCGCAACGCCAAGCGGGTGTTGTCCAAGGCGCAGATACTGGACCGCGTGTGGAACTACGACTTCGGCGGCCAGGCGAACATCGTCGAGCTCTACATCTCCTACCTGCGCAAGAAGATCGACTCCGGCCGTGAGCCGATGATCCACACCATGCGCGGCTTCGGTTACGTCCTCAAGCCGGTCGGTTGATCTGTGTCGTCCCAGGCTGCGTCGTCCACCGGCCCGGCGTCCCATACGCCGACCTCCGGGTCGACGCCGAGGTCGCGCCGGCCGATGACCCTGCGCACCAAACTGATCGCCAGCATTGTGGGTTTGATCATCCTGCTCAGCGCCGTCATCGGGGTCGCGACCGAGCTGTTCCTCGGCAAGTATCTGCTGCTGCAACTGGACCGTCGGCTGCAGGGCAACTTCCAGCCACGCAACGACTGGTCCGGCTCGTGGAACGGCGGCCAGGGAGCAGGCGGCGGGAATCCGTCGGCCGGCCCGTCCGCCGGCCCCAGTTCCACCTGGCCGACGGCGACCGGCGCGAACGGCTGTGTCGTCTCGTCCTACGAAGGTGGCCAGCCCGACGGTTTCCTGTTCGCCGTCGTCGTCCAGGGCCGTCTGGTGTTCGGCAACTATCGGCTCAACGCATCCAAATGCTTCACGATCCCCCAGGCGGCTGCCGCTGAACTGGTTGCTCTGACGCCGGCGGACAAGATCAAGACCGTCACGGTCGGCGGGTACGGCACATTCCGGGCCACTGCCCAGCCGGGAGCGTCCGGGGCGGTGATCATCAGCGGCGCGTCGATGGCCGTGGTGTCGGACACGCAGCGCCGCCTGGCCGTGATCATGGCGCTGGTCGCCGGCGGTGCCATCGTGCTGGGCGGCGTCCTGGTCTTCGTTATCGTCCGCAGATCGGTCCGCCCGTTGGAACGCGTGGCGGCCACAGCCCGCCAGGTCGCCACGCTCCCGTTGGACAGGGGCGAGGTGGACCTGGCCATTCGGGTCCCGGAAAAAGACACCGATCCGCGCACCGAAATCGGTTCGGTGGGCGCCGCGATCAACCAGATGCTCGGCCACGTCTCCGGGGCGTTGACCGCGCGGCATGCTTCCGAGACCCGAGTCAGGCAGTTCGTCGCGGACGCCTCGCACGAGCTGCGCACCCCGCTGGCCGCCATCCGCGGCTACGCCGAACTGGCCCGCCGGGGAGAACACGAACCGGGCGCGGTGGCCCACGCCCTGCGGCGGGTGGAATCCGAATCGGCCCGGATGACGACGTTGGTCGACGATCTCCTGTTGCTCGCGCGACTGGACTCCGGCCGGCCGTTGGCCACCGAAGAGGTCGACCTGACCATGCTGGCCGTCGACCGGGTCTCCGACGCCAGGGTGGCCGGGACCGACCACCGGTGGCGGCTCGATCTGACCGACGAGCCGGTGACCGTGATCGGCGACGGCGCCCGGCTCCACCAGGTGTTGGCCAACCTGTTGGCCAACGCCCGCACCCACACCCCGCCGGGCACCACCGTGATCACCGGGGTGCGTCGGGAACACGGCGGCGCCGTCCTGACCGTCACCGACAACGGCCCCGGCATCCCGGAAGAATTCCAGTCGGAGATCTTCGGCCGCTTCGTGCGGGGCGACTCGTCCCGCTCCCGGGCGGCGGGCTCGACCGGCCTGGGGTTGGCCATCGTGGCCGCCGTGATCTCCGCCCACGGCGGCACGGTCACGGTGGACAGTCGGCCCGGCCGTACCTGCGCCACGGTGTGGCTGCCCGACCACGCCGACCGTCCCGAGGTGACAGTCGACCCGCTTCCCGCCTCGGGGACACCTTCTTTCACTCAATCCTGAGAAAGAAGTCCGCCCCCGACGCGGCCCTGGCGGCTTTTCGGGCGGAACCGGGGCGGGGTGCGCATCGGGCCTCACAGGGGCGCCACAGGACGACCCCGAGGTACCCACAGTGCCGGCCCGCACACTGACTCACATGTCGGGGAGTCCAGATCGTTTCCACTGAAACGTGTTCGGCGGCAACCGGCCGATTTCTGGAAAAAAGGCCATCAACTATGCCGAAACGGATTGTCAGGTAGCGATGTCGACACAGCAGACCAAGGCGATCCCGCGGGAATGGTCGGGGTCATCACCGGTCGATCCCGGCCGGCCGGCGCGTACCCGGACCAGGGTCGGCCGGTTCGTTCTCGGCCCGGCGACCACTGCACCCTGGACGCGCCCGCTGCTGTGGTTGTTGCTCTTCGGGACGGCCGCGTTCTATCTGATCGGCATCACCGGATCGGGATACGCCAACGACTTCTACGCGGCCGCGGTCAAGTCGGGGACGGAAAGCTGGAAGGCCTGGCTGTTCGCCTCGCTCGACTCCGGCAACGCCATCACCGTGGACAAGCCACCGGCGGCCTTGTGGGTGATGGGCCTGTCCGGCCGGATCTTCGGATTCTCGTCGGCGTCCATGTTGGTCCCCGAGGCGCTGATGGGCGTCGGCACAGTGGCTCTGCTCTACGCCGCGGTGAAGCGCTGGTCCGGCCCGGCCGCCGGGCTGGTCGCCGGAGCGCTGCTGGCGCTGACCCCGGTGGCGGCCCTGATGTTCCGGTTCAACAATCCGGACGCATTCCTGGTCCTGTTGATGACCGCGGCGGGATATTGTGTGGTTCGTGCCATCGAGGCACCGGTGGGCCCCAGACCGGTTGGGCATAGTCTGGACCCGAGACCGGTTGGGCATAATCGGGTGTCGCGCCCGTTGACCTGGTTGCTGTTGGCCGGGACCGCTATCGGCTTTGCTTTCCTGACCAAGATGCTGCAGGGCCTGTTGGTTCTTCCCGGGTTCGCGGTGGCCTACCTGTGGGCGGCCCCCAGCCGGCTGTGGACCAGGATCTGGCATCTGCTCGCCGCGCTGGGCGCGGTGGTCGTGTCGGCCGGTTGGTTCGTCGTGCTGGTCGCGTGGTGGCCGGCCGGTTCCCGGCCGTACATCGGCGGCTCGACGGACAACTCGTTGTGGCAGTTGGCCATCGGTTACAACGGCCTGAGCCGGATCTTCGGCCAGGGCGGCGCTTCCGGTGTGCCGGGCGGGTTCGCCGGGCGCGGCGGGGGCGGCGCAATGTTCGGCGGGGCGACCGGCCTGACCCGCATGTTCAGCAGTTCGTTCGGCTCGCAGATCTCCTGGCTCATTCCGGCCGCACTGATTGCGCTGGTCGCCGGTCTGGCCGTGACGTTCCGATCCGTGCGTACCGACCGGACCCGGGCGGCCCTGCTGCTCTGGGGTGGTTGGCTTCTCGTCAGTGCGCTGGTGTTCTCGTTCATGCAGGGCACGGTGCATCCGTACTACTCGATCGCCCTGGCCCCCGGGATCGCCGGTCTGGTCGCGGTCGGCGGGCGGGAACTGCTGCGCCACCGGGCGAATGTGCTCTGCCGGGCGGCGCTGGCCGGCATGGTCGCGGTCACCGCGGTGTGGTCCTTCTCGCTGATGCGCCGTGATGCACCCGCCTGGTTCCCGTGGCTCGCCTGGGTCACCCTGGTCGGCGGTCTGACCGGTGCTGCGCTGCTTCTGGTTTCGGCGGCCAGGGTGCGCAAGCTCGCCACGGTCGGGTTGGTGGTGGGATCGCTGGGGGCGCTGGGCGGGATGACCGGGTGGGCCGTTCAGACGGTGTCCACCGATCACACCGGGGCGACGCCGATGGCCGGTCCGGCCTCCGACCGCAATGCCGGTTTCGGCGGTGGAGGGAATCCCGCCTTCGCCGGACGCGGTGGGTTCGGCGGTGCGGGTGGGTTCGGCGGTGCTCTGCCTGGTGGTGCTCTGCCCAGTGGTGCTCTGCCCGGTGGCGGTGGTCCGGCTCAGGCGACCGGCACGGCCGGGACGACCGCGGGATCGGGCGTCACGGCGCTGCTCGAAGCCACCACGAGCCGCTGGGCGGCGGCGGTGATCGGCTCCCAGTCGGCCGGCCGCTACATCCTGAGCACGGACAAGGCGGTGATGGCCATCGGCGGATTCTCCGGCAGCGATCCCTCGCCCACCCTGGCCCAGTTCCAGAACTACGTGCGGACCGGGCAGATCTCCTATTTCCTCTCGGGCGGGCGGGCCGGCGGCTTCGGCGGCGGTCGGGGCGGATCGTCGGAGATCACCGACTGGGTGGAGCAGAATTACCCCGCGGCCACGGTCGACGGGATCACCGTCTACGACCTCCGGACGCAGCGCGGCACCTGAGCATCCACGTCACGATCCGCCTCCCCCGCGCGGGTTCAACAGGCACAGGCCCCGCCATCGGGCGCACACTCTGGCTATGCAGAAGCTCTCCTTGCAAGCCCTGGCCCGAGAACAGCTGATCTCGGCGGCGACCAACTCCAGTGGCCGGAGCGCCCGGACGGTGTACGGCGGTCACGAGCACGTCCTGCGCCAGACCGTCATCGCGCTGACCGCGGGCACGGCGCTGTCCGAACACGACAACCCCGGTGACGCCACGATTCTGGTGTTGTCCGGGCGCGTCCGACTGACCGCCGGCACGGTGAGCTGGGAGGGCAGGGAGAGCGACCTGCTGCTGGTTCCCTCTGCTCGTCACTCCCTGCTGGCCCTGGAGGACGCCACCGTGCTGCTGTCCGCCGCCTCCACCCCCTGACGGGTGTCCCTACCTGCGCAAATATGCACCGGGACGGATTCGGCCATGTCGTGAAGCCGGCCCGGCGCGTCTGAACCGCCGCACAGACAGTGCAAAGAAGCGGCAACGGAAAGGCACAGTCTGGTCCGCGAGAGTTTGTTCATGACCACCACACTGAAGACCATCGATCGGCCGGCGGGGCCACCCGGGGATCCCCGGGATCCGGTCACGGAGCATCCGTCCGGCCCGCCGCAGAAGCGAAACGTCCTGCGCCGTTTCGTTCGTGGCGCTGATGACGATCCGCGGTGGGCCCGGCCGTTGTTACTCACGCTGCTGGGCCTGACGGCCATCGCGTACGTGTGGGACCTGTCGATCTCCGGATATGCCAATGACTTCTACGCCGCCGCGGTCAAGTCGGGCACCGAGAGTTGGAAGGCCTGGCTTTTCGGATCGCTGGACTCGGCCAATTCCATCACCGTCGACAAACCGCCGGCTTCCCTGTGGGTGATGGTGCTTTCGTCCCGGATTTTCGGCTTCTCCTCGTTCGCCATGCTGCTGCCGCAGGCCCTGATGGGGGTGGGCACCGTGGCCCTGCTGCACGCGGCGGTCAAACGTACCTCCGGACCCGCCGCCGGACTGGCCGCCGGCGTCCTGCTGGCCCTGACACCTGTTGCGGCGCTGATGTTCCGCTTCGACAACCCAGATGCCATGCTGGTGCTGCTGATGACCGCTGGTGCCTACTTCGTCGTCCGGTCCATCGAGAATCCGGCGCCGGGCGTGAAGTCGCATCCGTTGAGGTGGCTGCTGTTCGCCGGCACGGCGATTGGTTTCGCCTTTCTGACCAAGATGATGCAGGGCCTTCTGGTGTTGCCCGCGTTCGGGGCGGTCTACCTGGTGGCTTCCCCGAACAGGTTCACCACCCGCATCTGGCACCTGCTCGCCGCCCTGGGCGCGGTGGTCGTCTCCGCCGGCTGGTTCGTGGCCTTGGTCGGCCTGTGGCCGGCGGATTCACGGCCGTATATCGGCGGTTCCACCGACAACTCGTTGTGGGAGTTGGCGATCGGCTACAACGGCCTCGGCCGGTTGTTCGGCGGTTCCGGTAACGGTGGCGCCGGCGGTTCCGGTGGCGGCGGCGCGTCTTTCGGAGGATCCAGCGGCCTGACCCGAATGTTCGGCACGTCGTTCGGATCCGAGATCTCCTGGCTGATCCCGGCTGCCCTGATCGCTGTCCTGGCCGGTCTCTGGTTCACCCGCCGGGCGCCGCGCACCGACCACACCCGGGCCGGAATACTGCTCTGGGGCGGCTGGACGCTCGTCACCATGGCCGTGCTGTCGTACATGCAGGGCACCGTTCATCCGTACTACGCCATCGCCCTCGCGCCCGGCATTGCCGGTGTGGTGGCCATTTCCGGGCGGGAGCTGTGGCGTGGACGCCGTTCTCACCTGGCCCGCGGCACGCTCTCGGTGATGATCGCGGTCACCGCCGGCTGGTCCTTCCATCTGCTGGACCGGGACGCCACCAGTTGGCTCCCCTGGCTGCGGTGGGTGGTGTTGATCGGCGGGGTGCTGGGCGCGGCGGTGCTGGCCGCTTCGGCCGGTCGGCTGCGAAAGTTTGCGGTCATCGGTCTGCTGGTCGGGTCGGTCGCCGCGCTCAGTGGGACGGCGGCGTTCACCGTGGCCACCGTCGGTACCGCCCATACCGGAGGGACCCCGGCGTCGGGGCCGGCCGGCATCTCCACCGGCATGGGTAGTTTCGGTGGTGCGGGTGGTCGGGATGGTTTCGGCGGCGAGCGCCCGAGCTTCGCCGGCACCGGCACCGCGCCCACCGGCACCGCGCCCACCGGCACCGCGCCCACCGGCTTCGGGGGCAGTGCGTCGACCAACAGCGCGCTGGTGACCCTGCTCAACGCCACCACCACCCGCTGGTCGGCGGCGGTGATCGGCGCCCAGACGGCTGCCACCTACATCCTGTCCACCCACACCGCTGTGATGGGGATCGGCGGCTTCTCCGGCTCCGACGACTCGCCCACTCTCGCCCAGTTCCAGGCGTAC
The DNA here is from genome assembly GCA_964250735.1 of uncultured Nakamurella sp. Taxonomy (GTDB): domain Bacteria; phylum Actinomycetota; class Actinomycetes; order Mycobacteriales; family Nakamurellaceae; genus Nakamurella. The sequence continues at coordinate 62,091 of CAXUHA010000006.1, read as the reverse complement.
GTCGCCGCCGGCGACATTCGCTACTTCATCTCCGGCGGTCAGGGCGGCCGGATGGGCGGCGGCGACAGCAACTCCTCCACCACGGCCATCACCGCCTGGGTCACCGCCCACTACACCGCCACCACCGTGGGCGGCGTGACGGTGTACGACCTGACCGCCACGGCGACCAGCTGAACCGCCGCTCGGAACCGACATTCTGACCCCGATCACCTGGCCCCCTGACCATGTCAGGGGGCCAAGGGGTGGGTGCCGGGTGGCTGAGGCCGGAAAGGGCCGTTACTGAAGTGGATCAGGTGTGAACTACCGCACCCGAATCACTACGCTATGCCCGCTCACGGCGCCAGACCCGCGATGATCTCCCGCTTGAGGATCTTGCCGCTGGGACCCATCGGGAGGGAGTCGACGAATTCCACCCGGCGCGGATACTTGTAGCGCCCCAGCAACTGCCGCGACCACTGGATCAGGGTCGGCGCATCGAGGTCGAGACCTTCCGGCGAGCGCACCACCACGGCGCATATCTCCTCGCCGTGCACCTCGTTCGGGAATCCGACCACCGCCACCTGGGCCACCCCGGGGTGCCCGGCCAGCACTTCTTCGACTTCACGGGGATACACGTTGTACCCGCCGCGCAGAATCAGGTCCTTCTTGCGGTCCACGATGGACAGGAAGCCGTCCGCGTCGGTGACGCCGAGATCGCCGGTGCGGAACCAGCCGTCGACCATCACGGCGGCCGTCGCCTCCGGGTTGTTCAGGTAGCCGGCGAAGACGTTGTGGCCTCGGATGACCACTTCACCCAAAGTATCGACGGGCAGCAGCTCGATCCGGCCCTCCACCTCGGCCGCCGCGATCTCGGCCTGAACACCCCAGATCGCCCGGCCCACGGTGCCCGGCTTGCGGCCGAAAACGGGCTGGTTGAAGGTGGCCACCGGCGAGGTCTCCGACAGTCCGTATCCCTCGTAGATCTGCGCGTCGAAGACCTCGGCGAACTTGTCGATCACCGCGACCGGCAGGCTGGACCCGCCGGACACCGCCATGCGCAGCTGCGGACGCCGTGCATCGTTGCGGGCCGCCGCCAGCAGGGCGATGTACATGGTCGGTACCCCCATGAACACATTCACCTTCTCGGTGACGATCTTCTCGATCGCTGCGGCCCCGTCGAAGCGTGGCAGCATCACCACGGTCGCCCCGGCGAAGAACCCGGCGTTCATCGTGCAGGTCTGACCGAAGCTGTGGAACAGCGGAAGGCAGCCGAGCAGGTTGTCCTCCGGGGTCAGGAACATCACCGACGCAGCGGAGACGATGGCGTTCATCGTCATGTTGAGCTGGGTCAGCCGTGCGCCTTTCGGCGAACCGGTGGTGCCGGAGGTGTAGAGGATGACCGCGTCATCCTGCGGGTCGCGCTCGACGTAGGAAACGACGGGCGGCGCGTCGGCGGCGAGCAGGTCCAGTCGGTCGACCCCCTCACCCCCCAGCACGGCCAGCAGCGGCACGCCCGCTGCGGCGGCCGCCGGAACCCCCCCGGCCAGCAGTGGCGCGGCTGCCACGAGCACTTTCGCCTCGGAGTCGCGCAGCACGTGGCCGATCTCCCTGGCCACCAGCAGCGCATGGACCGGCACGACCACGGCGCCCAGCGTCAGCGCCGCGTAGTAGACCCGCGGGAAGTCGGGCACGTTGGGCACGAGCATGGCCACCTTGTCGCCGGGCCCGACCCCCGCCGAGCGGAGCACCGACGCGTAGCGCCGCGCCTGCTCCCACAGCTGCGCGTAGGTGATCCGTTCGGTACCCAGCACCACCGCGTCACGATCGGGGTAACGGATCGACGCTTCGGCCAGGATGCCGGCCAGGCTCAGGCTCATCGGGCCACCACCTTCGTCGTCGACCCACGCCGACGTGCGTCACACTGACCTTACGCACAGGTCGAACCAGTTGTACCCGGTTGGCCTGGAGCGGCTCTGGCGAAGTACATTCGCGCTCAGACGGGTTCGACTCCGTCCACCCGGAAACCCGGCGGCCAGCCGGTCCCGGACGGTCCGAGGAATTCCGTGCCCAAGCAGTGTGAAGAGCGGAGACGTACATGCCAGAGGTCGACGAAACCGGTCACACAGACGCCACCCCGGCTGATCCGGCCCCGGCCGATGAAGTACCGGCCGATGAGGCCCCGGCCGAGTCGGCGCCGGCGCCGTCCGGCACCCTGACCTATGACGGCAAGACCCTGGATCTGAAGGTCGTCCCGGCGACCGAGGGTGCGTCCGGGGTGGAGATCGGCAAGTTGCTGTCGACCACCGGGATCGTCACCCTCGATCCCGGATACACCAACACCGGGTCGACCACCTCGGCCATCACCTACATCGACGGCGACGAGGGCATCCTGCGCTACCGGGGCTACCCCATCGAACAGCTGGCCAAGAGCTCGACCTTCATCGAGACCAGCTATCTGCTCATCTACGGCGAATTGCCGAGTCCGTCGCAGCTGGCCAACTTCAGCTCCCGGGTCAATCGGCACACCCTGCTCCAGGAGGACCTGAAACGGTTCTTCGACGGCTTCCCGCGCGATGCGCATCCGATGCCGGTGCTCTCCAGCGCGGTCAGCGCGCTGTCCACCTTCTACCAGGATTCGCTCGACCCGTTCAACCCCGAACACGTCGAACTGTCGACCGTTCGGCTGCTGGCCAAGCTGCCGACCATCGCGGCCTACGCGTACAAGAAGTCGGTGGGGCAGCCGCTGCTGTACCCGGACAACTCGCTCGGCCTGGTGGAGAACTTCCTCCGCATGTCGTTCGGCTTCCCCGCCGAACCGTATGCCGTCGACCCAAAGCTGGCCACGGCGCTGGATCAGTTGTTCATCCTGCATGCCGATCACGAGCAGAACTGTTCGACCTCGACGGTGCGACTGGTCGGATCGGCGCACGCCAACCTTTTCGTCTCGGTCGCGGCCGGCATCAATGCGTTGTTCGGTCCGCTGCACGGCGGCGCGAACGAAGCCGTGCTGCAGATGCTCGGGTCCATCCGCGATGACGGTGGCGACATCGGCAACTTCGTGCAGCGGGTCAAGAACAAGGAACCGGGCGTGAAGCTGATGGGTTTCGGCCACCGGGTGTACAAGAACTACGATCCCAGGGCCGCCATCGTGAAGCAGACGGCGGACGGCATTCTCGAGTCGCTCGGCGCCAAGGACCAGCTTCTCGATCTGGCCAAGCAACTGGAAGACGTCGCGCTGCACGACGATTACTTCATCGAGCGCAAGCTTTATCCGAACGTCGATTTCTACACGGGCCTGATCTACAAGGCGATGGGCTTCCCGACGAAGATGTTCACCGTGCTTTTCGCGATCGGCCGACTGCCCGGCTGGATCGCCCAGTGGCGGGAGATGATCCAGGACCCGGCGACCAAGATCGGCCGCCCCCGGCAGGTCTATACCGGTTACACCGCAAGGGATTATGTTCCGGCCGACCACCGCTGACCTGGCCGGGCCGTGGGTCCCGGGCTCCGGGGTGTCGAATCCGGGGAGCGTGGGAACCGGGTCACCGTGACCACCTCCCTGCTCTGGTTCCGTCGCGATCTACGGCTCGACGACCATCCGGCCCTGCTCGCGGCCGCACGTGGTAACGCCGGCGAAACGTCTGACGTGCTGGGCGTTTTCGTCGCGGACGAGGCGTTGTTGCGCAGTTCCGGTGCCCCCCGTCGACGGTTCCTGGCCGGTTGCCTGGACGCCCTGTCGACCTCCATGGGCGGTCGACTGCTGATCGCGCACGGTCGGCCGGAGGACGTCATCCCCCGATTGGCCGGCCGCGTCGGCGCCGGGGCCGTGCACATCTCGGCGGATTATGGCCCGTACGGTCGGGCCAGGGATGCTCGAGTCGAAAAGGCCCTGGCCGCCACCGGTGTCGAGCTGGTCGCCACCGGCTCGGCGTATGCCGTCGCGCCCGGACGAGTGCGCAAGCCGGACGGTACCCCCTACGCCGTCTTCACGCCCTACCACCGCGGCTGGACCGCTCACGGGTGGCGGGCTCCGGCCGGCCCGGGCACCGAGGTGCGCTGGCTGGACCCAGGCCCGCTCGGGACGCATGTCGATCCCGGTCGACTCTCAGCCGCGATCCCGGTCGGGATGAACCTGCCCGAACCCGGGGAAGATGCGGCTCGGACCACCTGGCGGAAGTTCCTCGGGCATGGAATGGGGGCCTACGACGATGAGCGGAATCGGCCGGATCATCCTGGCACCAGCCGCATGTCGGTCTATCTGAAATGGGGGTGCATTCATCCGCGGACCCTTCTGCAGGACCTCGGCCGGGCGCACTCGGCCGGGGCCGCCGCCTACCAACGAGAGCTGGCGTTCCGGGAGTTCTACGCGGACATCCTTTATCACCGTCCGGAAACGCTGACCGTCTCGGCGGATCCCGTCGTCGACCAACTCGACTGGGATACCGGGGAAACCGCCGACCAACGATTCGCCGCGTGGAAAGCCGGATCCACCGGATTCCCCTACATCGACGCCGGAATGCGCCAATTGCTGGCCGAGGGCTGGATACACAACCGGGTCCGGATGGGCGTCGCGTCGTTCCTGATCAAGGACCTGCACCTGGCGTGGCAGCTGGGCGCCAAGCACTTCCTGGAACACCTGGTCGACGGGGACATCGCCTCGAACACCCATGGCTGGCAATGGGTCGCCGGTGCCGGAGCGCAGGCCGCGCCTTATTACCGGGTGTTCAACCCGACCGGCCAGGGCGAGAAGCACGACCCGAACGGTGACTACGTCAGAAAGTATGTGCCTGAACTGGCCGGCGTCGCCGGGAAGGCGGTGCATCGGCCCTGGGAGTTGCCCGGCGGGATCCCCGATGGCTACGTCGCACCGATCATCGACCATGCCGCGGAACGCGGCGAGGCGCTGCGGCGCTGGGAACGTCGGCCGCGGTGAGTGAACGGGCACGACAAGGTTCGAAGGGTGACCCCGCTGGCTGTCTGTTCAACCAGCAGGGCCTGAGTATCCGAGTTTCTGCAGAAAGCCTTACACTCAGCATCTACATTACGCCGCGCAGTTGTCGTGCGGGCCCTTTCGTGATAAGGAACGCGTGACCAATGCTCGCGGGTCGCGACGGACGGCGATCTGGCTACTGAGAACACCGTTGCCGAACGGGCGCTATTGGGTCTGCGACGCCCGTCGTTCACCGAGAAACGCCTCCAGGGCCTGGTCGAGCTCGGCGGCGGCGGCGCTGGCCCGTCCCGTCATGGCGCGACGGGCCGCCGGGTTCACCCCTGGCCCGTCGTCGAGCTCTTCCACCGCGGCCGCCGCGATCGAGCTGGCCACTATGGCCCGCTCGTACCACTGCGCGGCGGACTCATCGGGACGCCGACTCATGACGTCAGTATCTCCCGGTTTCCATCCCCCGGGTAGGGGGTCACCGTTCCCGGCTGCTTTCGTTGATGACCGCGGCTTCGGCCTCGATCGCCTCGAAGCGGAGTTCGTCCAGGCGCCGCATGGCGGCTTCCTGTTCGGGACTGCCCGGATCGACGGACTGCGCCGACCCGGCCTGTTGCGCCGGCTCGGTCAGAGCTGAGAACCTCGCTGCGGCGGCATCCCGGTCGGCGCTGACCCGCGCGTACCAGTCCTCGGGTGACTCATTCGGCCGTTGGCTCATGGGTACACGGTAGGGGGTGGGGCAGGCGGCAGCACGGTGCGGTCACACTTTGGCCGAACGACGGCAGGACATTCCGGCCCGGCGTGTGGGATCAGCCGGCGCAGGAGACAATCAGGTCCTGAACCGGACCGTCCCACTACCCGGAGGAATCATGACGCCACAACCCACTCGCGAGGACAAATTCAGCTTCGGGCTGTGGACCGTCGGTTGGCAGGCCAGAGATCTGTTCGGTGAGGCCACCCGTCCGGTGCTGGCCGGCGTCGAGGCGGTCCACAAGCTGTCCGAGCTGGGTGCCTACGGGATCACCTTCCACGACGACGATCTCGTTCCTCCGGAGTCCAGTGCGGCGCAACGGGACACGATCATCGGCGAGTTCAGGACCGCGCTGGCCGATACCGGTCTGGTGGTGCCGATGATGACCACCAACCTGTTCGGCGACCCGGTGTTCAAGGACGGTGGTTTCACCAGCAACGACCGGTCGGTCCGCCGCTACGCCCTGCGCAAGGTGATGCGGAACATGGACCTGGCCGCCGAGCTCGGCGCGCAGATCTACGTCTTCTGGGGCGGCCGGGAGGGCTCCGAGGTCGACTTCGCCAAGGACGTGCGCGCCGCCCTGGACCGGTACCGCGAGGGCATCGACCTGTTGGCGCAGTACTCGATCGATCAGAAGTACGGGATGCGTTTCGCCATCGAACCGAAGCCGAACGAGCCCCGCGGCGACATTCTGCTGCCCTCGATCGGGCACGCCCTGGCGTTCATCTCGCAACTGGAACACGCGGACATGGTCGGCATCAACCCGGAAACCGGACACGAGCAGATGGCCAGCCTGAACTACACCCACGGGATCGCGCAGGCGTTGTGGCAGGGCAAGCTGTTCCACATCGACCTGAACGGTCAGAAGGGCCCGCGCTACGACCAGGACCTGGTGTTCGGGTACGGCGATCTGCTGCAGGCGTTTTCCACCGTCGACCTGCTGGAGAATGGTGCGCCCGGCGGTGGCCCGACCTACGACGGCGACCGTCATTTCGATTACAAGCCGCTGCGCACCGAGAACATGGACGGCGTCTGGGAGTCGGCGATGGCCAACATGGAGCTGTACATCACCCTGCGGGACCGGTCGAAGGCGTTCCGGGCCGACCCGGAAGTGCAGGACGCGCTGGACGCGGCCGGGGTGGCGGACCTGAGCCGGCCCACCCTGAACGACGGCGAGAGCTACCAGGACCTCCTCGCCGACCGATCCACGTTCGAGGACTTCGACCTCGAGCCCCCCCGGACCAAGGGTTACGGCTTCGCCCGGATCCAACGGTTGGCGCTGGAGCATCTACTCGGCGTCCGCTGACGACCCGGGACGGGAATCCCTCGCTGGACGGCGACAGGTGTCGCGGGCCGTCAGGCCGGGCGATGCAGTGCCGCGACGGCGGCCGTGACCGCGCCGCCGGCCAGCAGTTCCACGACTGCGTCGATCTCCGGTCCGAGGTGCCGGTCCGGTCCCGGGCCGGCCACGACGGTGCGGACCAGATCCCGGACCGCGCCGGTCACCGGGCCGGGCTGTAGAGGCGCTCGGAAGTCGAGAGCTCGTGCGGCGGTGAGGATCTCGACGGCCAGCACCCGACGCAGACCGTCGACGGACCGGCGGAGTTTGCGGCCGGCGTGCCACCCGAGGGAGACGTGGTCTTCCTGCATGGCCGAGGACGGGATCGAGTCGACCGACGCCGGGACGGCCAGCCGCTTGAGCTCGGCGACGATACCCGCCTGGGTGTACTGGGCAATCATGTGCCCGGAGTCGACGCCGACCTCGTAGGCCAGGAACGGCGGCAGCCCGTGCGACCTGTTCGCGTCCAGCATCCGGTCGGTGCGGCGCTCGGCGATATTGGCCACGTCGGCGACCGAGATGGCCAGGAAATCCAGCACCGCAGCCACCGGTGCCCCGTGGAAGTTGCCGTTGGACTCGACCCGGCCGCTGGGCAGGACCACCGGATTGTCGATGGCGCTGGCCAACTCTCGATCGGCGATGCGGGCCGCATGTTCGGCGGTATCCCGGGCCGCTCCGTGCACCGCCGGGGTGCAGCGCAACGAGTAGGCGTCCTGCACCCGGGTGTCCTCGGGACCGGCGTGCGAGGCGACGATCGGCGATCCGGCCAAGGCCGCCGCAATCCGGGCGGCACTGGCCGCCTGACCCACTTGGGGCCGCAACGCCTGCAGATCGGCGGCGAACACCCGGTCGGTGCCCAGTAGCGCCTCCACCGACATCGCCGCGGAGACATCCGCGATGTCCAGCAGTTCGTCGATGTCGGCCAGTCCCATCAACAACATCCCGAGCATGCCGTCGGTGCCGTTGATCAGGGCCAGGCCCTCCTTCTCGGCCAACACCACCGGGGTGAGCCCGGCCGCGACGAGAGCGTCCCGGGCGTCGGTCCGGTTCCCGGCCGGGTCGACGACCTGACCCTCACCGATCAAAGCCAGCGCCGCCGCGGCCAACGGCGCGAGGTCACCCGAGCAGCCCAGCGAACCGTACTCGGGTACCACAGGCGTGATGCCGGCATTGAGCAGGCCGGCATAGGCCACTGCGGTCGCCGGGCGGATACCGGTGTGACCGGTGGTCAGGGTGGCCAGGCGCAGTGCCATCAGAGCCCGGACCACCTCGGTTTCCACCGGTTCGCCGCTGCCGGCCGCGTGCGACCGGATCAGCGAAGTCTGCAGCGCAGCGCGGCGATCGGGGCTGATGTGGGTGGTGGCGAGCGCCCCGAACCCGGTGGAGATGCCGTAGTGCGGGGCACTGTCGCCGGCCAGCGCGTCGATGACGTCACGGGTCCGGGTCATCGCCGCGACGGCATCAGCGGCGATCTCGATCCGGCGTCCGCCGCGCGCCACCGCGACCAGGTCGGTCGCCGTCACCGGGCCGACGCCCAGCTCGACCGGCGCGGCGCCCGGCGCCACCCGCGCGGCGGTCCGATCGCCGGCTTGTTCTCCCCCGGTGGGAGCGGTGGCGTGGGCCGGGTGGACGGGCAGGGGGTCGGTCATCCACTCATTGGATGCCCCCGGCCGCCGGCGGCGCGAGGGGGGCAGGGCAGTTGCTGTCCGGTATATCGGACAGCGTCCACCTGACCGTGGTGCAGATCAATCACGGCGAAACCCTTGACACCGTCCATCCGATCGTCCTACGTTCCTTCTATGAAACAGTTAATTGTCGAACAATCGAGTCAAGCATGACCAAGACGGAAGTCGTCGTCATCGGCGCCGGAGTCATCGGGCTCTGCACGGCCTGGAACCTCGTGAACGACGGGGCGGAGGTCACCGTCATCGCCGACCCCGATCCGAGCCATGAGATCAACTGGGCGTCCGTGGCCTGGAGCAACGCCAGCAGCAAGGTGCGCCTCAAGTACCCGGACCACTACACGGCGCTCAACCAGCACGGCATGGCCGCGGGCCGGGAACTGGCCGCGGCCGTCAATAGCGAGCCCTGGCTCCACCCCACGGGCGCCGTCGAAATCGTCGCCGGCCCGGAGGCCCGTGCACGCCTTGATGCAGACCTGGCTCGTCTCGCCGAATTCGGCTACCAGGCCGAAACCCTGTCTGCTGACGATCTGGCCCGGGTCCTTCCGGGTGTACGGGTCGGCGACGACGAGAGCGGCGCCCATTTTCCGACGGAAGCCTGGATTGACGCGCCGGCCATCATTTCAAGCCTCACCACAGCAATCACCGCAGCCGGCGGGAAATTCGTCCGCACCGCGGTGACCGGCTTCACCCGTACCGAAAACACTCTCACCTCGGTCCTCCTAGAAGATGGAATGTCTTATACCGCAGACCATTACGTCATCGCCGCCGGGGCGTGGTCCGGTGAACTCGGCACCCTGGCCGACATCGACATTCCGGTCCTGCCGGCCACCAACGCCAAGGTTCCCGGTCTGGTCGTGGCCATCAGCAGCCCGGAACCCGGTCTGGGACCGATCGTGGTCGCGCCCGAGATCATCATCCGTCCCTTCGGGCCGCGCCGGGCGTTACTCGCCAACGACAATCACGGCCACGTTCTCACGCTGGAATCGCCGCGCAGCGAACTGCTTTCCGCCGCCCAGGTTCTCCTTGATCGTGCCGGTGTGCGCGCTCCAGAACTGGCTGAAGCCACCATTCTCGACGTGCGACTGGGCCGGCGTTCGATCCCGTCCGACAGCATCACGATCGCCGGGCCGGCTGCCAACACGGACAATGTCTACGTGGTCACCACGCACAGCGGTTTCACCCTCGCCCCCCTGCTCGGCCGCCTGGTGTCCCGGGAAATCCTGGCCGGCGAGGAAAGCGAGCTATTGGCGCCCTACCGGCCGTCCCGTTTCGGGGCGAACACGGTTCATTCGAGCATCGGACGCGTTGATTCGGCATCGGTCGCAGATCTCTCCTCAGTGGCTCCGGCCGATTCCACTGCCGATCAGGTTCGGACAGGTGCATAAGTCCAGGAGGCGGCCGGTGCCGACGATGGTGGCCCGTCTTTCCGTGCATCGCCCCCTCCGGGAGCCGTCGCCGATCGGAATCCCGGCGTGACCAGCGCCGTCAGACATGTCGTCGTCGACACGCTCGACAGGGGCAAGCCGTACTCCACGGCCACCATTGCCCACGGCCTCATCTTCGTGTCCGGACTTATTCCCACGGCGGAAGGCGGTGACGTCATGCAGATGTCACTACGCGACCAGATCACCGCTGTGATGGTCGACATGGAACAGGTCTTGGCCGCCTGCGGGGCAACCACAGCATCGATCGTCAAATCCACCTGCTACCTGGTGGACGCCGATCACTTCGCCGAGTTCAACGAGGTCTACCGCGAACACCTGCCGGCTCCGTTTCCCGCCAGGACAACGGTCGTCACGCAACTCGCAGCGCCGGGCGTCCTGTTCGAGATGGACGTCGTGGCGGCCGTCGACGAGCACCTTGTCGCGCCGGGTACCCCGTGACGCCGGCACCCAGCAGTCCCCGGCAAATGTTGGCCCCCCATCGTTGGGTGGCCACGGCGGCCCCCTACCGGGCCGGGTCGAAGGCTCCGTCGGACGTGGGCTCTCTTGCGCAGAATGAACTTTCGCGGCCGTCGCCGGCGGCGATTGCCGCGATCGGCGCAGCAGCATTCTCGATCAATCGATACCCTGACCCGTTCGCGACCCCACTCCGCGAGAGACTCGCCGGCATACATTCGGTCGACCCTGATCAGATCCTGGTCGGCGGGGGGTCGGACGAGTTCTTGTTTCTGCTCGCCACCGCCTTCGGTGGCCCGGATAGTGTGATGTGTTGCGCAAATCCCCCGTACTGGGGTCACGAGCATCCTGCGCTGCTGTCCGGTGCCGAAGTCGTCAAAGTTCCGCTGTCCGACTACAGGCACGATCTGGCCCGAATGGAAAAGGTCGACGCTGCCATCGCGTTCATCTGTAACCCGCACAACCCGACGGGGACCTGCGTGAGCGCCCGGCAGATCGAGGTATTCAGTGCCCACGCCCGGGCGGACCTGATCGTGGTCGACGAAGCGTACCTGGAGTTCACCGACGAGCCGGAGAAGACCACTGCCATACCGCTGGTGGCGCAGGGCAATATCGCGGTCCTGCGCACGTTCAGCAAGTACTACGGTCTGGCCGGAGCGCGGGTGGGTTACCTGATTGCGACGCCTGAGCTGGTCGCCGTGCTGCGCAAAGTCCGTTCGCCGTTCTCGGTCAGCTCGCTGGCCCAGGCCGCTGCGCTCGCAGTTCTGGACCATTCCGATTTTCACGCGGACATGTTGGGCCGGATTCGACGGAACCGCGCCACGACAGCAGCGCTGTTCGAGAAGTCGGGATACCCGTGCGTACCCAGCCAGGCCAACTTCCTGCTCGTCCAGTGCCCCGGAACCGAACCGCAGCTGGTCGCAATGTTGCTCGGCGCCGGTATCGCCGTACGACCGGGAACCAATCTGGGTATCCCGGGCACGGTGCGAGTCACCGTTCCGGACGACGACGGGCTGACGCTGCTGGAAGCGGCCCTGAGCACATCCGGCACCACAGATCCTGCCCACGAAGGGAGTCGACGGTGACGGTCGACGACGAACGCAGCCCGGAACAAGCGGCTCTGGCCTCCATTCCTCGAACGCCGGTTCCTCGCGGGTTGTCCACGCCGGCGGCATACATCGATCTGGATGTACTCCGCGCAAACATCGCCCGCATGGCCGCACGGACCCAGGCTGCGGGCGTTCTGCTCCGCCCGCACATGAAGACGCACAAATGCATCAACATCGGCCAAATGCAGGTTGACGCGGGTGCGGCGGGAATCACCGTCGGGACCCTCCACGAGGCAGAGGTCTTCGCGCAGGCCGGCTTTGCGGACATCTTCATGGCAGTGACCCCCTACGCCTCCCCCGACAAGGCCGGCCGATTCAGAGCACTGCACGACACCATCACCTTCCGCACGGGTATCGATTCCGTCGCGGGCGCCAGCGCGCTCGCAGATGCGAGCCGAACGAGTACGCGACCACTGGAAGTTCTGGTCGAGATCGACTGCGGCGAACACCGTTCCGGGGTGCAGCCGTCGAGCGCAGGAAGCCTGGCCGCGGCTGCCGTCGAGGCCGGGCTCTCCGTGGTCGGGGCATTCACCCACGGTGGGCACGCGTACGAATCGCGTGCCGCGCGTCTCCCGGCCGCCAACGATGAAGTGACCGCACTGGAGGCTGCGGCCCTGTCGTTGCGCAGCGCCGGATTCCCGCCGCGGATATTGTCGGCCGGCTCCACTCCGACCGTGGAGTTCTCCAGTCGCGGCGTGGTCACCGAACAGCGACCGGGCACCTACCCGCTCAACGACGCAGGACAGGTGGCGCTGGGTACCTGCACCGGGGCGGACGTCGCACTCCGGGTGGCGGCCACCGTGATCAGCGACGCCGTTCCCGGTCAACTGATCATCGACGCCGGTACCAAGGCGATCGCCCGGGAGCCGGCCAGCTACCTGCCGGGTTTCGGGTGGATACCAGACCTGCCGGGCAGCGTGGTCTACACGGTGAACGACTACCACGGATTTGTCTCCGTGGAATCCTCCGGGGGCGCCCCGGTGGGAACCCGGGTCGCCGTCATCCCCAACCACGTGTGCCCGGTCGTCAATCTCTACGGTGAACTCGCCATCGTCCAGGCCGGCGAAATAGTCGATGTGTGGACCGTGGACGGGCGTGGCTCGTGAGCGCACGCTGATTGCCCTGAGCCCACCGGACTTTTCCTGACCGACTCAGGTATCGAAACTGCCAGCCATCGACCAAGGAGCCATCATGCCGAATGCAGTCCTGATACACGGCGGATTCCATGGTGGATGGTGCTGGGACAAAGTGAGTCCGCTCCTGCACTCCGATGGCTGGACCGTCGAAACCCCCACCTTGACCGGCGTGGGCGACCGAGCCCACCTGGCTTCGCCACTGATCTCCCTGGACACGCATGTGCAGGACGTCGTAGGGCTGATCGAGGGCAACGACCTCACCGACGTCACCCTGTGCGGGCATAGCTCGGCCGGAATGGTCATCAGCGGCGTGGCGAACGCGATCCCGGAGCGTCTGCGCACCCTGGTGTACCTGGACGCCCTCATTCCCCAGGACGGAGAGTCGATGTGCGACATCCTCGGCCCGGTGATGACCGGCGCCATGAGACAGCACGCCGACGAGCGGGGTGACGGATGGCTGGTCCCGGCAACCGATTTCGATGCCGCCGTCGACTTCGGTGTCACCGACCCGGCCGACGCGGCATGGGTCCAACGGCACCTGACCGGACACCCGATCAGAGCATTCGCCGACCCACTCCCCTCGACCAAGGGCGTGGAACGTGTGCCCCACAAGATCATCGTGCGATGCACGGAGCACCGGAACCGGCCCCACCTGGATAGGGCGATCACCCTCTTCGGAGACAGAGCGGGCTGGACTGTCCATCGCTGGCCCAGCACCCACGACGTCATGATCACCGAACCGGACCGAGTGCGTGCGCTTTTTGCCTCGATTCCCAGTATGTGAACGCGGACCGCATGGCCGGACGGCAATGCGGAGTACCACCCCACATCCGAACCCATCACCTCGATGAAAGAGCACCCAGATGAAGATGAGAATGAAAACGCTGTCGGTCGCCGCATGTGCGGTGCTGTCGGTCGCGCTCACGGCGTGTTCGAGCAGTTCCGGGGGTGCGGCGCCGAGTAGCCAGATTTCTGCTGGTGCGTCGGGAGCCCAGGGTTCGGCCACGTCGGGGGCCGCCGGTGGCGAAGAAGTGTCGCTGGTCTACGTACCCGGCGGTATGCCCTATTTCGGGTTGACGAAAAGTGGCGGACTCGACGGCGTGGACGGAGATCTGTTGAATGCGGTGACCAGCAAGCTGAACGTCAGGTTCAAGACGAATTCGGCGGAGTTCCCCGCATTTCTGGCTGGAATTCAAACCCACCGGTACGACATCGGTATCGGCGGCGTGGCATGGACCAAGGAACGCGCGGCCACGGGGCTGTTCACCGATCCCGTCTACTACAGCCCGATCGTGATGCTGTGCAAGCAGGGCGTGGCTCCGACCACCGTCGCCCAACTGAAGGGACTGTCTGTCGGCGCATTGACCTCAGACCTTCAGGACACCGCGATCCGGGCCGCCCCCGGTGTCGACGCGCACACGTATCCGTCATCGCAGCTCGGCCTGCAAGACCTGATCTCCGGGCGGTTGGCCTGCCTGAGCCTGGACACCCTGACTGTCGCATTCATTCATGAACAGCGGCCGGATCTGAAGAGTTTCGGAATCACCGCCATCTCGGCGCCTTCGGCGAGCGAGATCAAGGCCAATCCCGGCCTTGCTTCCTTCCTGCCGTACATGGTCGCGTGGTATTTGGCGAAGGGCAAGGAAGGCCTGGTGACAAAATTGAACACGCTGATCGATTCGTGGTACAAGTCCGGCTTCACCGCCAAGGTCCTGACCAAGTGGGGCGTCACCGATCCGGCGAGCCTCCTCACTGCGATCCCGAAGTTCAGCACTGATCGGCGGGGTGTCGACCGGCCGGCTTCGTGGAACGCTCCGACAGTCGGTAAATGATGATGTCGGCCTCATCTGACGTTCTGGCGTCCAGCATTTTCGCGGTGCCGTGGGGGAGCTATTCGGGCGCCCTGGCTCACGGCATCGGTGTGACTCTGGAGCTCACGCTGGTCGGATTCGTCGGTGCGTGCGTCATCGGGGTATTCGTGGCATTGGCCCGCACATCGGGGAGCCGCACATTCCGGTCAATAGGCTACATATACACCGAAATCCTGAAGAATCTTCCCTTCGTGACCGGCATCTTTATCATCTACTTCGGGCTTCCGGTGGTGGGGATTCGCTTCGACACGTTCACCTCGGGTGTCGTCTGTCTTGCGCTCTTCTATGGGGCCTACCTGGGTGAGATATTTCGAGGCGGGCTGCAAGGGGTGCCGACCGGGCAACTGGAAACAGGCGCCGCACTGGGTCTTACGCACATGCGAATTTTTCTGATGGTCCGTCTTCCGCAGGCGTTGAGGCTGGCCCTGCCATCCACGGCGATGATGCTGGTGGACCTGCTGAAGGGCACCTCCATCCTGGTCACCATCGGTGGTGCGGAACTGATGTCGCAGGGCACCATCATCACTGCGGATACGTTCCGCCCACTCGAGGTCTATCTCGTCGTCGGCGCCATCTACATGGTCATGTGCTGGCCATTATCCAGACTCAGCAATGTTCTCGAGCGCAAACTCAGGCGCGGCGCTGCGCTGTCTTTCACGGCGGTAGCCATTCGGAAATCCGCTGACCGATTGGCCAAAGTCTAGACTTGGTCGTCGACCGAGGGTACGGTGATAAATAAGATATGTGATACTTTCAACCGGTTTCTTGCAGATATTCGGAGGTCCGTCGATGGCAGTATCAGCGGTGAAAGAGCGGTCTGATGTGCCCGTGGTCGAGATCTCCGATCTGCACAAGAGCTTCGGTCCCGTCGAGGTTCTCGGGGGCGTGGACCTGACGGTACATAAGGGCGAGGTGGTCAGCATTCTCGGCAAGAGCGGCGGCGGTAAGAGCACGCTGCTGCGCTGTATCAACCTGCTCGAGACACCTTCCGCAGGCGAGATAACGGTGGCCGGCGAGCGTGTCTACGACACGCAACGAGGTCCGGTGCGCGGGCGGGAGCTGGTAGCACTTCGACGGCGGGCCGGGATGCTCTTCCAAGCGCTCAACGTTTTCCCGACGATGACGGTGGTGGAGAACGTAGCCGTTCCGATGATGCGCATCCACGGGGTCAAGCGCGACGAAGCAGTCCAGACCGCTCTGGACCTGCTCGACCGGGTGGGAATCGTGGAGAAGTACCGCGCGATGCCCAGCGACCTTTCCGGCGGCCAATTGCAAAGAGTTGCGCTCGCGCGGGCTCTCGCATTAAACCCGTTGGTGCTTCTTTTCGACGAGCCGACCTCGGCCTTGGATCCGGAGTCGACGCTCGAGGTGTTGGAGGTTATGAAAGACCTCAGCGATGGCGGAATGACGATGGTGGTCGTGACGCACGAGGTTCGATTCGCGCTTCGGGTATCGGACCTGGTTGTTTTCATGGACGCTGGGCTCATTCGCGAGGCGGCGACACCGGATCAAATCATCAATTCGTCAGATGAGCGCACCCGGCAGTTTCTGGCGGAGCACCTCGCAGAGGGGGCGGGCGATGGGGCACGTTCCAGCCCGTCGCCGACAGCGTGAATTTGGGATGGTCGATTGCAGGGTGGATTGGGACGGTGGATTCGCCCATCAGGACACTCTGTATTCTTCCTACGCAAACTCGTCGGACGGCGAGACCCATCGGGCCGGAGACCCATCGGACCTAGGTCTCCACACCGACGCTGGAGCCGATCTTAGGGCGTAAGGTCGGCAGGAGAAGACGACGAACAGTTGTCACGGAGTGGGACGAGAAGTGGTGTCACGTGTTTCCAGATTTGTCCATCGACCGGGCAACGACGGTCGAACGCGTCGCCGACGCACTTCGTAACGCGATGTTCGCCGGGCAGCTTCGCCCAGGGTTGGCGCTTCGCGAAGTCGAGCTGGCCGACGAGATGGGCATTTCCAGGGGCTCGGTCCGTGAGGCCCTGTTGCGCCTCACTGGCGAGGGGCTGTTGACCCGCACCTCATTCCGTGGCGTTCAGGTCAAGAAGCTGACGCTGGACGATATCCATGATGTATTTCTCACCCGGCGCGTCATCGAGCTGAGCGGCGTTGACGCTG
Organism: uncultured Nakamurella sp.; assembly: GCA_964250735.1. Classification (GTDB taxonomy): domain Bacteria; phylum Actinomycetota; class Actinomycetes; order Mycobacteriales; family Nakamurellaceae; genus Nakamurella. The sequence continues at coordinate 45,254 of CAXUHA010000006.1, read as the reverse complement.
CCCGCGGCGCCGCAGTGAGCGATCTGGATGAGCTCCGCACGGCCGTCGACGCCTTCGCCGCCGCAATGCGAGGCGGCGAGCCGAACAAACAGAATGAAACTGATCTGAACGTTCACCGAGCGATCGTCGGCCTGCTGCGATCGCCGCGGCTGGCCGCGGTCCACAGTGGCCTGATGGCCGAACTGCGCGTGGCACTGGCCGCGCAGTATCGGGGAGCGGATGCAGTGCCCGAAGAAGACCTGGTCGATCGCCACCTGGAATTTCTTCGGTTGGTCGACATCAATGACATCGACGCCGCACGAGCTCAGCTCAGAGGCCGGCTGAAACTCGCCGAGGAGCGATTGGTGGCCAAAATCGGCGTCGAGGACGCCTCGGTGCGCAGGACCGGCACCGGCCCAGCCGAAACCGCGCCCCCTCGCACCACCGGTCAGCAACCACGTCCGGCCCCCTGAACCGGCGGAGGCCGGCGTTTCTGGAGGGGGCCGCGGCGGAGCCGGCGAGGGCCGCGCAGGAGCCGGCGAGGGCCGCGCAGGAGCCGGCGAGGGCCGCGCAGGAGCCGGCGAGG
>CAXUHA010000006.1:41051-44589 GCA_964250735.1 uncultured Nakamurella sp. | reverse complement strand
GCCGCGCAGGAGCCGGCGGGGGCCGCGCATCGCAAAGTGCCAAACGCGGCGACACTTTGCGCAGCGCCTGTGAGTTTCCGACGCGCCGGGGCCGCCCGCGCAGGAACTGGAGGGGGCTGCGCATCCGGCGGGGGCTGCGGAGCCGGAGGGGGCCGCGCATCGCAAAGTGCCAAACGCGGCGACACTTTGCGCAGCGACTGTGAGTTTCCGACGCGCCGAGGCCGGCCGCGCAGGAACTGGAGGGGGCTGCGCATCGGAAAGTGCCAAATCATGCGTCACATTGAGCACTTTCTGTGAGCTTCCGATGCGCCGGGCACTTCTGATGCGCCAGCACCCTCAGCCGGCCACTTTCCGACGCGCAGCGACACCCAGCCGGCACTTTCCGACGCGCCGCCAGCCCCAGCCGGCCACCTTCCGACGCGCCGCCAGCCCCAGCCCGTCGACTTTCCGACGCGCACCAGCCCCAGCCCGGCGACTTCCGACGCGCGGCACCCGAGGAGTCGGCGCCGGTAGCAGAACCAGCTCAGAAGCCTTCGGGTCGGAGGCCCCAGGATGCGGTCCATGTGGCCCCGGGTTCCAGCCAGAGCAGGCCGTCACCGGAGTTGAACGCGTTGACGGCGCACGTCATCGGCTCGACCGCTATAGCGACCCGCTGATCCGGCTGCCCGGGCCCCGGGAAGTTCTCCGGCGAGTACACCTGCGCCCACCGGAAGACTTCGTCGGCCCAGAGCACCACCGCGGTGCCGTCCGGCGCCGAGAGCCGGTGCTCCACCCGGCCGTCGACCAGCTCGAAATCGGTCAACGCCACGTCGGTCTTCAGGTCCCCGACGCGCAGCCCGGCTCGCAGGTCGACGTGGGTCCCGTCGACCGGATCACGCGACACCGGGATCATCTTGTCGTCCACCACGGCACGGGTGGCGGCGGCCACGGTGATCGTCAGGTCGGCGGCGGCGTGCGACCCGACCCGCAGGTACGGGTGCGACCCGACGCCGAACGGCGCGGCTGCGGCTCCGGCGTTGACCAGCAGGAACGTCACGGTCAGACCGTCGTCGGTGAGGGCGTAGGTCACCGACACGTCGAGGGTGAACGGGTAACCGTGCTGCGGGTAGATCGACGCGCCGAGGGTCAGCGAGTCGTCATCCTGGGAGACGCGCTCGTAGGCGGTGTTGCGCAGCAGGCCGTGGATGGCGTTGCCGCGGGATGGGTCGGTGATGTCCAACTGCTGGGTCTTGCCGTCATGGGTCCATCGAGCGCCCGCCACCCGGTTCGGCCAGGGCGCCAGCACCATGCCCGCACCCATCGGCGCGACCAGGTCGTCGGCCCAGGTTTCGGTGAAGTGGACCCCGCCGACGGAGAACTCACGCAGCACCGCGGCGACCTGACCGACCCGGACGACGGCGGCCCCGCGGCGGACCAGGAACTGCCGCCCGGAGACCGGGCGCACCGTATCAACATCGCCGGACACCGGACGAACTCCCCCGGACTCGCTCATTTGGAGCCGGCCGAGAAGAGTGAAACGGCCCGGCCGAACTGCAGGAGCCGCTGCATCTGAGCCAGCCCCCCGTCGACCACCGACTTGGAGAACCGGTAGGTCTCGACGTACTGCACCGTACGGGTCTCGTTCGCCTCGGTCAGCTCGGTCATCGAACGCTCCGGTGTCTGCGTGGACAGATACAGCATCACCGCATGCATGGTCCGCGAACCGTCCGGCTCGGCCCGGAAGCGGTTGCGTAAACCCTGGTCGACGATCGCGCGGAGCGGAATGGTCCGCACCGACGAGGAGAACATCAGCACGTCAGAGCGGTCGTCGTCGGTCTCGTCGTCGCCGTGCCAGAGAATCAGCCGCTGCCCGTCGGTGACGGCGACCTCCTGCCACAGTGATTCGCCCCACGGCTGGGTGGACGCCACCCGTTCACAGGTGAACGCCTTCACCGCACCGGGCTCGACCACCCCGTACAAGGCCTCCAGCGCAGCGTCGGCGTCCCGGATGTAGGCACGGACGGCGTCGTCGAGTCTCGGGTAGGGCGCCCAATCCTGCGGCGGGCGTTGGGTGGGGTACGACATGAAGGCGCCTCCTCGTTGCCTGACCTGACCCCTGAATCCTGCACCAGCCCGCGAAGACCGAACACCAGAGACCCAGGCAGAGACCCAACAACCAGAGGCCGGACACCCAAGGCCCAGCTCATTCGGAGCGGCCGATCACCCGGCCGGGTTCCGCGTAGGTGGGCCGGCGGGAGTCGTAGTCGCGGAGCGACCGGCCGAAGAACCCGGCCACCAGGGTCAGCAGCACGCACAGCAACCCGCCACCGACCACCGCCACACTCGTGGAGGTGGCGTCGGCCACCACACCGTGGACCAGATCGGCCAGCCTCGGCCCCCCGGCGACGACGACGGTGAACACGCCCTGCATCCGGCCGCGCATCTCGTCGGTCGCCGCCACCTGTAGCAACGTCGATCGGTAGACGGCGCTGACCAGGTCGGAGAAGCCGCCGATGGCCAGAAACAGCACCGCCAGCCACAACACCGAGGTGGTGCCGAAGGCCGCCATGGACAGGCCCCACGCGATGATGGCCAACAGGATGGCGATGCCCTGGCGATGCACCCGGGTGATCCAACCGCCGGTCAGGCCGCCCAGGAGAGCGCCGATGGCCAGACCGGCGTTGAGCAGACCCAGCGCCACACCGCCTCCGGGTGGCCCGCCGAAGGTGTGCTCGGCCATGGCCGGGAACAGGGCGCGCGGCATGCCGCAGACCATCGCGATGATGTCCACCACGAACGTCATCAGCAGCAGCGGGCGGGCGCGCAGGTAGCTCAGACCGTCGGTGACCTTGGCCCGGCCCCGACCCGTTCCGGCCCCGGCGGGCGGGATCGGGGGCAGCCGGAACACCGCGTAGAGCACACCGGTCAAGGTCAGCGCGTCGAGGAAGTACAGCCACGGCAGGCCGGTGATCGGGATCAGCACCCCGAACAGGAGCGGTCCGACGATGACCCCGACGGAGAACACGGTGAAGTGCAGCGCGTTGGCCGCGGGCACCAGTTCCAGCGGGACGATCCGGGGCAGGATGGCGCTGCGGGTCGGCTGGTTGACCGCGAAAAAGCCCTGCTGTACGGCGAGCAACGCCATCACCATCCAGACCTGCCGGGTGCCCGACAGTGCGGTCAGCCACAGCCCGAGACTGGTCGCGGCGATCCCGACGGACGTGATCATCAGCAGCTTCCGGCGGTCGAAGCTGTCCGCGACGGCTCCGCCGATGAGCCCGAACACCACCAACGGCACCAGCGCGACCAGCGACGCGACACCGATCAGCGCGGAACTGCCGGTGATGTCGAAGATCTGCTGCTGGACGGCGACCGCGGTTAGTTGGGAACCGATAACAGTGGCGATCTCGGAGACGAACATCCGGCGGAAGGCAGGAATCCGCAGCGGTCGGGTGTCCGGGACGATCCGGCGGAGCCGCCCACCGGCCCTGGGCGGCACCTCACCACCAGGCACAGCGACACCAGGCACAGCGACACCAGGCACAGCGACACCAGGCAC
>CAXUHA010000006.1:0-40951 GCA_964250735.1 uncultured Nakamurella sp. | reverse complement strand
CACCAGGCACAGCGACACCAGGCACAGCGACACCAGGCACAGCGACACCAGGCACGGCGACACTCGGTTGAGCGGGCTCCCCGTCGCCACCCGGCTCATGATCGGTCACGGAGCAAGCCGTTCGATCAGCCAACGGTCGTCCACCGAATGCTCACTGATCAGCCGGTACCGGAGACGATCGTGCATCCGACCGGATCGGCCCTGCCAGAACTCGACGGTCACCGGCTCGATACGCCAGCCACCCCAGTGCGGGGGCAGCGGAACCTCGGTGGTCGCGTCACGGCCGCCGAACTGGCCCTCGATGTGCCGTTGCAACCGGTCGAGTTCATCCCGGCCGTTGACGACGCTGGACTGCGGGCTCGACCAAGCGCCGATCTGCGAGATCCGCGGCCGGGTGCGCCAATACGCCAGCGACATGGCCTCATCGACGCGGTGCACACGGCCGCGGACGTGGACCTGACGCTGCAACTGGTACCAGGGAAAGGTGACGGCGGCCCACGGCTTCTGTTCGAGATCATGGCTCTTGGCCGACGTGTAATTGGTGTAGAACACCACCCCCGCCGCATCCACCTCCTTGGCCAGCACGGTGCGGGCGGCCGGCATACCGTCCGAGGTGGCCGTGGCCAGCACCATCGCATTGGGTTCGGTCACTCCCGCCTGCACGGCCTGGTCGAACCAGCGTCCGAACTGGGTCAGCCAGTCCCCGGCCAGATCCGCCTCGTCGAGCCCGGCCATCGTGTAGTTCTCCCGCATCCTCGCGAGGTCGTCGAGCGTCACGCCCCAATCATGTCCTGCTCAGCCCCTTCCAGGGGTGAGGCCGGACGCTGGACGCCGGCTTTCGCATCGGTGGCACCCAGAACGCCTGTGACGGGTGCCGGTGGTGTGATGCGGCTCGACGACGGGCATACTGCGTAAGAAACAAGTAGCGCAGCGTGTTTCAGCCTTCACCGTGAGCGGACTGACGCTGTAGACTCCCTGCCGCCGCGCACCAATCCACTCCGGTGCGCAGCGTCACCGCCGAACGATCCATGGAGGATCTTCAATGGGCATCTGGGACCGGATCCGCCGGTGGAGGTCGCCGGGTCCGGTCGCGCACGAGTCGCCCGGTCCGGCACTGTCTTCGGGTCCGGCACCGTCTTCGACTCCAGCATCGTCATCCAATCCGGCAGAGCCCGATGCGCCAAATGCGGTGTCGGCGAACTCATCGGCCGACGAGGTGCACAGCCGGCGGCTGACCCAGGCCGTCGGCGCGCTGTCAGTGGTGGCTACCCAAGATTTCGCCGTTGATGAGCTGCTGTCGCGACTGTGCGAGGTGGCGGTGGACGCGTTGGAGGTCGACGGGGCCGGCGTCATGGACTTCAAGAACAACCGTTCCCGGTTCGTCAAGGCCAGCACACCGCAGATCACCTCGGTGGAGCGGTTGCAGGAGGCATTGCAGGCCGGGCCGTGCTGGGATGCCGCGCAGGCCGGCCACGCGGTGACCGCGGCCTCGGCGGAGGAGATCTCCCATCGGTGGCCCTCGTTCGCCGCGGCAGCGGCCCAGGGCGGCATCGAGGCGCTACTGGTGGTTCCGCTGGTGAGCCGAGGACGCACCTGGGGAGCGCTGGACCTGTACCGGATGCGCCCCGGGCCGTGGAGCAGGGAGCAGGTGGACGCCGCCCATCTGCTGGCCGACGTGGCCGTCTCGTTCCTGGTCATGGCCGAGGATCGCGAGGCGGCCCGGGTGGCCAATGCCGAGCTCGCCGGGCGGGCCCTGCACGATCCGTTGACCGGGTTGCCGAACCGGACGCTGATGCACGAGCTCATCGACCACGCGGTGGCGGGCGCCGGTCGACACCGGTCGACGGTGGCGGTGCTGTTCATCGACCTGGACCGGTTCAAGTCGGTGAACGACACCTACGGGCACGTCGCCGGAGACACCGTGCTGTTCCAGGTGTCTCAGCGAATGTCGTCGGTCCTGCGCGCCGGCGACACGTTGGGCCGGTTGTCCGGTGACGAGTTCCTGTTGCTGTGCGAGGATTTCCCGACCGAGCCGGCGATCGAGGTCGAGTTGGCCGTGACCAGACTGGCCGATCGGCTGAGACAGGCGATCAACGTGCCGATCACCGTGGACGACAAGCAGATCCAGATCACCGGCAGTGTCGGCGTCGCGCTGACCACGGACCGACCCTCGGCCACCGACTTCATCCACGAGGCCGACGTCGCGATGTACCAGGCCAAGGCCCGCGGCCGGGACGCCGTCGTCCTGCAGCCGCCGCCCGGGGCGGAGCCGTCGAACCGGCGGCAGGGATTGGACCGCGGGTTGCTGCACGCCGTCGACCGTCGCGAACTCCGTGTCCACTACCAGCCGATCGTGTCCGTCGACGGCTACATGACGGCCGTGGAAGCGCTGGTGCGGTGGGAACACCCGGAGTACGGCCTGATCACTGCGGCCGACTTCGTCAATCTGGCCCAGAGCAACGGCTCCATCGTGGGTCTCGGACGCTGGGTGCTCGAGCAGGTGTGCACCGACCTTCGCGGCTGGCGGGACACCTACGGCGCGGACGCCCCGGAGCGGGTGTTGTGCAACGTGAGCCCCACCGAACTCGCCTCGCCCGGGCTGCTGGGGGCCATCGCCGAGCTGCTGTCCGTCTACGGACTCATCCCCAGCGACCTGGGTCTGGAGATCCTGGAATCGGATTTCGCCCACAACAAGGTCATCGAGCTGTTGAAGGAGCTCCAGGATCGGGGACATTCCCTCGCCGTCGACGACTTCGGCACGGGCTACTCGTCACTGGCCCGATTGGTCGACTTGCCGGTCACCTACGTCAAAGTCGACAAATCGTTTGTGGCCAGGCTGCCCGCGGATACCAGGTCGAGGCGTCTGGTGGAGGCCATCGCCGTCATCGCCGCCCGGCTGGACATCATCGTCGTCGGCGAGGGCGTGGAAACCACCGACCAGGCCCGCGCGCTGGTCGAGGCCGGCTGTCAGCTCCTGCAGGGCTTCCTGTACAGCCCGGCGATTCCGGCGGAGGAGATTCCGTCGCTGATTTCGAGCCGGCTGCCGTTGCACGCCGGTTGACCTCCCCGCTCGAAGCCCAGGGGCGGCCGTGATCTGCCGGTAGACTCGCGGCGGCGCCGTGGCCCGGCGCATGTCGATCGGAAGGATCCACCGGGTGTCGACGTTTCGCGTGCTGATGGTGTGCACCGCGAATTACTGCCGGTCACCGATCGCTGAACAGCTCTTGGCAGCCAAGGCCCGCGGCCTTTTCGGGAAGGCCGACACCTGGGTCGTGGAATCGGCCGGGACGCAGGCCTGGGAAAGCCACCCGATCCACGAGTTGTCCGCTCAGGTGCTGGCCGAACGCGACGCCCTACTCCACGCGCATCGCAGCCGTCAGCTCGACGCGTCGATCGTTCGGGACGCCGATCTCATTCTGACGGCCGAGCGCCAGCACCGGTCCGTGGTGGTGCGCCTGCTCCCGGCGGCCATCGGCCGCACGTTCACCATGCTGCAGTTCGCGCGGCTGGCGGCAGCCGTGGAGCCGATCAGCGGGACCGATGCGGGCGATCTCGGTCGACAATTGGTGGTGGAGGCCAAGGCCGCTCGAGCCACGCTGCAGCCGGTGGCGCCGGACCAGGACGACGTGGTGGATCCCATGGGCGGTCCGATCGAGGCCTTTCACACCTGCGCGGCCACCCTTGATGCGGCGATGGAGGCCATCCTGCGGCCTTTGCGGCTGTCGGTACAGGTCAGCTGATCCGCTGGGCCAGGGATTCAGTGGCTCTGGAGTTCTTCGCGAGCGACGCGGCGTGCGATGTCTTCGACGTCATTCCGGGACAGGGTGGGCGATTCCTGCGCCATGGCCTGGCGCAGGAGGCGCCGGACCAGGGCAGAGGTTGGAACACCCTCACCGCTGGCCCGCTGACGCAATCTGTGGTCCAGGTCCTTGTCGATTCGCAGGTGCATCGGCACATCCAGCGCAGTCGTCCTTTCGGCTGCCTCCGCTTCGGCAGCCTCTGCGTCTTCCGCCGCGACCGCCGCGCGGATCGCCTCGTGCCGTGCGCGGCGTCCGGCGCGAGCAGTATTAGTCATGTCAGTCATCAGCGGTCGTCCTTCCTTCCAGGTAGTGACGCAGGTCAGCGCCGCGGGTTCGCCAGGCCGTCACGCCCGAGAAGTCCTCGGGATCGATAATCACCGTCAGCACGAACCCCGCTCCCGATGAATATCCGATCAGCCGTATGTAGGCGGCCCTGCTCTTCGGGTCCGGGTCACGGACCACGCGTCCAGGATCCTTCGCCGCTTCCAACGTCCACTCAGGTTCGATGTCCATCGCGCTTGGATAGCGAGTAGATCGGCCGCGGATGTGAGCAACATCCTCCTCGTCCCACCACAGGGTATCCAGCACCTGACTATTGTAGCGCGTTGCGCTACAGCGGAGTCCTATGCCCAGCAGGAGATGTTGTCCAGCTTCCGGCCATGAGAGACGGGTGTGCCGGGGCGCCTGGTCCCCCGATCCGCAGGTCGCCTGCGGCGTGGTCGTTCGGGATTCGGCTAACGGATCAGTCGAACCTGAATCGGAAGGTCCAGGTCGGCCCACGCCCGGTCGGCAGTGAGCACCTCGGCGGGGTCACTTCGGACGGTCAGCGCGAGGCAGCACCGGTCGCCGAGCGAAAGGGATCGTCCGCCCGCGAGTGATCGCATCGCACCGGCCAGCTCCGCGTCAGCGACGCCGAGGGGTTCGATGATGACCCCGGCCGCGGCCAGCAGTTGGCGCAGACGAGCGACGTCGATGTCGGCGTCGACCAGCTTGGCCACGACCTCGGCCAGATTCGCTGTGCCGAGTACGGCGCCGGAGATGCGCGCGGCAACGACATCGCTGCCCGCCTCGTCATGAATCAGCGCGAGGAGTGCCGAAGCGTCCAGGACCGTCATTCCGCAGCGGCGGCAAGTCGACGCTCGGCAAGCAGTTCTTCGACGAACGACCGTGACGCCGGCACGTGCTTGGCCAGAGCACGCAGCTCGTCCACAGCGTCCTGCTGCCGCTCCAACGTCAGCCGCGCTCCAGCGACATGCAGATGAAGGTGATCACCAGGCATCAGACCTAGCGCGGCGCGAATCTCCGCCGGAACCACCAGGCGACCCTGCTGACCTAGGACGATAGTGGCATCCATGTGGAAAGTGTGCCATGCCTTGGCCGTTCGTGCCACCGGGCTGTCCGTACTGCATTCAACCGGCGTCAGGTACCTCAGCGGTCCAGCGCCGGTGGAACAGGGCCTTGACGGCGCGCACCATGAGGAGCAGGTCCCCCGAAATCGACCAGTTCTCGAGATAGTGCAGGTCCAGCTGCATCTGGTCCTCGAGGCTCAGATTGCTGCGGCCCAGGACCTGGGACGGGCCCGTCATTCCCGGTCGTAGACGAATACGGCGTTCGAGGTGGCTTTCTTCGCTCAGCGGTTCTTCCATGTCGATCGGCCGGGCGCCGACGATGCTCAGGTGTCCGCACAGCACATTGAGGAGCTGGGCGCTCTGGTCGATGCCCATCCGGCGGATGATGCGGCCCACCCTCGTCGTCCGATCTCCCGCCCGGGTCATCGATCTGAACCTGAACAGGCGGAACAATCGGCCCTGGCGGCCCATCTGGATGGGGCGGTAGAACAGGGGCCGACCGGACGTCAGCAGGATGGCCGCGGCGGTGATCAGGAAAATCGGGAAGAGCAGGACCAGTCCAACGGTGGCGACCGCGTCATCGAGCACCATCTTTGCCACGAGCTTGGGGCCCTGGAATGTCGGCGACCGGACATCCATCAGCGGGAGACCGGCCACGGGTTCGATGTGGATGCGCGGGCCGGCCACGTCGGTCAACGCGGGGGCCAGGATCAGTTGGACGCTGGAGCCTTCCAGGTCCCAGGCCAGGCGGCGAATGCTTTCCGGCCCGTACATCTCGGATGCGGCGACCGCGACGGTATCGATGTCCGACGACCTGATCACCGCCATGACGTCGTCGATACCGCCGAGGACGGGGAACTCGTCGATGGTCAGCACCTGGTCGGCGTCGGCGCCGAACAGGCCACCGGGCATGCAGAGGCCGGTCACCCGGTATCCGGCCTCGATGTTTCTTCGTAGCCGATTCGCCAGCGCCGGTGCGCTGACTCCCCCGCCGAGCACCAGAACCGAGTTGAGGTAATTCCCGGCCCGGCGATGCTCGGCCAGCAGGAGCCGCCACACCCATCGGCCGGCCAGCAGTCCGAAAAGGCCGAGCGGAAACGCAATGGCCAAATAGCCGCGGGCAATCTGCAGGCGGGCCAGAAAGGAGAAGATGGCGGTCGCCGAGATCACCGCACAGGTCGCCACCGTGACCCGCCGGAATTCGGCCGGCCCAGCGCCCAACGATTTCGCGTCCCACGCGCCGTGCAGGGCGAGCGTGAGGGCCCAGGCCGCGGCCAGAGCGGCGCTGACCACGGAAAAGCCGAAACCTCCCGCCCAGCGCAGGGAGATATGGGTCGCGTCGCTGAACCTGATGATCTGGCTGACCAGAACCACACCGACGATGATCACCAGGTCGGTGACCATGAGCCGACGTCGGTATTTCAGCGCCCACCCCTGCGAACGACCAGCCCGAGCGTCCTGGCGTTCGAGGGCGATGTCCGACCATCTCGGCTGGGTGCGGTAAGGACGCCCGTAGTCGGCCGCCGCCGAATGTTCGGCGGTCATTTCGGCGCTTCTTCCGGCTCGGCACTCATCAGTAGGCTCCGCTCCTGCCCATGACGGCGCGGGCGGTCTTGGCCAGGATGGTCAGATCCCCGGCCAGCGACCAGTTCTCCACGTAGTACAGGTCCAGTCGCACGCTTTCTTCCCAGTTCAGATCGGACCGCCCGCTGACCTGCCACAGGCCGGTAAGCCCCGGCTTGACCAGGAATCGCCGATGGACGTCCTTGTCGTACATGGCGACTTCGACGGCCAGCGGTGGCCGGGGCCCGACCAGGCTCATATCGCCGGTCAGCACATTCAGCAACTGGGGCATCTCGTCGACGGAGAACCGCCTTAGCACCCTCCCGACCTTCGTGACCCTGGGATCGTTCCGCAATTTGAACAGCACACGATTGCCCTCCGACCGCGCCCGGAGCTGCTTGAGGCGATCCTCGGCATCGCCATGCATGGTGCGGAACTTCCACATCAGAAAGGTGCCTCCGCCGAGACCGACGCGCATTTGACGGAAGAAGATCGGCCCCCGGTCCTGGAGCTTGATGGCGGCCGCCACACAGATCAGGGCCGGCGACAACAGCAGCAGCCCCAATGCTGCGCCAATCACGTCGAATGCGGTCTTGGTGACCAGCTTCGGGCCGCTGAACCGCGGTTCCTCCACCGCCATCAGCGGTAATCCGGCGACCGGCCGGACATGGATCCGCGGACCGGCCACGTCCACTAACGACGGGGAGAGAATCACCCTCACCCCGGTCCCCTCCAACTCCCAGGCCAATTCCCGCACCTGGGCCGGGCCGAAACTATCGCTACTGGCCACCGCCACCGCTCCGGCACCCAGACGGTGCACCGCGTCGGCCACCTCGTCGAGAGTGCCGACCACGGGCCAGGAAGAATCGGCGGGCGCGTTCTCGTGTTCCGGTACGCACAGGCCGATCACCTTGAAACCGGACTGGGCGTTGGCGTGGAGCCGGCGGCTGAGATACCCGGCCCCGCTCACCTCGCCGACGACCACGACGCCCGTCAACAGTCGGCCGTCCCGGAATCTGACCACCAGCCAATGCCGCCAATAGGCGTGCGTGACCAACAACGCCAATAACCCCGCGGGCAGGACGAAGGCCACGTAACCCCGGGCCAGATTCGCCTTGAGGAGATACGCCAACACCCCGACGGCGCCGAAGAAGAACAACGTCGCCCGGCACAGACGCCGGAACTCGCCGGATCCACGTCCCAGCACGCGCCTGTCCCACAGACCGCCCAGGCCCAACGAGACGAACCAGCCGACGGCGATCAGAGCCGTGACGATGCCGTAGTCGACGCGCCTGCTCCCGAACGCCAGGTGCAGCTCCGACTCCTGCGATTCGATCAGGAACCCGGCACCGGCCACCGCCACCACGACGACGAAGTCGGTCGCGACGGTCCGGGTGCGGTAGGCATCGTGCCACCATCGGCGCGGATCTGCCCGAGATCGCGCGATGGTCGACATCAGACCGCCGCTTCCATGGCGTCCTCGTCACTCCGGGCCCCGAGGCCGCCCACCCGGGCGGCGAATTCCACATAGCGCCGGTAGGCCGACTTCTGGTCGTAGTAGTCGGCACAGACCCGTGCGGAGGAATCGGCCAACGATTGGAGCAGCAGGGGGTCTTCCCGCAGCGCCTGGACAGCATCGAACACCTGCCCGGGATCGCCGGCGCGCACCACGAGTCCGAGCCCGACGCTCTGCAGGAACTGGGCGGTGATCCCCACCGGATCCACTGCGGCCAGGACCGGCTTACCGGCGGCCGCGTAGGACGTCAGCTTGCTCGGCAACGACATCTGCCGCACTCCAGGGAGTTCGTTGACCAGCAGTACGTCAGCGGCGGCCAGCACGGTCGGGTAATCCGCGGCGGATACCGGCGGGAGGATGCGAACCGAACGGAGGCCTTCGGCGGCCGCTCTCAGGGCCGCCCTTCGATTGCCGTCGCCGATCAGCACGAAGTCGACGCCGACACCGCGTCGCTCGCACATCCGGGCCGCGTCGAGAACCGACTCCAGCCCCTGTTTGGCGCCCATGTTGCCGGTGTGGACCACGGTGAACTTCTCCGGATCCCAGCCCAGTTGCTCGCGCGCCTGGGACGTCGAGGTCGTCGCAGCCTGGATATGGGTGAAGTTGGGCAGATCCACCAGCGAGTGAGCCGCAATGCCCGCGGCGAGCAGCTCAGCGCGGAAGCCGGTGGTGATGACGCCGACCCCGGCGCACCGCCGAAGCAATCCGTTCTCCACGGCCCGGATCGCCGAGCCGACCCCGGCGGAGGCCGCGCCGGTCTGCAGAGCCGCGTTTCCGGTCAGGTCCTGCACGATGGCCCCCACCGGTCTTCCCCGCCGGCCCAGCACTCCGGCCGCCAGACCTGCCAGCGACGGGGTCACCGTCACGATCAGGTCGGACCGATCACGAATGACGACCTTGAGGGCTCGGGCCAGGAAACTTGCTTCCATGCGCAAACGGCCCAACAAATGAGGATCCGACGGGACCCAATGGCGACAGCGCGTGACCAGAATGTCGCCGTCGCGTTCCCGAAAGAATGAACCGGAGGAAAAGCTGGCGTCCTGGACCGCCCACTGCGGGTAATGCGGCAAACCGGTGACCACGTGCACGATGGCACCGGCCTCGCTCAACGAGTGTGCCAGAGCTGTCGTGTAAGGTCCGATTCCGGCGGACTCCGGAGCGTAGTTGATTCCCACGATCGTGATGCGGTAATGCGCCAAACGCGCCAAAATTTGCTCCGATTGTGCGAGATACACCGCGATTACCCTCCGGCAGCGCGAAGGGACCATCCAAGCTGTGCTGAAAGCAAAGTGGAACTGCGGCGGTCTTTTCGTGAACCCCCGCAAAGCTTTGGAAGCCGTGCCCCTGGCCCAGCGTAGCCGAATCTCGCTGATGTGTGAAACCCCTCGAAGGGGCACTCAGGCAGACAAATGTCTGCTCACTGAGAGTTGATAGAACGAGCCACGAAAGGGTTACGAGTGCGCTGCCACCTCGCTCATGGTCATGATTTTCGCCAATTCGGGTGGCAGCACCTCCGCCTTCCAGCCCAGCTCACGCTGCGCTTTCGAGGCGTCGCCGATCAGGGCATCGACCTCCGACGGCCGCAGGTATCGCGGATCCAATTTCACGTACTTCACCCAGTCGAGATCGACTGCGGCGAAACAGAGTTGCAGAAAGTCACGAACCGAATAGGACGTTCCGGTGGCCAGCACATAGTCGGAGGGCGTCTCCGACTGGAGCATCCGCCACATGCCTTCGACGTATTCCTTGGCGTAGCCCCAGTCGCGGACCGCGTCGAGATTGCCCATGTACAGGCTTTCCTGTTTGCCGGTGGCGATGGCCGCGGCGGCCATGGCGATCTTCCGGGTCACGAATGTCTCGCCGCGCCGAGGTGATTCGTGGTTGAAAAGAATCCCGTTGACGGCGAAGAGGCCGTAGGCCTCCCGGTAGTTGCGGGTGATCCAGTAGGCGTACACCTTGGCCACCCCGTACGGGGACCGTGGCCAGAACGGGGTGTCCTCGTCCTGCGGTGGCGGCGTCGCGCCGAACATCTCCGAGCTGCTGGCCTGGTAGAACCGCGCCGGGATGCCGGTGGCCCGGATCGCTTCGAGAAGTCGGGTTGTACCCAAACCCGTTGTCATACCGGTGAACTCCGGCTCGTCGAACGAAACACGAACGTGTGACTGGGCGGCCAGGTTGTACACCTCTTGTGGTTGAACCCTCTCCAACAGCGTAGCCAACCTCGAGCCATCGGTGAGATCACCGTGGTGTAGGAATAGTCGCGCATTCTCTTCGTGGGGATCCTGGTAGAGATGGTCGATGCGCGAGGTGTTGAAAGTCGACGATCGACGGACCAAACCATGTACCGTGTAACCTTTTTCGAGTAACAATTCCGCAAGGTAGGAGCCGTCCTGCCCGGTGATTCCGGTGACGAGAGCTACCTTGCCGGCCTGCTGTGAAGGTTCCATCACATTTTCGCCCTTCTCAGAAGCGTTCTTGACAGCTACCCTGAGTGCTGACCCGCTTGCCGATCGTAGTCTGCCTGCCGTGATCCTGGTAGCCGAGCACGTCGACCAATAGACCGCCCTTCGTCAGAAGGCGTACGCGCGAACACCGCACGCTTCACCGACTCAACTCCGTCCCGCCCGGGCCCACGACATTTCGAGGTGCAGATGACCAGAGCCGAAACAGCCAGCCAACTCGGTCCGTTGAATCGTCACGCGAAGGTATACATCGCCGGTCACCGAGGCCTGGTGGGCTCGGCTTTATGGCGCCATTTCGAGGCCGAGGGCTTCGACAACCTGATCGGCCGTACGTCGCGAGAGCTCAACCTCCGCGATTCGACCGAGGTCGACAAGTTCATCAAGGATGAACGCCCGGAGGTGGTGATCGACGCCGCCGCGAAGGTCGGTGGCATCATCGCCAACAGCACCTATCCGGCGGACTTCCTGTCGGACAATCTTCGGATCCAGGTCAACCTGCTCGACGCCGCTCAGCAAGCCGGGGTGCCGAAGTTCCTCTTCCTGGGGTCCAGTTGCATCTATCCCCGACTTGCGCCCCAACCCATCCAGGAGGACTCCTTGATGACGGGGGCCCTGGAACCGACCAACGACGCGTACGCCATCGCCAAGATCGCCGGCGTTCTGCACGTCCAGGCCATCCGCAGGCAGTACGGCCTGCACTACATCTCCGCCATGCCCACCAACCTCTACGGTCCGGGTGACAGCTTCCATCCGACCAACAGCCACGTGTTGCCTGCCCTCATCCGCAGGTTCCACGAAGCCGCTCAAGCCGGGGACGCGTCCGTGGTCTGCTGGGGAACGGGGACACCACGACGAGAATTTCTCCACGTCGACGACATGGCGGCCGGGTGCCTCTACCTACTGGAGAACTACGACGACCCGTCCCCGATCAATCTCGGCGTCGGCGAGGACCAAACGATCGCCGAGATCGCCGAGGCTGTGGCGGCCACGGTGGGATTCCCGGGATCGATCGAGTGGGATACCTCCAAACCTGACGGCACGCCGCAGAAGTTGCTGGACGTGTCCCGCATGAAACATCTGGGCTGGAAGCCGCAGATCATGATGGCAGGCGGGCTGGCCAGCACCTACCAGTGGTTCCTCGACCACCAAGAAGACTTCCGGCGGTGAGCGAGACACCACATCGCAACTTGGCCGGATTCACCGGGGCCGGCTACGACAAGGGGCGCAATCGCCTGTGGCAGATTGCCTGGTTCCTGGCCTCGGACCTGGTCGTCTCCCGATGGTGGTGCCCCTTGCACATGCGGATCCGGCTACTCCGGCTGTTCGGCGCCGAGATCGGCCAAGGCGTGATAATTCGGCACAACGTGCGGATTCACTGGCCTTGGAAACTGACCGTGGGCAACAACAGTTGGATCGGTGAAGAGGCTTGGATCCTCAACCTTGAGCCCGTGACCATCGGCAGCGATGTCTGCATCTCGCAGGGCGTTCTGCTATGCACGGGTTCGCACGACCGCCGGTCGCCGACATTCGAGTTCGACAACGCGCCCATCAACGTGGGAGACGGTGCATGGCTTGCCACCAGGGCAACCATTCTCCGTGGGGTAACGGTCGGCGCGGACGCCACTGTAGGGGCAGCAACTCTGATAGTTGGCAACGTGAGCCCGGGGACCACCGTTCTTAGCCCCTCCCCTTCCTCCTTCCGCACTCGTACACCGGCCACTAAGCCTCAGGAGCTTTCATGCTGAAGACCACGGCTCGCGAGGTCGTCCGGGATGTTCTGCACACGACGTCGCTTGATCGAATGCTGATGAAACGCCGGCGCGCCCGTGGCCAGGACATTGGACATCTGCAACACCGTGACCGATCTCAGGTATTTTCCTACATCTATGATCACGCTGTGTGGCGAAACGGGGCGGATGAGGGCTCGCTATCCGGTGCTGGCTCGGAGGTGGACGCAACACAGACTGTTCGACGTGAGATCGCTGACACGCTCGATCGGCTAAATGTCAAGTCAGTGCTGGACGTCGGATGCGGAGACTTCAACTGGATGAAGCACGTGGATCTTGGCACTGTGGATTACCTCGGAGTGGATATCGTCCGAACCGTCATGGACGAGAATCAGCGACTGTACGGATCCGACCGACGTCGCTTCTTGACGTTGGACGCGGTGACGGACCAACTTCCCCGAGCGGACCTGGTCCTCTGCCGTGAAGTCCTGTTTCATCTCTCGCTGGCCGACGGACGCTCCCTGTTGGACAACATCAAACGGTCAGGCGCAAAATACGCGATGATCACCTCCGATACCGCCACGAGCTTCAACGCTGACATCAAGACAGGTGACTTTCGGATCCTCAATCTCCTCAAGCGTCCGTTTCACCTGCCGGGCCCTACCGGGCCTGCCCTGACGGACGCAGGTCCGCAAACCCACGGCCTGATCCGATGGCTTCCGGACGCGGCTGTGTCCCCGAGCCGAGGTCTGGGAGTGTGGCCTGCGGCCGTGCTTTGAGATCCCAAAGTGCGGTCCTTCGACCATAGTTACGCTAGCGCTTAGTACACCGACCACTGCATCGCCTCAGCCGTCCACAGGACAGATGAAATCGAAAAACGGCAGGTTATACCAGATGGAAAAACTTTGTGTTCGTGATTGGAGATTGGAGTTGCCGTGTCGGACAAGGCCGTGATGACCGAAGAGTTAAGATTGCATATATCGGCCGTCGTGTCGACCAAGAATGAGGAAGCCGCAATCACTCATTGCCTGTCGCAACTCATTCCGCATTTCGATCAGATCATAGTTGTCGACTCCAATAGCTCCGACAAAACGCCGGAGCTCGCTACCTCGCTTGGAGCTGAGGTCGTAAATTTTACCTGGAACGGCGAATATCCAAAGAAGAAGCAGTGGTGCCTAGACAATCTACACCTCAGGAACGACTGGGTCATTTTTATTGACGCGGACGAATCACCGACACGTGAGTTAACCGAACGCTTGGCCCAACTTCAAGCTGCTGGTTATTTTGGCTACGCGGCATTCGACATTCCACTGAGGTACGCATGGCAGAGCAAGGTACTTTTACATGGCCAGTCAGTTAAGAAACGTGCCCTAATCAACCGCAACCTTACCTGGTTCCCGCGGCTTCCTGACCTCGACGCCCGCGGCATGGGCGAGTTGGAGGGACACTATCAACCGAAGGTAAATGGGCGAGTCGGCCGACTTGAAGAGAGAATTCTCCATCTCGACCCTGACCCAATCCGGCAATGGTTCGACAGGCACAATGGCTACTCGGATTGGGAGGCGTTCCTGCGTGTGCACTCAAGCGAACGTGGGGAGGTTCGCGCTTTACGTTCCCGGCAGGGCGCTATCTTGGACAGACTGCCAGGCAAGCCGTTCGTAATCTTTCTGTACAATTATGTCGTGAAGGCAGGGTTCCGAGACGGCCGAGCCGGCCTCGATTACGCCCTTGCTCTAGCATTCTATCAATGGCAAATCGGCGTCAAGGTTCGTGACTTTGGCCGTTTCTCCACAAAGAGAAGCTGAACAACAGTAATTGACTGTCGCAGTAATATCGATGCAAAAATGTTGCAACTACTCCGACTTGTCGTGAGATCCGCAAATGAGCTAGCTTGGTTGAAGGAGGGAGGTACCCCATTTACCCCAATGGGGTTATTATACGCGGCACCTCGAAGGCCCACCCGGCAACCGGACGGCACCGAGCTCGGAACTATTCCCCAAACGAACGATCTTGCGAGGACATCCGTCAGTCAGGCAGTAGCGCAGGTCTTACTGAGCACCAAACCCCTATTCTTAGCACAGGGAGGGATAAGTGCGATTCCTGCCAATTAGTGCAACGATTGCCGCAAGGTTCGGGGGCTCGTCGGTGAGCGTCGAGGCCAGCGGTGATGCCATGCGGGTACGCGGCAACACAACTGTGACGATAGCCGGGGCATTCGGTACATTCGCAGGCGGTCCTCTCCCGAGACGAACGAATTCGGTTGCTCAAGTCCGTCTCGAAGGAATCGACAATCTAGGCGGATCATGGCCATGCTCCGATCTCACTTGCAGGAAGATGCCCCAGTAATAAGGTAGGATTCGAGGACGAGCGGCACTGCTCAGCTGGAAGGTAATCGATGTCTACCGAGAGTTCATCCAGGCGTGACGTCGTGGTGATTGGCGGTGGCACTGTTGGCCTATACGCGGCCGCGAAACTGTCTCGCAGGCGACGAGTCACCCTACTGGAAGGCGACCTAGACGCATCGCAATTGTTAGGGATTGATCCACAGTTGGGGCGACATCGCGGCGCAACACACGGCTGGGCTTCTGGCCTCGGAGGTACGAGCCAGCTCTGGGGCGGACAGTTATGGCCATGGCAATCCTGGGAGATCGAGAGCGGAAGCGGGCACTGCGCTTGGCCGATCGAATACAACGAGGACCTGAGCGACCATTACGATTCCGTTCTGTTGGGGTTGGGCCTAGGTTCTGCTCATTCGGCTGTTCATACTGGACACACAGGCGATCCTCGGTTTCTGCAGCACGTCGCGAACTCTTTGGATGCGCGCTATTCGACCTGGATGACCCATAGGCAGAAGAACTTCGCCACCAACCGCAACCTCGCCGTCGGCCTGAGCAGCTGCTGTATTCTTTCGGGCGTCCGGGTCGAGTACATCGAGCCAAAGGCCGGTCAATTCAGACTGCACGCCCGTACCAGTACCGATGACTACGTGACCTACGACGCGTCTTGCGTAATCCTAGCGTCAGGTACGCTGGGCAATACAAAATTGCTCACTCGACTGCTGGAACCCGATTCTCGTATCGGGGCAGGGTTCGTCGATCATGTGTCGACGCGCGCCGCCCGTCTGGAGATAGACGATTGGAATCGCTTCTCCAGGTTTGCCGCATCCAAGTTCTTTAAGGGCGTAAGAACATCGTTGCGCATGGTACCCACAAGACAATTTCTGAGTGACTCTCAATCGCTGCCGGGTTTTGGACACTTTGAATTCGAGAGCGATACTTATAGCTCGCTAAGCCTACTGACAGGTGCTCGGGGCGGCACGAGAGCGACGAATCCGGAGATCGGTAGAGTGACGCGAGCGTTTACTCAGAACCTCCCTAGCCTGGCGCGTTCGGCGTGCAGTGCGATTCGGCACAAGGAACGTCCAGTCGATCGGAAGTCCAGGGTGTACCTTCGTATTGATGTTGAGCAAGCACCTAATGAGACTTCGAGGTTGCGCTGGTTAGGTGAACGCGGGCGGGAGAAACTCAGCCTACAATGGACGATTGGTCCGCAAGAACATAAGGCTGCGGCTTCAATCCGGGACCTGATTGCTGATTCTGAGTTGCCTGGGGCCCGCGTAACGGAGGTTCTTGATCAGTTTCAGTTTGTGGACACCTTTCACCTGATGGGCGGTACAGTTATGGGCACACCGGGTGATGGCTCCGTTGTAAGCCCCGACCTTGAGGTCCACGGCATACCCGGTCTCTTCGTCGCAGGCGCGTCGGTTTTCCCGTCGGGTGGAATGGCAAACCCCACCTTCACTGCTCTCGCCCTGACCGACCGACTGGTCGCCCATGTATCGTGACAAAATGTATCTCCCAGAGTCCGCGGGTCCCCTTGCGGGAACGAGTCGGCTTGGCGTGGGAATGGCCACAATTATGAGGGAGTCTTCGGCCGCTAAGCGTCAGAAGCTACTGGACGCTGCGTTCGAGATCGGATATCGGCATTTCGACGTGGCACCGCTATATGGTCTCGGAACGGCCGAGCGGGAACTGGGCAGCTTCCTCGCGCGCGGTGCGATGACCTGCACGGTGGGAACCAAGTTTGGATTGCTTCCGGGGCGTCTTGGGAAACTGGCTGCTCGCGTACAACGGCCCGTTCGTTTTTTCCTTCAGGTATTCCCACAGGCACGTTCAATGACTCGGGCGCTTGCACCTAAGCCACTGGCAGTCCACGCGCCAAGTTTTCAGGATCTGCACGAGAGCGTCGCTCGCAGCGCGGACCGGCTGGGTAGGGGAAGCGTAGACGTGTTCATGACCCACGAAGTGGTCTGGAACGATCAATGGGATGCTACATGGGAGGAGACAGCCGCGCGCGCTGACGAGCTGCAGATCCGGGCGCTTGGACTTTCGGGCACCGCGACGCTGCTGACTACTTACCCACCGTCTGCGCTTGGCCGCGCGTCTGTGCTCCAGGTCCTATGGACAGGCGATCTCATGCCGTCAGTCTTCGGGAATCACCGTGTGATCGGATATGGTGCGCTTTCCTCGCTCCTTCCCCTGGCCCGGGCAACTTTTCGAGTTCCGGCTACTCGCAGGCGTTTGGGCGAGTTGCTTGGGCAGCCTGTCGCGGAAGATGCCCTTGCCGCCGTACTCGTAGCCTCCCTGTTAAATCTCAACCCTCAGTCCACCCTGTTAGTTGGCTCGACATCGACGGATCACCTCAGACGGCTGTGGGTCGGTGTGGCCCAGACACTGGAGGCAGACTGCATAGATTGGCTGTCAGCGTTCCGGACGATGATCGATGGGCCCGTTCATGGCACGATTCTGTAGGTCGAGCGGACACCCGGGCACGGACGTGCGGATCGCTGTCGTGGGCGGCACCGAAGGGGCGCGGCAGCTTCCCAGACGCCGCCCTACTTCACGCGCAGCGACACCCTTGAATCTCGGGCACCCCGTACCTGACCGCCTTGGCATCGGGCCGCTGTACGGCGTTGCGATCCTTGACCCAGCGACCCCTGCACGGGCCAACAGATGCATCAACCTGATTCGGACCGGTGCAGCTCAAACTGAATCGTCGGTTGCGGATGGTAGGTTTACGGAGTTACTCGCCGCCGTGGGCATGTGGATGTTAACCCTCGCCTGGATCGCCTGCGCTACTTTGCCCCAGCCTAAGTTTTCGGCGACATAAGCCTGACCAGCTAAACTGGCACGTCTCATATCGTCCGCATCCGCTCGCAAAGCGTCTTCGAGGGCGCGAGCAAGTAACGTTTCATCGTTCGCCAGGAAAACACTGCCGGCTCCAGCGCGTGACACATGGGCTGCGGCAGCGACCTGGTCTGTCACCAAAATATAACATCCTGCTTGCATCGCCTCCACAACGGAAATCGCGAAGTTCTCATTGTCTGAAGGAAGGACGAAAATCCCGCACGACTCATACAACCAGGTTTTATAGCCTCCGAAAACTGGACCCACTACGTGAACCGAAGAATCGACGTGCGCATTCCGTGCAAGCTCACGGACATCGTCGACTGTCCAGTCTTCATCTGGACCTGCGATCAGAAGGCGCGCATTGTCTGGTCTCGCCGCTAAGGCCCATGACTTGATAAGCAAGTCCAATCGCTTCTTCGTCGCAAGACGGCCAAGGAATAGACACCTGACGCCCCGAGGGCCTGCTGACCTGAGCAATTCTGCAATAAGCGGGTCAGGCAGCGGGGGCGCGAGAAATGCTCCTAATGGGACCACTAAAGCCTTTTTCGGGTCGACCCTGACAGCTCTGACGGCCTCTGTGTCCGAGGCGAATAGTACATACTCGGCGTTTTTAACAAGCCGTCTTCCTACTACGGCATCGTATACCGCTTTCCGGTACGCCGACTTCTTCGCCTGATACGGTTCGAAATTTCCATGAGGCTGCAAGCCATATCGCCGCCGGTAGACTGCAATCGCCACGTAGGTAACGAATTGCGGTAGCATATACGTGCCATGGATGTGTACAAAGTCGGCTTGCCGAACCTCGCGAAAGATTGTTGTCCACAGGCCTCGGGCGTTCTGGAGCCTATACGGTCGAATCGGCTCAAGCAGTTTGAGATTCGACACCGAAGCCAACAGTTCGCTCCGTTCGTCGCTCGTTAGAGGCCCCCCGGCGAATGTGCCGTAGCTTCCAGCCACTGTTACACTGGTGTTACCCATCGCGCCGATAGCGCGGCCAATGCTCACTACGCTCACCGACGGGCCACCGAACGTCATGGAGATCACCGCACTGACTTGCAGGAATCGCATTGCCAAGCTTCCTCTCTACCTTTTCGCTGCCAAACCCCAATTACATTCTACGGCTCGGACGATGCGGCCCGAGAAGAACCGGCCCAGACACCAGATGCGTTGCAGCACCTGCTGTCCCGATCGGTGTGGGAGGCCGACCTGGTCCGCGACGACCTCCGCGGGTTTGTGATCAACCACCTGAGCCACCCCGGCGCGGCACTGGTCGTCGACGAGACCGGAGACCTGAAGAAGGGGGTCCACTCGGTCGGTGTGCAACGGCATTACACCGGCACCGCCGGGCGGATCGAGAACGCCCAGGTCGCGGGCTACCTGGCCTACGCGTCCCCGGCCGGACATGCGTTGATCGACCGGGCCCTGTATCTACCCCAGTCCTGGCCCGACGACCCCGACCGTGCACCGCCGCGGGGATCCCACCCGGCACCGCCTTCGCGACCAAACCGGCCCTGGCCGCCGCCATGATCACCGCCGCGCTGGACGCCGGAACCCGCGTCCTGGGTCGCCGGTGACGAGGTCTACGGCGCCGACCCGGCCCTGCGCACCACCCTGGAAGACCGCGGCATCGGGTACGTGCTGCCTATCGCCAGCAACCGCCGAGTGGCCACCGCCAACGGGACCTGGCAGGTCGACAGCCTCGCCGCCGCGCTACCACCCACGTCCTGGCAACGCTTGTCCGCCGGCGCCGGATCCCACGGCCACCGGATGTACGCGTGGGCGTGGATCCCAATCACCAGCGGCACCGGCCACGCCTTGGTGCTGTTGCGCCGCAACGACACCACCAGCGAGATCGCCTACTACCGGACCTACTCACCCACCACCATCCCGCTGCACACCCTGGTCAAGGTCGCCGGCCAACGCTGGCGCGTGGAGGAATGCTTCCAAACCAGCAAAGGCCTTACCGGCCTGGACCAGCACCAGGTCCGGCGGTGGACCTCCTGGCACCGGTGGATCACCCTCGCCATGCTCGCCCACGCGTTCCTCACCGTCATCGCGGCCCAGGAACGCGCCGCACGTCCGGCCCGTCACGGGTTGATTCCGGTCACCCTGAACGAGCTCCGCCGGCTGTTCGACGCGCTCCTGCTACAGCCGAACCACACACCACAACGACTCCAACAATGGTCACACTGGCGACGTCGACACCAAACCAGAGCCCGAGCCAATCACTACCGCCAACGCGACGAATCACCATGATCACGAACTACGGTTGCAGTACTAGGTGATGCCGAATTCCACTTTCGGTGGGCTTCCTGCTGCTCTCAGCTGGTTTGCTGCAGGTCAGGGTGGTTGTGGCAGCGTTGCGATATCGAGCGACGCCGGCGATGACCAAGTGCCGGTCGGGTCCGTGGCCGATAGGTGAATCCAAATCCGCCATGTGGGGCGCTGGGCCCGGCGACCAAGACAAGCCGCAGCTGTCGCCGGTTCGGTGCCAACGGTGGGTGCCGGTCAGGGCCAAACATGTGCATTAAGGCGGTCAACTCGGTCGCCAGCCTCACCACCGGAATCCAGATTAGGCTCTGTTCGAGGTCGTATGGATCGCACAATCGCTCCTTCCAACAGGGCTTAGGACGCTGGCTACGAATCTGGAACCATGACCCGCCGTCAGACCCAGCTTCAGTGAATACAGGGTAAGATATCAGCATGAAACCCCAGTCGCATGTCGAACGGCAACGTTCATACTACCAGAACAGAGCAGGCGATTACCATAACGACCACGTGGTGCCAGGCGACGAGCATTTTATAGCCCTCGAGTACGCGACGACTCTAGCGAAGATGTTGGATTGCAAGAGCGTGCTTGATGTCGGTGCTGGTACCGGTCGAGCACTGAATTTCATTAAGAGTCGACTGCCTGCGGTCCGGGCAGTAGGCGTTGAGCCGGTGCCAGAACTCGCAGCCCGCACAGCCGCCGATAATATAGAGATTATCAATGGCTCAGGAGAAAACCTGCCGTTCCAAGACAGTGAATTCGATATGGTCATAGCTACTGGCGTAATGCACCATATACGCGAACCGAACCCGGTGATACGAGAGATGACCAGGGTCTGTGGAAAACTGCTCGCAGTCTCGGACTCTAATCGGTTCGGTCAGGGCTCGTCAGGTAGTCGACTAGCCAAGGTATTAGTTTACAAGGCGGGCCTCTGGGCCACCTTTGAGCGCGCAAGAACCCGAGGTAAGGGATACATGGAATCGAATAGTGACGGTGTCTTCTATTCGTATAGTGTCTTTGATTCAATGGGGCTAGTCGCAGACTGGGCCGATAGAACATTTGTCATTCCTACCCGCTCGGCTACCGCGGGCTTCTTCGGGACAATAACGGAGTCATCGCATGGGCTCCTGATTGGCATCCAAGAGCCGACCGGCGGAGGGTGGGCCGGCGCCTAACGTCACTAGACGCCTGGTTAGAATTAATGGACAATTACCCCGCGACTAATATCAAGTCTCGAAGAATTAGGAGCAATAACTAAACTGAAACGGCCATCTCAACTTGGCGTTACAGCAACTTACATCGGAGACTTGTTGGTGCCCTTGCGGCAAACGAGAATGGAATGCTCGCCATCGGAGAGGTCAGATGCTACGAGCCAAATCAACGATGGTTCGGCGAAACCCTTCCCATGTTAATATTGTAGCTGATTCAAGGGCCGCTGTACTCATACAACTGATACGCTCGGGTGTCGCAAATACTGCCTCTATCGCGTCGATCAAGGCCTCAGGTGAACGCGCAGGGACAACAACCCCCCCTCCACGCGAAACAATGTCCTCCGTTCCAGTACCGGGCGTCACGACCGCGGGGAGGCCGACGCTCAGCGCCTCCAACACTGATAGGGACCGCCCTTCAAAGAGGCTGGGAGCGAGCAACAGGTCATGTTGACCCATCTGCTGAAGTACGTCATCTCGGAATAGTGTTCCCAGGTAGTTGTTCGCCTCCAGCAAAGTATCCAAAACCGGCAGGATAACGTTAGGCCGATGGCCAATCAAGGACAATGAGACTCGATTTCCGAAATGTTGTTTGACAGCTGCTACATCAGCCAGACCCTTTGTCGCCGTCAACCTGCCAACATACAGTATCCTTAGCGGCGCCCGGCCTTCCCAATTACCGATCCGAGACCATGGCGAAGCCGGCGGGCATCCGTATGGTGCCATGACTATACTGGCCGAGGGCCTAACCGCGACGACGCTCTCGGCGGTCTGACGGCTCGGGCAAACCACCGCATCTGCTAGCGCAATTTCCTCATCTTGTCGTTTTAATGAACGAGCAAAATGAGTTGCACGGGGCAGCGTATTAGCCCATTCCGGACTCCGCTCCCGCTCGTCATCCACCAGACGTTGCGCGGTCGCACAATGAACGTGATGCACTTCCAGTATCCTGTTGATTCCCAATGACCGCGCCGCCCTAAAGACGCTCGAGCTTTGATCCAAATAGCTATACACCGCAGAGACATGCTCAGGAAGCGAACGGGCCACTCTGCGATCGAGACCCTCACTGACCCAGGTCATTCCAAATCGCTCATCCGTTTCGGCCATCTTCCTGAGTGACCGCGCGGGTGCGACCCTCAAGGAGCTGCGGAATAACTCTCGGAACGGCGAGACCCTGATTTGGTTCCTTCGCAACATCGTGTACTGTCGCTTTTTGAGCATCTTAGACACAGGTACTGGCAGGACCCCGTACCGACTATTGATGTCGCCCGGCCATGCGAGCGTCGACCAGAACTTGTAGAGAAGCGAGGCGTCGCTCAGCGCGGTTAGCGTTTCGCGAACATTTCGATTTCCGCTTGCGTGGCTGACTATGACTCTCCTACTGTCCCCGCTCACCGGCAGCCTTCATGATAACTTGAGGCGTTCGTCAAAGGTGCCTTCCCTGTATCAGGACGCTAGGCGCGACCCAGCATACTAGCTCGAAAGTCGATCTGGGTTAGGGCTCGCCTTCGTTGTTCTTAGCCGCCAGCAACAACCTAAGATCGGATATTGCCGTGTCGCTGACTCAGCCGGCTTGAAGGTGAACTTTCTTGTCAATCGACGGTGCACCAAGTATACCCCGGGACGGCCGACATGGCGCCCGGGCCCCTGCAAGCACGCTTGCGGGCTCTGCGGCGTGTTGGTGGACCGGCGCCAATGTGAGATCGACCTACATCACCCCGGCGAGCAAGTCGACCGGATCGTCTCCAATCACCAGTTTGCGGGCGACACGCAGTTCCCGACGACGCGCCCGTCCATGGACCGACGGAATGGCGCCTCCACGCAGTCTTACACGGTCCGAAATCCGCCTTGCAGGGCCCCCCGCGACGGATCGGACGCGGTAGCGCCACCACGTTCTCTCCAACATCCTCCGGTGATCAACCGACCGCCGTCAGCCTGCGCTCGCAGGTATAAACAACGGCTCGACCGCCAACCAGACATTGTCCGTATTACACCCGATCGCGTTATCCCAGGATCACCACCGGCACCGACCGAATCATTAACAGACACGCTTCGGTTCGGAGCGCCACATGACCCGCCTGCAAGCCGGCCTATCTGTCCACTGCCGGGTGAACCTCGATCCTCAACGTCCAAGCCAATGCAGATTGCCGGATACCCAGACACCGCCACGCTCGCCCACGCGGCCGCCGCGGCGAAGCAACTACCGTCACCATGGCGCCATCACCAGCCGTGGCTGCTCCCTTGTCATCACTACCGGAGTAGGTTCATCTGAAGCGGAGTAGCTTCAATCTGGGGAACAGCGCGATCCTGCAAAGATTGGAAATGTTTTGCCCAACTGACCGATCCACCATCTGAAATAGGAGGCTATAAATCGGAGCGGCCAAAGTCGATGATCGTGCTTGCGCAAGAATAGGGCATACGAACTTGGATGGAAAGCGCTGGTGAGGGATACGTGGCGTTTCCACGCGGGCCAGAGACTTTCGGTCGGTACCGGGGAATTCGGTGCACACCATCCAACACTCGTCCCGGCTAGGATCGGTCGATGTCCCGCTTTCACTGCGCGTAGCCCGTAATCAATATCCGCGAGGGCATGTGCGTATCTGCCCTCAATCCTTCCGATCGCCTGGTGGGCGTCAAAACTAAGCAAGACGACGTTCCCGTTGAAGCTATCAACGTACTCTGAAGACCCGGTCGGAGCCACCTTCCGGAATCCAAACTTGCGGACAGAGGTTCGTTTCAGACCCGAATAGGAGATCTGATCACTTTCAGGGCCGAGGCAAACGGATCCCACGACAACGCCCGTCCCCGTCTGTCCATCCGTCTTAAGCAAAACCTCGATCGCGTCCAGGTATAATTCGACATCATCATTTAGCCAAAGAAGGTAGTCACCCTGCCGCATTCCCTGTGCGAGTGCGTACTTCTCTGCTAGCGCCATTCCCTTCGCCCAGAACAACGAGCCGTCGGCCGGGATGATTTTCACGAACGGAAAATCCCGCCGAACAGTCTCCGATGTACCGTCGGTGGAGCCGTCGTCTACCAGCGTCACCACAGCGTCGATACCTGCCGACTCGCAGGAGGCCGCAAGCGAGCTGAGGCAACGTCGGGTCAGTGCGCGGCGGTTATGGCACGTTAGTATAGCCATGAGGGTCATACCTTGAGCTTAATGCCCTTGCGCCTTGATTAGACTCATACGCACATTCTATCGTCAAATCTGCCCATTTGACAGTGTCGATCGTGGACAATCTGCCGGACGGGCCTTAGCAGCGTGTCTTGGCGGGAACGGCTCGTATCGAATACCCTCCCACCACACGCTTGATTCGCTCAGCCGCCACCGCTAGCGCGCTGGGTCGACCGTTTCGTGACTAGCACTTCTCGGGCCGCCCCAGCCGGAGCTGCGAGCGGAGGCAGTGCACGGTGCGGGGCCCTGCGTTGGATAGGGTTGACCGAGGCGCAAAGTGCTGGCCGCGCATGAAGGTTCGTAGCATTCGGCTCTCGAACCATCGTTTCAACGTTTGAATATGTTCAATTATCTGGAGCCATTCGGGGGTAGCCGGGCTCAGCCTTGGAGCAGGTGAGTTGACGTTGACGGCTCTGGCGGACGATCGCCGTAACCGCGCCTCCCTTGAAGGAAGTCCTGAAGGCCCAGCGTCTAGTCGCCGACTCGCGACCTCGCCGGCCGTTCAAGAAAGGCGAACTGCGGCCGGAGCCACAGCTCGGAAAGTCAGTGCCCCATTCATCGGGTCAAAACACCATCCGGAACCGCTACGACGGGAACCGCTCCTGACGTGGTACACCGGAACGATCGGAAACCCAGCTCATCAGGACGATCGAGCTGGCCACGGAAAATAGGGCTTGATTCGAAGGGAACTGAGTTACTTGACCAGAGGTCACCACCGGAAGAAGAGCACCAGCAACGCAAGCGCACAGGGCCGTCCGCCTTCGAAGAGTCTTCAGTAACACGAATAATAGGACGAACGCGGCCAATAGGCGACATATAGCAAGTAGAATACCAACCGCACCCAGTTCCGCAACCCATCTCGTCGCGTCCCACTCAACCCAGGGCCCACCCGAACCAAGGCTAATTCCAGCCTGGCTGTGTACCCCGATACCACTGCCCGCTAAAGTAGCGGGATACCCAAGAAATCCAAACGTTTGGTCCAGAATCCTCATTGGCGTGTCCTCGGAGGCCGAGGCGCGCTCGAAGCGCATCGTGAACGAGCCAATAACCCCAGGAAACACTGCCAATAAGGTAACACCCACGACGGCCGCTGACAGGGACATTGTTGCGATACGAACAATGGCCTTGGCGCTTGCATTCGCAACTTGGTGCGCCAGGAAGAAGACCACAACCCAAACAGACACGAATACAGCTAGTCGGTTGCCTCCCAGGACTAAAATCATTATGATGGCGCAAAGATTCAGTCGCGTCCATAGTCGCGCTCGTGCGGACTGTGGCGCAACCAGAAGACCGATGCAAGCCGCGAGTGCAAGTGGCGCGTACCCACATAGCCCAGCCGGAGCACTGAACGTACCGCTCGCACGCACCACACCGAAATTAATAAAGCTGGCAACCTCGCCACTCGCCTGACGGTTGATGATACTCGAGGGCGAACTAAGGACCTGCATTGTCACCAAGGCGGCCTCCGGTAGTGCATAGAGGGCCGCGACCCGCGCCAATCGAATGTCAAGACCTACGGGTCGGTAACGCCACGCCCCGTATAATAGGAATGCTGGAGCCGCATAGCTTCTTAATCCCACCACTATTACCGGGAGCGATAAATGAAGGGCGAGGCCTTGGCACGCGGCATAAATGGTGAGGCCAGCCAGTAGTACCCAAAAGCCGACGGTGGACCTACGGGGGCCCGCGGCAAATGCCCCTATGAGGGCGAGCGCCAGCAGCAGCATGGCATCCCTAGCTATGTAGAAGACGTTTTCGCTGCCCGGAACCCATTTACGTAAGGCTCCTTCTATAATCCACATATGAACATACAGCACTGCCACTTTCGAAAAGGCTTTCTGCGCACCTGATTCTGGCTTCGATTCCGCCCGCCTCGTGGCCTCGATGGAGGAAACCGCGGACCCCCCAATGCGCATGGGAATCCCCGTCATCGCCTACCTCCCGAAGTGGCAGCGCCAGCTGCCGAATGCGTTGTGTCCAAGGCGCGCCTTAGAAGAACTCAAGGGTATCACGGGCGCGCCGCCTTTTGACCGCACCAGCTTGGTCTAGCCCTCTCCGGCCGTTTCCGCTTGCATTCTCTGTCAGCGCCGCCAAGCGATTTGGGTGTTCTAGAGACTGGCGGAAAGGGTACCGAAAATTTGTTGTCTTTGCGGCTACTTGCACGGTGATATCGATGTCGTTGAAAGCGGGTTAGCATGTCGATCCCTAGGGCTTCGTGGTCGCGGCCGATCTGTGTCCGGATTTTCGGTTTGCGGTCTTGTCGTGGGCTGAGGACGCCAGCCAGGCTCGGGGCGATGACCTGGTCGTGGCGGGTGAGCAGCGCAGAGGTGGTGCGGGCGGCTTCCGGTATTACGTGGTATCGGCGGCTCCGGCCGGATTTGACTTTCAGCTGTTTCCCGCGGCTCCTTCGCAGGTCGTAGTGGGCGTGGCGGATGGTATAACAGTCAGGGTTTGCCCTGTCATGGTGTGTGCCTGCTCGGCGAACTGGGTGACGGCGAATCCGTAAGGTACGGCGGCATGACTAGGACTGCGGCTAGCGCGTGGTGCGTAAGGGGCCGGTTCAGGTCGATCCCGCCGACCCGGATCGCGCCGATCGTGGATGGTGTGGGTAGTTCGTCCCGGTGTGGTCGGGGGATGAAGCGATGGCGACGCAGTCCGGCGCGGAGCAGAACCGTTCGGCCCAATGGATCACCGGCAATCCGTGCGCGCCGCGCCGCGCCATGATCGACGGGCGAACTGAGCCGCCATCCGCATCAAATGGTTGTCGTCCAGATGCTGCCCACTGTCCGGGTGCAACCGTCGCCACCAGTCCCGGAACCCGCCCGGCGCGTGCCCGAGCGGGGTAGTAGGCGTTGAGCACTCTCCCGTGGACGCAGTCATAGCAGACCGCCAGCAGGTCGCGGTACCGCTCGCTGAAATCTACCGCCATTAACCGGCCGAAGAACGAACCATGCAGCGTGACCAGAGCTGCACCGGGGGCCACCGGTTCCGGGCCTTCGCCCGGAACCGCTGGAGTTAGCCAGGAACTACGAACGATCAGGCCCGGGGCACAAGCTGAAGGCAGTTGGAGGCCAATCATGCTGCAGCACCTACGACTTAATGCTAGCCAGGCCAGCAACGAACCGACAACACTGCATAACAAAGAGCGGTACCCCCAGGAGAAGAAATAACACGGACGCTTGCTCAATCGACTTTAGATCGAGCATGCCGATACCGAACAGAAGCCAGAGGAACGTCAAAGGTATGTAGGTCCAGGAGAAGCGCAGCCACCCTCTGGCTTGGTTCAAGGTGTCGAAGCAATACCCGGCGTAGGAAAGCGCATAGCCAGCAGCGAAGATAAGTAGCGGCGTATTTAGACCGGCGTACTCGGGGCCCAGAAGTAGCAGCAATGGAGTGCGAAGAAAGTAAACTATTATTACAAGAGCAGCGCCGGTCAGGAGGTAGCCACCGATTACCGCTGCAGTTCGGTACGCGAGCAACCGACGCCGAACAGGCGTTCGAGCGAGTATCGGGGCGGCCACATCGCTAATAAGCGAATTCACAATCACGAACGCTACCGCGAACCGGGACATAGCGGTGGCCTCGGCGACTACAGTCGCAGACCCTCGAACAGATAGCAATACCAGATAGATCTGCTCACCTGATATCAGCAGCAGACTGGTCGGAAAGGTGCGCCGTATATTGGCGGAAAAGTCGCCAAAGTCTTCGGCACGATCGCCTGAAAGACCGCGCGACAGACTGATGGTTCGAAGTGCGCGCGTTCGAAGTATTCTCATATTGACAAAGAAGCAAATGCAGTTGGCGGCGAGGACGGTCGCAACAGTTAGGCATCTCGCCTCCACCAGCGAAACAACGAGGACAAGACGTAGGCCCGCGATCCCAAGCGACAACCATTGCAGCAGTGTTATGTTAAGGTTTAGTCTATGATACGGCTCAAGGATTCCAATTCCGATAATTGGCACGAAACAGGCGCCTACCAATGCTACATAGGTTACATTCTGAAGCACGGACGCCGCGTTCCGATTCAGCAGCCAAGCGAGGACACCGAGACAGAGGACGAAAATAATTGATCCAAATCGGGCGCGGTAACTGTATGCGTTCGCGTATAAGCGTCCGAGACGCTGCTTATTTTCGAAGAACCGGGCGCCTTTCGACATCAATGCTGCACGTATCCCCGAATCACTGAGAAGGGTGCCAGCACTAATGGCGGCAATCGCAATCGCGTAGTACGCGTAGTTAACCTTATGAAGCGAGCGTACAATTAATAGTCCTGTCACGAAAGCTAGTACTTGGCTGAGACCCTGAATCGCGAGGTAGCGTGCGATTCGCCAGATCCAGATCTTCATTTGCGTCGTCCTTCGATCGGTTCGAGCCAGTTGCCCCCAGCGCCAAGAGTGCACCAACTTTTCACAACATAACTTCCAATTCTCTGGAGCCACCAATCGCCGCGTTTGACCTATAAAGGCAGTCTCATCTCGGTCGATGCCGCTTTGGGATCATCATAGTGTGTGTTCGGGTGCATTCGTCCGGCCTTATGCGTTCGTCGGTTGATCGGACTCGGCTGGTGATTCCAAATGCTCCGTCAAAGGCGGCCACCGGTTGCTCCACCACAGCATAGGGAATCGACATCCTCGCCTCCGCTACTGACCCCCCGGTCCCGGCTGGGAAGTGGTCGATGTGTCAGCACCCCTCGCGGTGATCGCCGGACCTTGGGTCGTCCGCGTCGAGGGGGTACCGCGCCTTACGAATAACACGGGCCTCATCAGTTGTGGCCGGCCGGGTACGGGCGTGTCAATAAATATCTGAAGAAGTGGGTAGGTGGGCAGCCAAGTGGTAACTCGACCGCCGCATAGTCGCAGGCCAGGTCCGCCTCGAGACGGTGTGCCATCACCTTGACCGCTCCGAAAGCGAAACAGTCCCGTTTTGGTGACGTGACAATGTTCGAAATTCCCGGGCCCGTCGGAACACGCCTGCCGCGCGAAATTGGACGGGACCGAGCGCGGCCATCCAGTCAGCCGAAGTCTGACGGCATGCGCCGTTGGTCGAGTCAATTAGCTGACAGTACGAAGACGATGTTGAGACCTTCCCGCCTGCTGCAGCGCGTCGATTGCTTCTACCTGCTATTACGATGTGAAATAGATACTATGCCAACCGCCGAGCCGTAAACCGTGCTCGAAAGTCGGTCAAGTGGGATAACCGCTGATGGACTGAATCAAGTAATATGGTGGCTCAGTACATTCGGCCGAAACGGCTCCAATCACCTGAGCCGTGAGGTTGCGGGTGCAAGGTGCGGCGACATATTTAGGTGCAGGTACACTACGAACAAGCGGGACCATGCTGAAAATACAACTACGGCGATAACTTGCTTCGAGATTTCTCTCGCCCGCTGCTTCTTTTCGCGTAATTCAACCTTGCGTAATCCGATACCCAAGACAGAGATACGCTGACGCCGGTCTGGGCGGCGCAGTTCGACTCACTTCTATTCTGGGCCAACTACACTCCTAACAGATGCGTCGCCGACTTTGTGTTTTCCCCCAGCACTAAACCCTCGCTGCCCGTCTTTTGAAGCAGTCCGGCCGTTGGCTTCACTCGGTATCTGGGTGACTAAGTCGTGAGTGCCTAAGTCCGTCTCATCTCGAGCAACTCGTAGATCCTTGTTGGACCGAGGTTTCGCTACCTTATCTTGATAGTAGCCATAGCCATAGCCGTAGCCGTAAGAGTCAGCGCCGCGCGTTGGAGCCATATTTAGGACGGAGCCGAGAAGTCGAGCATCAACCTTAATTAGAGCGCCCGCCGCCATCGAGACTTGGTGACGACTCGTGCCACCGTGCCGCACTACCAGGAGAGCACCGTCTGCGTGAGCGGCGAGCACTGCGGCGTCTGTCACCGGCAGAAGCGGCGGTGTATCGATCAAGACCACATCAAAAGCGTGTGACATCTCCTTAAGTAGCTCGATCATCGTATTAGAACCTAATAGCTCCGACGGATTAGGCGGCAGGGATCCACTCGGCAAAACGGTCAATCCTCCGCGACCCCAGGGCTGCAGCACGTCGCTCACACCGACTTGACCGGCGAGGACGTTGGTAAGCCCTAACGTACCCTCCACGCCGAGATATTCGGCAACCTTCGGTCGTCTGAGATCACCGTCAATCAACAATACCTTCTTTCCGGCCTCGGAGAAGATAACGGCTAGATTGGTTGCCGTACTGGACTTGCCCTCGTTCGGGATCGACGAAGTGATGACAACAACCTTCGCCGGGTTATCGACGTCGACGAAGTCTAGATTTGTTCTCAGCTGTCGAAATGCCTCTGCTCGTTTGGACTGAGCGTGACTGTCAACAATCAGCGGGCTTCGTCGTGCGGTATCGTCGAATGCAATCATTCCAATCACCGCTGCCCCGGACGCACGCTCCAATGCTGCAGACGATCTAACCGAAGTATCGAGGACCTCTCGCAGGATCGAGACGCCTATTCCGAGGATTAATCCTACGATAGTTGCCAAACCATAGTTCAATAGGGGTTTAGGCTCGACGGGAACCGGATTCACGGTCGGACCCGATACCAGTTCAAGTCGCACCGAAGAATTCCCACCCGCGGAGCTACTTTCGAGGGCCGTCACCACTTTCACGAACTGGGTTGATACCGAAGTTGCAATCTGTAGGGATCGTTTCGGCATCGGGTCGGTGACTGTGACGGTGAGCAATACTGTATTGATGTCGCCGGACGCGACGATCTCCTTGGACAACTCGCCGGTGGTGAGCGGAAGTTTTGTGTCCGCTAACACCGGCCTGAGCAACCGATCGGTGTTTGCGAGTTGGACGTACGAATTAACACGTTTCTGGCCGAACGTATCGCCCTGAGCCGCCATGCTGAGCTGGTCGGACGGCGTCTGCACAAAGAATGTCACTGTCGTGGCATATTGCTTTTGTGTCGTGATGGTCACATAGGCACCGGCGCCAAGGGCGAGAACGAGCGCGACCAACACCATCCACCAGTACTTGCGAACAGCTCGGAGGTAGTCTGCATATCCCACCTGGGTGTCCAATCCTTTCGTTCCCTTGAGCGGCACCGATCCACTGAGCTGCTGCGAGTGCTCGTTCAAACTGGGGTGATCGTTGAGCGCGTTTTTGGCCCTCTCTGCGCAATTCTAATTCACGAGTTGTTCGACGGACGTAAGGGTTTCGAGGTCAGGGTCGTCCAGGAAACTAATCGGGGGGCCTGGGACAGCGCCCCGACGATTCGGTGACAAGTTCGTTCCGGCACCATACGCGACTTGTTACCCAGTTTCCGTTGTAGCCCGGCAGCCGCCATTGGTCAGGGGTCGGTTCAGTCACCGGCGTCCAGAGCGGTCGGAGGTTCGGACAAAATGATCCGGTTGGACGAGACCTACCGTCCAACCGGATCAATGGAGCTTATGTGGTGCTCAGCGATGCGCAGCCGTGTGCCTGCGCCGGATCGCCAGTCGCGTGCCGAAGAATAAGAACGCAAGTCCGGTGATCAGTGCCGCGGCGCCGACCGTCAACGGGCCGGCGATGCTGACGCCGGTGTAGGCCAAGCCAGTTCCGTCTCCGCCACCTGCCGCAGCAACGGGTGCAACTTCCGGGCTGGTGATGGGAGGTTCGACCGTTGTGGTATCGGGCGTCGAGGTTGCCTCTGACGGCTGGACTTGGACGGTGAGACTGGCGGTTCTGCCGCTTTCAGCCCCGGTTGCCGTAAGGACGGCAGTTCCGACCTGCGTGAGATGCACCGGGACGGAGAAGAATCCTGACGCATCCGCGCTGGTGGCGGTACCGGCTGCCGCAACGGACGCCTGCCGGAGGGCACTGTTGGAGCGCAATCCGTTCGGCGTGCCGTAGCTGACGGCGATGTTGATCCGCTCGCGGGGGCGGAATCCACCACCGCCGAAGATGACGACTCCGCCGTTGTTGACGATGGTGACGTTGACGAACACTTGCACGACGACGTTGTAGGAGCCGGACACGTTGACTACCGGGGCGACGATGATCGGAGCGCCGGGGGCAGCCGGAGCTGCCGACGCGCTCGGAACCACCGCGAATAGTCCGACCAAGGCCACCGCCGTCGCAGTCAAGAATCTTCGCAGCATCCGAAACACCCCATCCACATAGTCAAATTTCCCCCAGCACCGCCGGTGGGGTCCGATGGGCCAAAGCGTATGGCATGTGTGAAGTCTCGTGAAGCTGTTGAGCAAAGGCCTGATGTGCGACAAATTGCGAAGGGTGACCGGGCGCATCGAATGGGTCCTGGCTTTAAACGCTGCTCACCCGAAAGTGTGCCCGCGACAGGTGATTCTTGCCTGGGGTGACTGGCAGTCATACCTCGGGTCGGGTGATCCACAATAGTTCCCCCATTTGATTTTGGGTCAGACTGATCACAATGCTGGCTGTGGAGTCGACGCTCACCCGGAGGTTCCGCATCCTTGATAGGGGGCGATAGACGTCGTCCAGGGGTGCACACCTGGGGTCAGGACCAGGGCTGGAACGACGTCCTGCCCGACTGCCTCGGCATTGACCGGAGCCAGCACGGTGAAGTCCAACACCGTGGTGTCGCCCGGGGGCAGACGGACGATCACCTGCCCGACCTCGCGCCCGCGGTCGTCGCCCCTCATCACGCCCACGGTCTTCTTGTCCTGGCTGACGTCGACGACACCGCCGCCTACCGGCGCAAACAGCAGCACCCTGGTCTGCAGGACGTATTTCTGCCCCGCTGCCTGACCGTCTCCGACCACCTCGGCGGGAAGGCCCGCCGGTGGAGCGGTGTAGCGCATGGTGACTGCCACATGCAGTTGTCGACGACCGTCCGCCTGACAGGAACCCGGTGTGACAGCCACCGAATTGGTCAGGTAGAAGTCCAGCTTGGCTCCGGTACCGTCGTTCAGGAAAACACCGATGGTCGGATTCTGGACTGCCTCGGACAGGGTCCCGGCCAGAGTGGTCTGAGAAATGTCCGCCTGCTCCCCGTCGTCGGCGCTCCAGATCAACACTCGCCGCTCCCGCGCGGCCTGCGTCAAACCGCTCATGAGGGCGTGGGCATTCCCGCTGCCCGCCATCACCTTCTGGAACGCAGTCGTGGTCGCGTTGGCCAAAAATCCGTCCCGGACCGCCTGATCGGCGTCATTCTCGAACATCGCATAGGCCGACGACAGCAGGGTCGTGACGATATTCTGGCTCGTCAGAGTGACTCCCTCACCGACATCGATCGGGCCGATCCCCTTCAGTGCGTACGAGAGCGCCACAGGGTCAGTGGCCAGCACTCCGTCGATAGCTGTTCCCTTACGAGCGGTGTACATCTTGGCGAAGAGTCCGGCGGCCGTAGGGAAATCGGGGGTGAAGTTCACGTCCTGCGGGTAAACGCCCATCAAATCGCTGTAGAGGTCGGTGATTTTCGGGTCCAGCTGCTCGATCGGCGGATTGAAGAAACCGATCGAGCGGCTGGCCCGCCCCCGGTCGATGATGCTGATCTTGCCGTCGGCGACGCGCACCACCGCGAAGGACCCGAAGATGCCCCCGGTCGCGCGCAGCTCGGCGAGGTTCTGAAAGGCGACCAGATAGGTGCGCGGTCCGCCGGCCCCGAGCATCGGCGGCAACAGCCGCGCCACCCTGGCCCCGGTTGCGGTGATGGACGACGCCTGGTCCAACTTGCTCCACAGCGTCAGGACGGCGCCGTTGACCTGTTCCACGACGGCGGATCGATCAATGGCGGCCAGCCTGATTCGTGAGGCATTCACCGCCGAATCCGCCTTCTGCAACAGCGGGGACGCGGCCTCGATCGGGGCCAGCTTGATGACGCCGTCCTTGGGGGCCAGCTCCGACGGATTCAGCGTCTTCGCGATCTGCACCAGCGAGGGCACCACGTCGATGGACAGCGAGTCGACCGTGGCGGTCACTTCGCTGATGGCGTGCAGGTTGGGCCCCACCCACGGCAGCACCGTCGCCGCCCGGTAGAACGGATCGGAGACCGCCGACTGGGCCTTGGCCGATTCGGCCTGCAGGTTCGCCACGGTTTCGTCGGTGGCTTTCAGATCGATCGACGTGACGTCCTTGATCTCCGCCTGGAGCTGGGAAACCTGATCCGAAGCGACCTGCAGGTGGCTGTACGCCTGATATGTCCGCCAGGTCACCCACGCGCCGGCGAACAGGATCAACCCCCCGATGCCGAGCAGGACGAAACCGACATTGCGCCGACGACGTCGCCGAACGGCCCTTCGCTGACGTTCCACTTCCGCCTCCTCCGGGGTCAATCGCCGCCGCTTCTTGAACTCGGGCTTGGGCGGGGGCGGCACATATTCGGTGGTGAACCGGCTGACCTCAACCGATTTCGGCTCGGTAGAGGGCTCCGCCGTTGGTTCGGAGGGAGCCTCCGCCGTGGCGACCGGATCCGGTTCCTCCGGGGTGGGTGCGAGTAGGGCGATCTCCGGCGGCGGCGCGGCCTTCGGTTTCCGGGTCGCCCGCGGCTTCGGCGGGGGCGTGGGCTCGGGTGGCAGCGTGGGCTCAGGAGGAGGCACTGCTTTGGGCTTCCGGGTCGCCCGCGGCTTCGTCGGCGGCGTGGGCTCCGTCGGCGGCATGGGCTCCGTCGGCGGCATGGACTCCGTCGGCGGCATGGACTCCGTCAGCGGCGTGGACTCCGTCGGCGGCATGGACTCCCTCAGCGGCATGGACTCCGGAGGCAAGGCTTTGGGCTTCCGGGTCGCCCGCGGCTTCGGCGGTGCCTTGGTCGTCGAGTCCGACTCCGTGGGCGAGGGCGTATCGGACTCGGCAGGCACCGCCGCTGGAGTTGCCGCCTTGCGCCGGGTCCTCGGCTTCGGCGGCGACGCGGCCAGCTGCTCAGGCCCGGCCGACCCGGGCTCCGGTGGCGGAGTAGCGGTTGCCGGCGTGGGCTTCACCGCCCTGGACCGCGGCCTGGCCTTCGCGGCCGGCGGAGGAACCGGTTCGACCGGGATGGCAGCTGGTTCCGGCGCGGTATTGCCGCTCGGCCCCACGTTATCGCCCCTTTCGGTGCTCACGGCGACCTGCGATTGCTCCTCGCCATCAGGCCCCGCGAAGGGCTCACCCGTCATAAATCCGGGACGCTACTCAACCCCAAGTAACGTCCGCGTTGCGGACAGTGACAACCGGTCCGCCCGCAGCTCCTCACCACGTGATCAAGACCACCAAGCCGAACATGGCGCCTACACAGGTCGAGGGAGGACAGTGACGTCAGGCTCGGTGAACGACCGTTTCCACGGATTCCAGCGCCCGATCCAGAATCACCCTTACAGCGAGGCCATCCCGTTCTTTCCCGCTCGACTCACGCCGACCCTCAACGTGGAGGTGCCCGAATTGGCCACAACAACTGCCATTACCGCGGCCAAGACCGACGGTTTCGTGCCCGGATTGGAAGGTGTTGTCGCCTTTCATACCGCTATCGCCGAACCCGACAAGGATGGCGGCTCGCTGCGTTATCGCGGTGTCGACATCGATGATCTCGTCGGCCGAGTCGGCTTCGAGGACGTCTGGTCCCTGCTGGTGGACGATTCGTTCGGCGCCCGTCTGCCCGTGGACATCTCGATGCCCGCCTTCTCCTCCGGTGACGTTCGGGTCGACGTCCAGGCCTCCCTGCCGCTGCTGGCCACGACCCGCGGGTTCGCGGCGCTGCTGGACATCAGCGACGACCAGGCCAGAGACCAACTGGCCCAGACCACGTCGGCCACCTTGGCCTATGCGGCCCGGTCGGCGCGCGGCAACCTGCCCGAGGTGCCGCAATCCCTGCTCGACGCAGCGCCCACCGTGGTCGAGCGATTCCTGACCATGTGGCTCGGTGAACCCTCGCCGGAACAGGTCCGCGCCATCGACGCGTACTGGGTGTCCGCGGCCGAGCACGGGATGAACGCCTCCACCTTCACCGCCAGGGTCGTCGCCTCGACCGGCGCCGATGTCCCCGCCTGCTTCGCCGGCGCGGTCGGCTCCATGTCGGGCCCTCTGCACGGGGGCGCCCCGGCCCGGGTCCTGCCGATGATCAAGACCACCGAGGACACCGGCGACCCCCAGGCCCTGGTGCGAAGCATCCTGGACAACCACGACAAGTTGATGGGCTTCGGCCATCGGGTGTACCGGGCCGAGGATCCGCGGGCCAGGGTGCTGCGTCGCACCTGCCAGGAGCTGAACGCCCCACGTTACGAGGCGGCGGCCGCGTTGGAGCAGGCGGCGCTGGCCGAGTTGCGGCAACGCCGCCCCGACCGGGCCATCGAGACCAACGTCGAGTTCTGGGCCGCCGTCATCCTGGACTTCGCCGGGGTGCCGGCCGCCATGATGCCGGCCATGTTCACCTGTGCCCGGACGGCCGGTTGGAGCGCGCACATCCTCGAGCAGAAGAGGCTGGGTCGCCTGGTGCGGCCGTCCGCGATCTACGACGGTCACCAGCCCCGCAAGCCGGAGCTGGTCGACGGGTTCGGCGGCCTGGCCCTGGCCGGGTGACGCGGCTCGCTACTTGACCGGGGTCAGTGCCAGGACCGGAATGACCCGGTCGGTGTTCTCCTGGTAGGTGGCGAACCCCGAATAGAGCGAGGCCTGCTTGTCGTACATCCGGGTCCGCTCCTCGCCG
Source organism: uncultured Nakamurella sp. (assembly GCA_964250735.1). GTDB lineage: Bacteria > Actinomycetota > Actinomycetes > Mycobacteriales > Nakamurellaceae > Nakamurella. Next base: position 4,093 of record CAXUHA010000006.1, on the reverse strand, counting down.
ACCAGTTCGGTCGCCTCGACCTCGATCGTCTGCGTGCCCACCTCGATCGTCACCCGTGGGTTGGCCCGCAGGTTGTGGTACCAGTCCGGGTTCACCGGGGCGCCGGCCTTGCTGGCGAACACCAGGTAACGGTCGCCGTCGGCCAGGTACATCATCGGGTTGACCCGCTCCAGCCCGGACTTGGCACCGATGGAATGCAGCAACAGCAACGGGGCTCCTGCGAAGTTGCCGCCGACCTTGCCCTCGTTGGCGCGAAACTCTTCGATGATCTGGGTGTTCCAGTCGGACATGGTCTCTCCGAGTTAGACGTGAGAAAGAGGCAGACGCGAGAAGCTGCCGCCATCATGCCTGTCCGCAGGTGGGCCGGGCCAGTGAAACAATCATCCCGCTGCCACAATCGCTTCTCGCGGCGGCCTTTCCAGCTACGTCCCCTTCCACCTACGTCACAACAAGGAGAGCCGCCTGTCATGGCCGATCCGACCACCCTGGTGCTGCCCGAGACCATGAAACCCACTGACGGCCGATTTGGCTGTGGCCCGTCGAAGGTGCGCCCCGAGGCGCTTACCGCGCTGGCCGCCTCCGGCTCGAGCGTGATGGGGACCTCACACCGGCAGCCGGGCGTCAAGACGCTGGTACACCGGGTCCGGGTCGGGCTCCGTACGTTGTTCGACCTGCCCGCCGGTTACGAGGTCATCCTCGGTAACGGCGGGACGACGGCGTTCTGGGACGCCGCGGCCCTGGGCCTGGTCCGCAAGAAGTCCCAGCACCTGGCGTTCGGCGAGTTCTCCGCCAAATTCGCCACCGTGACGAAGGGAGCGCCGTTCCTCGACGACCCCACGGTGATCAAGGCCGAGGTGGGCGACGCGCCCGACCCGGTGTTCCAGGAGGATGTCGACGTCTATGCCTGGGCCCACAACGAGACGTCCACCGGGGTCGCCGTACCGGTCACCCGGCCGGCCGGGGCCACGAAGGACCAACTGGTCCTGATCGACGCCACCTCGGGTGCGGGTGGACTGCCGGTCGATGTGACCGAGTCCGACGTGTACTACTTCGCCCCGCAGAAGGTGTTCGCCTCGGACGGCGGCCTGTGGATCGCGCTGGCCTCCCCCGCCGCGCTGGACCGGATCCAGGAGATCGCCGCCACCGACCGCTGGATCCCCGAATTCCTGTCGATCGCCACCGCCCTGGACAACACCACGAAGGACCAGACGCTCAATACCCCGTCGGTCGCCACCCTGTTCCTGCTCGCCGATCAGATCGAGTGGATCAACGGCCAGGGCGGTCTGGACTGGGCCGTCAAACGGACCGCCGACTCCTCCAGCCGACTCTACGGATGGGCCGAGAAGTCCTCCTTCGCAACGCCTTTCGTCGCCCGCCCGGAGATCCGCTCGCAGGTCGTCGGCACCATCGATTTCGACGACGCGGTAGACGCCTCGGTGGTGGCCAAGACGTTGCGGGCCAATGGAATCGTCGACACCGAGCCCTACCGCAAGCTCGGCCGCAACCAGCTGCGGGTGGGCATGTTCCCGGCGATCGAGCCGGACGACGTCTCCGCGCTGACCGAGTGCATCGACTACGTCGTGGGCAAGCTCTGATCGTTGTCTCTGGTACGGGTTTTGCGCTCTGCGGCGCGCCTGGGGACGGCTGTCGGGCCCACCGGTTAAGTTTTCCGATGAGCAGCACCGACGTCCGGCGGACCATCCGTTGGTCCGGGAGGAGAACGCTATGCGCCCCTTGCGGGTAATGGGTCTGGCCGACAATGGCAAGAGTCTGGTGTGCGAAGACCCGTCCACCGGCGAACAGTTCTCGCTGGACTGTGACGACCGGTTGCGCGCCGGGGCCCGCGGCGATCTGAGCCGCTTCGGCCAGCTGGAAATCGAGATGGAATCTCAGCTGCGCCCGCGGGACATCCAGGCTCGGATCCGGGCCGGCGCCAGTGTGGAGCAGGTGGCCCTGGCCGCCGGCATCACCGTCGCCCGGGTCGAGCGCTACGCGTATCCCGTGCTGCAGGAGCGCGCCAGTGTCGTCGAGCGAGCGGTCAAGGCCCGGCCGGCGATCGACGGGATCACCGCGCGGGCGTCCGTCGCGGAAACGGTGGCGGCCACCCTGGCCGCGCGCGGCCATCACGGCGGTGTGCGGTGGGATGCGTTCAAAGAGGACGACGGTTGGGTGCTCAGCCTGGCCTGGAACGCCGGCCGTTCGGAGAACCGGGCGCATTGGCTGTTCCATCCCGGCGCGGAAGGCGGCACCCTGACCGCCCGGGACGACGCTGCGGCCGAGATCGTCGATCCGGCCCTCCGCGTGCTCCGGCCACTCCGGCCCGTCGGCCCCCAGCCGGCCGCCGGCGTGCACACGGCCGCCGGCGCGTTGCTGGATCCGACGGTGCCGACCGAAGTGCCTGCCGACCGGCCGGGGGGGCGGGCGTCACGCTTCGGTCCGCCGTCTCGTGCCGTGCCTGCCGCGGATGCGGCCCAAGAGGCCGAGCGCATGGTCGAGGAGACCATCACCGACGAACGGGCCGGGGTGAATCCGGCCGTCATTCGGGACGAGGTGGTCCGCACGGGCACCGACCCGTCGGTGGATCCGACCATGCCCACCACGGCCACGATGCCCAACACGCCCAGTCGGTCGGCCGGGCCCGCTCGGTCGGCCGCGCCGGCCCCGACCGTGCGGCCGTCCCGTCGTGGGCAACGTCCGGCCATGCCGTCCTGGGAGGATGTCCTTCTCGGCACCAAGTCGACCGGACACTGATGCGTTCCCGTCGATGACGACGTCAGCCGCAGCGCACTGGGTCGACGTCGTCAATGGTCGCCTCGCCATCCACGAGCTTGGCCAAGGGACAGTTCCGATCGTCGCGCTGCACGGCATCACCGCCAACGCACTGAGCTGGCTGCCCCTGGCCGACGAGCTGGCCGGCGACGCCCACGTGATCGCGCCCGACCTGCGAGGACGGGCCGATTCCGCCGACACGGTTCATCCCGCCGGGCTCGGCGCCCACGTCGATGATCTGATCGCCATCCTCGACGCCTACCGACTGCCACAGGCCGTCATCGTCGGGCATTCGATGGGCGCCTACGTCGCCGTGCTGGCCGCCGCGCGGCATCCGGACCGGTTCGCCCACGTCATCCTGGTCGACGGCGGTATCGGGTTCGCCTCGCCGGAGCTGGAGCGGCTGGGCATCGACGCCGCGCTGACGTTGACCATCGGACCGGCGATGCAGCGCCTGTCGATGACCTTCCCGTCCGAGGCGGCCTACCTCGATTTCTGGCGCCCGCATCCGGCTGTCGGCCCCGCCCTGTCCGGCCGGCACGGCGCGCAGGTGGAGCGCTACCTGCTGCACGACCTGGTGCCGGGCCAGGACGGCGGGTTCCGGTCCTCGTGTGCGGTCGAGGTGGTCAAGGCCGACGGCTCCGGGGTGCTGTTCGACCGGGAGACGCACGCCGCGGCCGGCGCCTCCCGGGTGCCGACCACGCTGCTCTGGGCCGAGCGCGGCATGCTCGACCAAACGCCCGGCATGCTCAACGCTGAAGCAATTGCGCTCGCCGGCGTGTCCGACGCGACGGAGGTCCGCTTCGTGCCCGACGTCAACCACTACACGATCATCCTGTCCGACACCGGCCTCGCCGCAGTGTCGGGCGCCGTGCGCGAAGCACTCTCCCGGCTGAACCCCGACGCCTAAGCGTCCTTCAGCTCGGAGCCGATGCCGTCGCCGGATCGGGTGAACTCCCCGCAACGGTTACCGGCACCGCGATTTGGACACCCGGGTCGGTTGGGGATCACGTCGTTGTCGAAGTCGCAGGTCTCGTGGATGGCCGCCGACCTGGACGAGCAGGTCGCCGCGTTCGGCGACCCGACCGTTGGGTGATGCGGGGCCGTTCACCTTCGTGGCGGCCGATGCGTTGACGATGAAAGTCCGCGAAGACGATCGGGTGGTCAACGCCGTGGTGCTCGTCGCGACCGGCGTGAACGCCGACGGGCACCGCGAGGTCCTCGGGGTCAAGGTCGCGACCAGCGAGACGAGACAGGCGTGGAACGATGACCGAGCCCGCCGTCTGGGTTCAACACCGTTAGCGTCTCCCTCAACCAGTCAAGC
>CAXUHA010000005.1:0-145268 GCA_964250735.1 uncultured Nakamurella sp. | reverse complement strand
GGGTGGCGGCCGCCGCGGTGATCGCCTTGTCCAGCCGCTCGGCCTCCCGGCCGGCGTCGAACCGGTCGGTGGTCGCTGCGCGGCCGGTCAATTGACGCGGCGCCCGGTCCAGCCGGACCAACGGCCCGATGGCCAGACCGTCCGCGCCCGGCAGCGCGCTCAGCACGCCGTCGACGACCGTGGGGGCCCCGCCCACCGGGCGGTCACCGCTGGGCGCATTGCCCATCCTGGCCGGCGCGGCGCCCATCCGGGCCGGCGCATTTCGTCGGGGCCGCTCGCTGGTTTCGCCGAATCCGCCGGTGATCAGGGCGGTGATGGAAGCGGCGGCGGCGGCGGCGTCGCGTCCGGTGGCCACCACCTCGACCTGGTCACCACCCCGCAGTGCGCTGGCCACCACCCGCAACACGGCCCGCAGGTTCACCGCCTGCTCGCCGGGGCGACCCACCGTGACGTCCACGTCCAGGCCGACCAGGGCCCGGACCAGGGCTGCCACCGGCCGGGCGTGCAGGCCGAGGGGGTTGACCACGGAGACGGTCGCGGTGACGGTGAGGGCCGGATCGGCCGCCGACCGAGGGTCGGGTCCGATCGCCGGAGCCGCGGACCCGTCGGCTGCGGACCCGTCCGTCGGGGACCCGTTCGTCGGGGACCCGTCCGCCGCGCCCGGGGCCTGCTCATCAGCCGACCCACCGGCGGTGCGGGCGGCTGCGGCCACCGCGTCCAGGTCGCCCCCGCCCTCGGCGGTCACCGCCGCCGCCAGCGCCCCTTCGACCAGCGGTGCATCGACGATCCGTATCCGGGCCGCGGCCTCCGGCTCGAGGAATTCCAGCGCGGTCTCCGCCGTCAGCAGCGCGCTGCCCAGGTCGTACAGCAGCACCGCACCGGCCCCGGTGTCAGCCTGGCCGATCGCCGCGGTGATCGCGTCGAACGACGTCCCGATACCGCCGTCGTCGGTCCCGCCGGCCGGGGCGATGAGGACGGTCGGAGCCATCTGTCGGGCGAGCTCCGCACTTCCCCGCGCCAGGTCGGCACTGTGGGAAACCAGGATCAGCCCGACGGACATCATTCCTCCCTGTGGCCGGCGGCGCTGGCGGCCAGTGAGGCCAGCAGGTAGGCGGTGCTCTGTGCTCCGGGATCGACGTGCCCGATCGAGCGTTCACCGAGGTAGGAGGCCCGGCCCTTGCGCGCCTGGAGTGGCTTGGTCGCCTCCGCGCCCGTGGCGGCCGCGGCGGACGCCGCGGCCAGTACCCCGGCGACGTCGGCCCCGTTCCGGGCGGCCCCGGCGGCGGCGTCGGCGGCCGGGCTCAACGCGTCGACCATCGTCTTGTCACCCACCTCGGCCTTACCTCTGGCGATCACGCCGTCCCGGGCGGCGATCAGGGCGGCGGCCACCGCGGTCCCGTCGATTTCGGTCGCCGCGCCCAGGGCCGTGGAGGCCCGCAGGAAGGCGGTGCCGAACAGCGGACCGGAGGCCCCTCCGACCGTCGAAATCAGCGTGGTGGCCACCAGGGACAACACCTGAGCCGGGGTTCCCGGCTCGTTGGCGCGGAGTTTGGTCAGCACGGCGGAGAATCCACGGGCCAGATTCTCGCCGTGGTCACCGTCCCCGATCTCCTGGTCGAGGTGACTCAACTCGGTTCGGCGTTGGGCGATCTCGGCGCCCAACGACTTGATCGCCGCGACCAGGGACTCGGCGTCGTTAGCCATAGACGTTCACATTCCTCTTCGCAGAGCGACGGTGTGCACCGGCGCGTCCCACAGCTCGACGAATTCATCGTCCAGTTTGAGCAGGGTGATGGACATCCCCTGCATTTCCAACGCCGTGATGTAGTTGCCCACCAAGGACCGCTCGATGGCGATACCCTTACCGGCCAGATACTTTCGAGCCGAATTGTAGGCCAGGTAGAGCTCCACCTCGGGCGTACCGCCCATTCCGTTGACGAACAGCAGCGTGCGGTCGCCCGGGGCGAACGGCAGGTCGTCGACGATCGCGGACAGCAGGATCTCCACTATCTCATCGGCCGGCGCGAGTGTTCGGGTCTCCCGGCCCGGCTCGCCGTGGATCCCGATACCGATCTCCATCTCGTCCTCGGCGAGGACGAAGGACGGCTCACCCGAGTGCGGGACCGTGCACGCGCGCAGCGCCATCACCATCGATCGAACGTTGGCGTTGACCCGGGTGGCCACGGCGGTGACGGAGGCCAGGTCGTCGCCGCGGGCCGCCGCCGCCCCGGCGATCTTCTCCAGCAGCACGGTGCCGCCGACCCCGCGCCGGCCGGCCGTCCAGGTCGAGTCCTGTACGGCCACATCGTCGTCCACCACCACGGCCGCCACGTCCAGGCCCTCGGCCTGGGCGAGCTCGGCGGCCATCTCGAAGTTGAGCACATCGCCGGTGTAGTTCTTCACGATGTGCAGGACCCCGGCGCCGCCGTCGACCGCCTTGGTGGCGTCGAGAATCTGATCCGGCGTCGGCGAGGTGAAGATGGCGCCCGGGACGGCAGCGTCCAACATGCCGGGGCCGACGTAGCCGACGTGCAACGGTTCGTGTCCGGCACCGCCGCCGGACACCAGCGCCACCTTGCCGGCGATGGGACCGTCGGCGCGGGTCACATAGGTCGGGTCCCGGTGCAGCGTGAGCAGGTCCGGGTGGGCCGCGGCGACGCCGTCCAGCGCCTCGTCGACCACCGTGGTCGGGTCGTTGATGATCTTCTTCATCTCTCACTCCTTTGTAAGATCCTTCGCCGAACGCCGGGCTGGTGCCCCGACCCTAGACCTGCCCCGCGCGGCCCCGGGGTCCGCCTTCGACCCGCTTCCCCAGGTTGTCGCAGGTGTCGGGGTGAGCGTCGTCACATCCGCGATGTCATCCTCCGTCCTCCGCAGTCGTTAGCATTAGTAAAGACTGAAAGGGACACAAGTGAGCATCTCTGCCCCACACGAGCGCCGGGTGGCGCTCAGCGTCACCACCGTCGGCATCCTCGCGGCCACCCTGAACTCGTCCATCCTGCTGATCTCGCTGCCGGCGATCTTCGCCGGGCTGGGTCTGGATCCCCTCGCCCCGCAGAACATCAGTTACCTGCTGTGGATGCTGATGGGTTACATGCTGGTCACCGCAGTACTGGTGGTCACCTTCGGCCGGCTGGGCGATCAGTACGGCCGGGCCAGGCTGTTCAATTTGGGTTTCGCGATCTTCACCGTCGGCTCCATCGCCTGCGCGCTGGTGCCCAACCTCGGTTCGGCCGGCGCGCTGGAGCTGATCGGTCTGCGCGTCCTGCAGGGCGTCGGCGGAGCGATGCTGACGGCCAATTCGACGGCGATCATCACCGACGCCTTCCCGGCCGACCGGCGCGGATTCGCCCTGGGCGTCAACCAGGTCGCCGGGCTGGCCGGGTCCTTCCTCGGCCTGATCATCGGCGGGCTGCTCGCGGAATGGCACTGGCGGGCGGTGTTCTGGGTCAGCGTCCCGGTCGGCCTGTGGGGCACCTGGGTCGGATATCGCACGCTGCACGACAAGCCGCAGGCCCGGCAACACCAGAAGATCGACTGGTGGGGCAATCTGACGTTCGGGTTCGGCCTGATCGGCATCCTGGTCGCCATCACCTACGGTCTGCAGCCCTACGGCGGTCACACCATGGGCTGGACGAGCCCGTCCGTGGTGACCGGCGTCGTCCTCGGAGTTCTGCTGCTGGTCGCCTTCGTCCGGATCGAAACCAGGATCAGCGACCCGATGATCGACCTGCGGCTGTTCAGGATCAGGGCGTTCACGGCCGGGAACATCGTCAACTTCGCCTCCGCCATGGCCCGGGGCGGCCTCCAGTTCATCCTGATCATCTGGTTGCAGGGCATCTGGCTGCCGTTGCACGGGTACGACTTCGCCGAAACCCCGTTGTGGGCGGGCATCTACATGCTCCCGCTCACCTTGGGGTTCCTGGTGGCCGGCCCGGTCTCCGGCGCTCTGTCGGATCGCTTCGGCGCCCGAGCGTTCTCCACCGGCGGGCTGATCGTCACCGCGCTGACCTTCGGCGGCCTCATGCTGATCCCGGCCAACTTCGACTACGTCCTGTTCGCGACCCTGCTGGCCCTCAACGGGATCGGTTCCGGTCTCCTCGCCGCCCCGAACTCCGCCGCGATCATGAACGCGGTACCGGCCAGCGCCCGCGGAGCGGCCTCCGGTGTCCGGGCCACCGGGATGAACGCCGGCATGGTGCTGTCCATGGGCGGATTCTTCACCCTGATGGCGGTCGGCCTGGCCAGCAAACTGCCCGCCTCCATGCAGACCGGACTGACCGCTCTGGGCGTCAATCCTGAGGCCGCACACGCGATCTCACAAACCCCGCCGGTCGGCACCCTGTTCGCCGCGTTCCTCGGCGACAATCCGATCACGCAGTTGATGACGGCCGTCGACCCAGCGCAGCTCAAGCCCGGCGGCGGCGCCGACGTGGCCACGCTCACCGGCCGGACGTTCTTCCCCCATCTGATCTCGGACGCGTTCCATCACGGTCTGGTGGTGGCCTTCAGCGCGTCGATCGTCCTGCTCGCCATCGCCATCGTGGCCTCGGCCATGCGCGGCAAGCACTTCGTGCACGAGGATCAGGGCCACGATCAGGGCCACGACGATCACAGCCCGGACGATCACATTGTCGACGACCGCCCGCACCACGAGAGCACCATCCGGGCCTGGGCCCGGGAAGGCGGGGCCACCGAATTCCCGGCCATCCCCGACATCGACGTGGAGTACGAGAAGGCCTTGGTGCACGCGCCGGGTCGGCACCGCAGGGAAGCGACCTCCAGCCGACGCTGAGGGTCAACCCTTCAGCAGTCTGAGCACCGCCTTCTCCACCGGCGGGGAGGACGCGATCATGGTCAGGACCGTCCCCGCGGTTCGCTCGTCGACCACGTCCGGCAGGACGCCGCTCAACGCGCGCATGGCCCGGTTGACCGCCGGGGTGATGCGCTGGTTCCGCTCGAAGGCGTCGATGACCCGCGGGTCGATGTAGGAACCACGGCACACCGTCGGGGTGTTGCCCAGCTGTCGGGCGACGGCCACGACGGCCTGCCGTTCCGCCCTGACCCTGGCCGTCCGGGACGTCGGCTCGGCCGGGGCCTGGGACAGCGCCACCGCGGCCATCGTCGTGCCGTGCCAGGTGCGGAAGTCCTTGGCCGAGATCGATTGGCCGGTGATGTCCTTGAGGTAACCGTTGATCTCCGAGCTGGTGATGCGATGCCAGCCGCCGACCGTCCGGTAGGCCAGCAGTTCCGGGATGTCACCGCGCCGACGCAACAACCCGCCGACCACCTCGAGCAGGTCGGGGTCCGCTATCCGTTCGATCCGGTGCAGTCCGGACTTGGCGGTGTAGTCGAAGACCAATTCGCGCTTCTCCCGTCGGACATGGTCCCGCCGCAGGGTGGCAAGCCCGAAACTGCCGTTCGTTTCGGCGTAGACCTCGCCGCCGATGCGGAAGTGTCCGCGGTCCAACAGCCGAAACGCGGTGGCCATGATTCGTTCCCTGGAGAATCCGGCCTCCGCGAGATGCTCGGCAGCCAGCAACCGGGCCCGGGGCAGAGCCGCGCCGAAACCCACCACGCGCTCGAATTTCAAGGCGTGCCGGCGGATCGACCAGTCCGGGTGGTAGAGATACTGCTTCCGCCCGGCCACATCGATCCCGGTCGCCTGGATATGACCGTTGGGCCACGGTGCGATCCAGACGTCCCGCCAGGCCGGTGGAATGACCAGACCGCTGATCCGGTCGAGGGTTTCGCGGTCGGTGACTCGGGCTCCTTCGGGGTCCCGATATTCCCAACCGCGACCCCGGCGGTGGCGGGTCATGCCCGGGCCGGCCGGGTGGGAGCGTCGCAGTCGCGTCATGACTACCTTCCCCGAACACCGTGGCCGCCGGAGCACCTCCGGGCACGGGTGGGTCCATCAGTCCGTCGCTGCTGCAGACTCCTTCGCCGACTCCACGGTACCCGGGCCGCCGTCTCGGGCTCAGCGGGTCGGCCCAGTCGCCATTTCTTCGGGTCGCGGAGATACTGCGGACATACTTCTGTCATATTTCCGCCCGGAATATCTTCATAACGAATTTCTCGTGACTGGTGGTGCCGGGCTGATCACTGCAGAGTGACTCTCTTCCCGGATTGTGGACAGAATTTCCGTCTTGACCATCTCTTTGGATATGTTCGCCGTAAGACATCGTCCTTGAGGGACCTGGGGGGACGAGATGGGTGCTTTCGTCGGATTGCTGCTCGGGATCGGACTGCTGCTGGTGTGGCAGGGCGTGGCCGGCCACCCGACACGACGTCGCACACATGCGCGGATGGATCGATTGCAGGAGGAGTTGACCCAGGCCGGACTGACCGGGGTCAGCCCGGGCCGGTTGATCGGCCTGCAAGCGCTGGCCGCCGTTCTGGTGGGCCTGGTCGGCTTCGTCCTCACCCGCTCCGTGTCGGTTTCGGTCATCTTCGCGCTCTTCTCCAGTGCGGTACCCCGGCTACTGGTCAGCCGGCTTCGTCACAGCCGGCAGGCCGACCTGCGGGAACTCTGGCCGGAGGTGGTGGACAACCTGACCTCGGGAGTCCGCGCGGGGCTGTCGCTGCCCGAGGCCCTCTCGGCGATCGGGGTCCGCGGCCCGGAACAACTGCGCGAACCTTTCCGGCAGTTCGGGACGGATTACCGCACCACCGGCAATTTCAACAGCAGCCTGGACCGGTTGAAGGCGGCTCTGGCCGATCCGGTCGGGGATCGGGTCTGCGAGTCGATGCGGGTGGCGCGTGAGGTGGGCGGCACTGATCTGGGCCGGCTGCTCGCCACCCTGTCGTCATTTCTGCGTGACGATGCCAGGACCAGATCCGAGCTGTTGGCCCGCCAGTCCTGGACGGTGAGTGCGGCGCGAATGGCGGTGTGTGCGCCGTGGCTGGTGTTGGTGTTGTTGGCGTCCCAGCAGGAGACATTGGATGCCTATGACTCATTGACCGGGACCATTATTCTGGTGGTCGGCGCCGTATTGTCGTTGGTGGCCTACCGATTGATGATTCGAATTGGTCGGCTGCCCGCGGACAAGCGGGTGTTGCGGTGAGTGGGGCATTGCTCGGCGGCGTCTTGGGCGGCATGGCTGCCGGGGGTCTGGTCATGGCGGTGGCCGGATCGCCGCCGATGCGTCGGGTGCGGTTGGCGGATCGGATCGCGCCGTATCTGGCCGACTCGGCCGGGCAATCGCGATTGTTGGTCCGCGGCGGCGTCGGGACGGTCGGCGTGGCGCGGCGGTTGACGGCCCCCCTGGTGCGTGATGCGGTGCGGTTGTTGGACCGGATCGTCGGTGGCCAGGCCTCGGTGCGCCGCCGGTTGGCGTCATTGGATTCACCAATGACGGTGGAGCAGTTCCGGGCCGATCAGGTGTTGTGGGGTGCGGTGGCGACGGCCGGTGGGCTCGGCCTGGGGCTGTTGGCCGTGCTCTTCGGGCAGAGCAACCCGGTGACACTGGTGCTGCTGATCCTGGTCTGCGCCGTGGGTGGGGTGTTGGCCCGGGACTGGTGGTTGTCCCAGGCCGTGGCGGCACGCGACGCGGACATCCTCACCGAATTCCCGGTGGTCGCGGAGATGCTGGCCCTGGCCGTCACCGCCGGGGAGGGACCGGTCGGCGCGATCGAACGGATCTCCCGGCTGGCACAGGGTCAGCTGGTCGACCAGCTCACCGCGATTCTGGCCGACACGCGTTCGGGTACACCGTTCCTGGTCGCGCTGACCACCCTGCGCGACCGGACCCGCCTCGAGCCGCTGTCCCGTTTCCTGGACGGGATGGCCGTGGCCGTGGAGCGGGGCACTCCGCTGGCCGAAGTGATGCGCGCCCAGGCCGCCGACGTCCGGGCCCTGGGCAAGCGACAACTGCTCGAATCGGGCGGCAAGAAGGAGATCGCCATGATGGTGCCCGTGGTGTTCCTGGTGCTGCCCATCACCATCCTGTTCGCCCTCTACCCCGGCCTGATCGCGATCAGCGCCGTGGCCCGATGACCCCGCACCGCCCGCTGAAAGGGAACACCTCATGCCCATCGATCTGCTGCACCGCGCCCAGCTGTGGATGACGACCGCGTTCATCGCCCTGACCGACCGGATCGCCGCCCCGCCGACGGGCGACGACGACGACCAGGGAGACCGCGGCGACGTGCCCGGGTGGGTGATGATCACCGTCATGACGGCCATCGTGGTCATCGCGTTGCTGGCCGTGTTCCGCGACCAGGTCACCACGGCGGTGAAGAACGCGTTCGACTCCGTCTCCGGAGCAGGCGGAACCACCTGACCGCACCGCCCCGGAATCACCTGAACCCACCGCCCACCCGGCCGGGCACCGACACCGACGTCGGCTCCCATACCGGCCGCGACACCGGTTCTGCCGTCGCCGAGTTCGCGATGGTCCTGGTGTTGTTGCTGCTGCTGTTCCTGGCCCTGCTGTCCGTCGGCTTCTGGGCCTACACCCGGACTCTGCTCACCTCCGCGTCCGCCGACGCGGCCCGCTACATCGCCAACGCCGACATCCCGGACACCGCTGCCCCCGCCCGTGTCGCGGACCTCCTGCACGGCAGCATCGCCGCGGCCACCAGCAGCACGCTGACCTGCGTCTCGACCACCACCGGACTGCTCGTGGCCGTCCGCTGCACCATCCGCACCCCCGGCATCGTCAGCTTCCTCGACGGCGTCATGCCCGACATCACCGTCACCGGCCACTCCCTCAAAGAGGTGCCATGATTCGGGCCATCGGTTCTCGCACCCGCCGCGCGGGGTCCGCACCACCCGGTCCGCCGAGCAGCACCCCGGACGCCGACGCCGGTCGGGCCGTCATCGAGGTGATCTTCCTGGGCGTCCTGCTGCTCATTCCGGCCCTCTATATCCTCATCAGCCTGCTCCGTCTGCAGGCCACCTCCTTCGCCGTCAGCCAGGCCGCCCGGGACGCCGGCCGCGCCGTAGACAGCGCTCCCACCATCACCGAGGGCATCGACCGCGCCCAGCGGATCACCGCCATCGACCTGGCCGACCAGCACGTCCCGGCCGACCGGCTCACCCTCCATTTCGTCAGCACCGGCGGGGACTGCGCCACCGCCGCCCGCATCACCCCCACCCTGGAACCGGGTGCGGTGTACGACATCTGCGTCGTAGCCGTCATCGCCCTCCCCGGCGTCCCCACCGCCGTGACCGGCACCCACAACACCGTCACCGGCTCGTACACCATCCACATCGGCGACCTCCGCGAAGGACGAGGCCCGTGACCACCGGCCCCACGCGCGAGGACGACACCGGGTCGGTCACCCCGCTGATCGTTGGCATGTTGCTCTGTATCCTGCTTCTCGGCGCCGCCGTCACCGCGGCGGGCTCCGCCTTCCTCGCCGGCCAAACCCTGCAGCACATGTGCGACGGCGCCGCGGCCACCGCCGCCGACATGTTGACCGACAACCCGGGCAGCACAGGCGAAGCGGCCGATCGGGCCGCCGCCTATCTGGGCACCAACGGCAACCACAACCCGCCCGGCGTCGCCATCACCGGCACCACCATCAGTGTGACCTGCACCAGCGACGACCCCATCACCTTCGGCGCGTTGTTCCACAGCCCCACCCTGCACCGCGTGGTCACCGCCACCGCCCACACCGCCTATCGCCAACCCTGACTCGGGGCGCAGCATCAGGAGTCGTAGTCGATGGTCACCGTGTCCGTCACCGGCAGCGATTGACAGGTGAGCACGTATCCGGCGTCGACCTCGGCCTTGTCCAGAGCAAAGTTGCGGCGCATGCGGACTTCACCGTGGGTGACCAGGGCCCGGCAGGTTCCGCACACGCCGCCTTTGCAGGCGAACGGCAGGTCGGGCCGGACCTTCTGAGCGCCGTCCAGCACCGGCAGATCGGGCGGGACGGTGGTGGTGGTGCTGCGCCCATCCAGGATCACGGTGACCTCGGAGCCGGGCCCGGTCGGGGCATCCTCATGCCGGATCTCGGCCGGTGGTTCGTCTCCGACATAGAACAGTTCCCGGTGGATGCGTTCCTGGACCACCCCGAACCCGGTGAGCACCTCGATGGCGTCAGCGACCATGCCGAACGGTCCGCACAGCCAGAAGTGGTCGACATCGGCCACGTCAAGAGTGGCCGGCAGCAGCCGCCGCAGTCGGTCGGCGTCGAGACGACCGCTGAAAAGTTCCACCTCCTGCGGTTCCCGGGACAGCACGTGCACGAGCCGCATCCGGGCGGGGTGGGCGTCCTTGAGGTCGGCCACGTCGTCGGCGAACATCACCGAGTCGCTGCGGCGGTTTCCGTAGATAAGGGTGACCGTCGATGTGGCGTGTGCCTCCAGCACCGAGGCGGCGATGGACAACATCGGCGTGATCCCGGAACCGGCGGCGATCAACACGTGCCGACCCGGTGCCCTCAGGTCGGGACTGAAAGAGCCGGCCGGAGCCTGCACATCGACGACGTCACCGGCCCGGATCTGACGAATCAGCCACCCGGACACCAGACCCCCGACCACCTCGCGCACCCCGATCCGCGGTGGCCGTCCGACCGGGGCGCAGATCGAGTAGGACCGTCGTTCTTCGCCTCGTCTCACGGTCACCGATTGTCCGGGGGCGAAGGCGAAGGTGTCCCGCAGCTCGAGCGGGACGTCGAACCGGACGGCGGCCGAGTCGTCGGTCAAGGTCTCCACCTCAGCGACTCGCAGCTGGTGAAAGTCCGTCCGCGCGGGCACGGTCAGATCTCCTTGATGTATTCGAAGGGTTCCCGGCAGTCCTGGCAGCGGTAGAGGGCTTTGCACGCGGTGGCGCTGAAGGGCGAGGTCTGGTCGGTCCGAGGCGAACCGCAGCGGGGGCAGGCCACCGACCGCGAGAGGGGGGTCAGGGTCAACGGGATCGGTCCGGGCCGCCGGACACCGGCCGCATTGGGTGGGGCGATACCGGCCGCGCTCAGCTTGGCCCGGCCGGCGGGAGTGATCCAGTCACTGGTCCACGGGGGCGACAGTTCCGTCTTCACCGTGACGTGGTCAAAACCGGCCTGCCCCAGGCGGTAGTGCAGGTCGTGGCTGATTTCCCGCATAGCGGGGCACCCGGAGTACGTCGGTGTGATGGTGACCGTGAGGACGTCCCCGTGCCGGCTGACATCCCGCAGGATGCCGAGGTCGGCCAGGGTCACCATCGGCAACTCCGGGTCGGGAACCGCCGCAGCGATCTCCCAGGCCGCCATGGTCACCATCGCTGTCGTCACCATGTGCCGTCCGGGTGGGCCCGGGCCACACTTTGCATCTCGGCCAGGATGTAACCAAAAGCTTCTGTGTGCAGGCCATCTCGCCCGTAGCGCCCGCGAACACCGGCCAGCGGACCGGCATCGGGCCGGTCCAGCGTCGCGGTGGCCAGCACGGTGTCGATGACGACGTTGACCTCCGCCCGCACGGTCGCTGATTCCACCGCTACGCCGGGCAGCGCCGCCTCCACCGGGTGCGGTCGGAAGAGTTCGTCGACGAGCGGCCAGACCGCAATCATCCCGGCTTGCATGCGCCGGTGGGATTCGACGGTGCCGTCCCCCAGGCGCACCACCCACCGCGCGGCGTAGTCCCGGTGGTAGGTCAGCTCTTTGACGCCTTTCGCCGCAATCGCCGCGAGCACCGGGTCTTTCGAGCTGCGCAGGGCATCGAACTGGGCCAGCCGCCAGGTGGAGAACACCAGCAGCCGGGCCAGCATCTCGGCGAAGTCGGCATCGGCACGCTCGACCAGCCGGACGTTGCGGAACTCGCGCTCCTCGCGCCAGAAAGCGAAATGGTCCTCGTCCCGGCCGGTCCCGTCGGCCCGTCCGGCTCGGGCCAGTAACATCCGGGCCTGGCCGAGCAGGTCGAGGGCAATGTTGCCGATCGCCGTCTCCTCCTCCAACTCCGGCGCCCGGGTCATCCACTGCTGCAGTCGGTGGCTCAGGATCAGCGCATCGTCGCCCAGCATCAGGCAGTAGGCGGCCAACGCCGCCGCATCGACGCCGGCCGGGATCGTCGTGTCCACGCCTTCCAGCGCGCCGGTGAATCCGGTGCCGAACGCCCAGCGGTGATCCTCGGTGTCCTCCGTGAGAGCGTGTGCGGCGAAGTCGTCGTCCAGGTCAGACATGAGGTCGCCCTTCACATGTGGGGAACGTCGTCGGGAATGTCGTAGAAGGTGGGATGCCGATAGACCTTGTCCCCGGACGGGGCGAAGAACGGGTCCTTCTCGTCGGGGCTGCTGGCGGTGATGTCCGCGGCCGGCACGACCCAGATGCTCACGCCCTCGTTCCGCCGGGTGTACAGGTCCCGGGCGTGGTGCAGCGCCATCTGCGGATCCGCGGCGTGCAGCGACCCGACGTGCACGTGGTTCAACCCGCGTTTACCGCGCAGGAAAACCTCGTACAGCGGCCAGTCCGCCCGCACCTTGGCCGGGTCCGACGCGACCTGCACACCTTCCAGGGGGACCGCACCGTGTCCGCCCTCGGAGGTGAGACTGCCGGTCATAGCGCAGGTCTCGTCGCGTGGGCCGACTTCGCCGCGTGGGCCAGGGCGGCTTCCCGCACCCAGGCGCCGTCGTCGTGGGCGGCTTTGCGGTGCGCCACCCGTTGGGCGTTGCACGGTCCGTTGCCTTTCACGACGGCCCAGAACTCCGCCCAGTCCGGGGTGCCGAAGTCATGGTGCCCGCGCTCGGCGTCCCACCGTAGATCCGGGTCCGGGAAGGTGACGCCGAGCTTCTGCGCCTGGGGCACCGACATGTCGACAAATCGTTGACGCAACTCGTCGTTGGTGTGGCGTTTCACGCCCCAGACCAGAGACTGTGCGGTGTTGGGTGAGTCGTCATCGGGCGGGCCGAACATCATCAGGGCGGGCCACCAGAACCGGTCGACCGATTCCTGCACCATGTGTCGTTGCGCGTCGGTGCCGCGCATCATGGTCATCAGCAGTTCGTAACCCTGCCGTTGATGGAACGACTCTTCCTTGCAGATGCGGACCATCGCCCGGCCGTAGGGCCCGTAACTGCTGCGGCACAACGGGACCTGGTTGCAGATGGCGGCGCCGTCGACCAGCCAGCCGATGACGCCGACGTCGGCGTACGACAGCGTCGGGTAGTTGAAGATCGACGAGTACTTCTGCCGGCCGTGCACCAGTTTGTCGGTCAGGTCGGCCCGGTCGACGCCGAGGCTTTCGGCCGCGGAGTAGAGGTACATGCCGTGCCCGGCCTCGTCCTGGACCTTGGCCAGCAGGATCGCCTTGCGTCGCAACGACGGTGCCCGGGTGATCCAGTTGCCCTCCGGCTGCATCCCGATGATCTCGGAGTGGGCGTGCTGGGCGATCTGCCGGATCATGGTCTTGCGGTAGGCGTCCGGCATCCAGTCTCGCGGTTCGATCCGGTGTTCGTGGGCGATGGTGGCCTCGAAGTGCGCCTGCAGTTCGGTGCTCTGCCGGGTGTCGTCCACGGTGCCCGTCATGGGATCAGCCCTTCGGTCGTCGGTGCCATCGGCCATTGTTCGGCGACCATGGTCAGTACGTCGTACTTGGCCACCGAGGTGCCGTCCTGCTTGGTCAGGTCGGCGTCCCAACGGACCTCGCCGTAGTCGCCGTCCCTCGGGGTGATCGCCTTTGCGGTCAGGGTGATGGTCAGCTCGTCGCCCGGGTAGGTCGGGGTGAGGAACCTCAGGTTGTCTAGGCCGTAGTTGGCCAGCACCGGCCCGGGCGCCGGGTCGACGAACAGGCCGGCCGCGAAGGAGACCACGAGATACCCGTGGGCGACCCGCCCGTCGAAGAAGGGGTTTGCCGCGGCAGCCTCGTCGTCGGTGTGGGCGTAGAAGGTGTCCCCGGTGAATTCGGCGAAGTGGTCGATGTCGGCGGTGGTGACCGTGCGCGGCCCGCCGATGACGGTGTCGCCGATCCGCAACTCCTGCAGGGACTTCCGGAAAGGGTGGACGGGGGTGACATTGCGGTGGGCTCCCACTGTCCAGCGGCCGGTGATCGCGGTGAGCATCTGCGGCGAGGCCTGTATGGCGGTGCGCTGCATATGATGCTGGATTCCGCGCAGGCCGCCCATTTCCTCGCCACCACCGGCTCGGCCGGGACCGCCGTGCACCAGGGCCGGCAGCGGCGATCCGTGCCCGGTGGATTCGCCGGCGTCGTCGCGGTCCAGCACCAGCAGCCGTCCGTGCCACGGCGCGATCCCCAGCACCACCGCGCGGGCCACGTCCGGATCGTGGGTGATCAGCGAGCCGACCAGGCTCCCCTGGCCGCGGACGGCCAGCGCGATCGCATCCTCGACGGTGTCGTACCCGATCAGGGTGCTGACCGGACCGAATGCTTCCACCTCGTGCGGCTCGGCGCGGTCGCTGTTGGCCCGCAACAGGATCGGCGACATGAACGCACCGCGGTCGGCGTCTGCGCCGACCGCGTCGACGTGGTCGGGATCGCCGAAGACGACGGTCGAGACGTCCAGCAGAGCCTTGAGCGCTCGCCGCACGTCCTCCCGCTGTTCCAGGCCGGCCAACGCGCCCATCCGTACGGACGGATCCGCCGGATCACCGACCACCACCGTGGCCAACCGTGCCGAGGCGGCCTTGCCGACCGCGTCCAACAGCGATGTCGGCACGATCGCCCGGCGGATCGCGGTGCACTTCTGTCCGGCCTTGACCGTCATTTCCGTGATCAGTGACGTGACGTACAGGTCGAATTCCGGCGTGCCGGGCACCGCGTCGGGCCCGAGGATCGAGCAGTTGAGGGAGTCGGCCTCGCCGGTGAACCGCACGCCGTTGGCGACGACTGTCGGGTGGGTGCGGAGCTTGCGGGCGGTGCTGGCCGAACCGGTGAACCCGACGAGATCCTGCTCGGTCAGGTGATCGAACAGGTCCCCGGCGCTGCCGGTGATCAGCGAGATCGCGCCGTCCGGGAGCAGCCCCGACTCGACGATCAGTTCGACCAGCCGGTGGGTGATGTACGCGGTGGGGCTGGCCGGTTTGATCAGGCTGGGCACACCGGCCAGAAAGGCGGGGGCGAATTTCTCCAACGGCCCCCAGACCGGGAAATTGAAGGCGTTGATCTGGACCGCGACGCCGCGCAGCGGGGTCCAGATGTGCTGCCCGAGGAACGTCCCGCCCTTCCCGAGTGGTTCGATCGGGCCATCCAACAGGACGGTGTCGGCGGGCAACTCGCGGCGACCTTTGCTGGCGTAGCTGAACAACACGCCGAAACCACCGTCGACGTCGAACATCGAGTCGCCTGTGGTGGCACCACTTCGCGCCGACAGCGTGTACAACTCGTGGCGGTGTTCACGAAGATGCGAGGCCAGCGCCTTGAGCAACGCGGCCCGCTGATGAAAGTGCAGCGTCCGCAACGCCGGGCCGCCTACGGTGCGGGCGTAGTCCAGCGCCGCCGCCATATCGATGCCGGCCGTCGAAAGCCGGGCGATCTCCTGCCCGGTCACCGCGTCGTGGACGCCGACGCCGTCCCCTTCCGGCGTTGTCCACCGGCCCTGCACGTAGCTGGACAGCACTGCCATGAGCGACCTCCACTGAAATCGTGCCTATCGGTGTCCGCAGAAATACCAACCGTCTGTTCGTTCAGTTATTATGCCTGGTCCGGCGAGTTGAAGTCAACGGGGCGTGGCCCCACTACGGCCAGGTGAAGAAACCCCGCCCCGACTTTCGGCCGAGTTCTCCGCGTTCCACTTTGTCGCGCAACAACTGCGGCGGCGCGAACCGCTCTCCGAGCGTGCCGGTCAGATAGTCGGCGATGGCCAGCCTCACGTCCAGCCCGACCAGGTCGGTCGACCGCAGCGGCCCCATCGGGTGGCGGTACCCCAGTTCCATCGCCCGGTCGATGGATTCGGCGTCGGCCACGCCCTCCTCCAGCATGCGGATCGCCTCGAGCCCCAGCAGCACGCCCAGCCGGCTGGTGGCAAAGCCAGGCGAGTCGCGGACCACGATGCTTTGCTTGCCCAGTTCGGCCACCCAGTCCGCGGCCCGGGCCACCACGGTGTCTGCGGTATCACCCCCCCGGACGATCTCCACCAGGGTCGACGCCGGGACCGGATTGAAGAAATGCATTCCGACGAATCGGGAAGGGTCGGGCAGGCCCGCGGCCAGATCGCCGATGGCCAGTGAGCTGGTGTTGGTGGCCAGCACGCACCTGACCCCGACGACCGCCGCTGCCTGTTGCAGGACGGTTCGTTTCAGGAGCGGGTCCTCGGGCACGGCCTCGACCAGCAGGACGGCGTCCTTTCCCAGGTCGCTGATGGCGGTGACCACGCCGACCCGGGCCATCACCTCATCGACGCTGCCGGGCAGCAGGTTCCGGTCGGCGGAATGCTGCAGCCCGACACGGACCCGTTGCCGGGCAGCCGCTCCCGCCTCGTCATCGCTTTCGCAGATGACGACGGGGTGGCCGGCCGTGGCGAACACCTGGGCGATACCCGCCCCCATCCGTCCGCCGCCGACCACCGCGACGCCGCCCCGGTCCGTGGTGCTCACGGCGTGCGTCGGTCGAGGAAGGCGGTCATCCGGTCGTGTTTCTCCTGGGTCTGAAAGAGGATGGACTGGGCGAGATCGTCGGCGACCGGATGCGCGCCGCGGGCGTCCAACACTATTTTGGTCAGGCGCAGCGCCAACGGCGATGATCGCAGCATGCGGTCCACCAGGTGGTGGGCAAAATCCAGAAGATCTTGCGCCGCAACGACTTCGGCGAGCAGACCCACCCGTAGGGCCCGGTCGGCGTCCAACAGGATTCCGGCCAGCAACACCTGCTTGGCCGTCGATGTGCCGACCAATTCCGACAATCGCCAGCAGGCACCGGCCGCGGCCAGAATACCCAGACCCGGTTCGGGGTTGCCGAAAACCGCACTCGGCGTGCCGATGCGGATGTCGCAGGCGTAGGCCAGTTCCGCTCCCCCACCCAGCGCCGGGCCGTCGACGGCCGCGATGGTGGGCTGAGTCAGCTTGGCGATGCGGTCGAACAGTCGACTGTTGATACCCTGCATCGCCTCTTCGCGCCCACGTTCCCGGAGTTGGGCGATATCGGCCCCGGCGGCGAAGGTTCCGCCGGAGCCGGTGATCACCAACGGTTTGGGTTCGATGTCCAGTTGGTCGCAGACGGTATGCAGTTCGGTGATCATCGCCTGGTCGATGGCGTTACGCGAGGCGGGCCGGGTCAGGGTCACCACGGTGCGGTCCGGCCGGTCCTCGACGACCAGGGTGGTGAACGCGGTCATGGACGGTCGGTAGACGTCGCCGTGCGCTGGCTGTGCATCACAAGACCTCTCGTCAGGATTGCGGCTGGCGAAGACCGGTGAAGGCCACGGCCATCACCGCGTTGACCAGATCCGCTGATCGGTACCGGGCGTTCGGTTTGAGCCACTCGGTCAACGAATTGACCATGCCGAACAGCAGATGCGCCGTCACCACCGCGTCGGTGTCCGGACGGAGATCTCCGTCCCCGACCGCTTCCTTGACCAGATCCGCGGCCAGGTGGTCGATCCGGCGGCGCCTGGCCAGCGCCTGACGTTCCACTTTGCTGTTGCCGCGGACCCGCAGCAGCAGGGTCACGTACGGCAGCCGCTCGACCAACACTTCGACGCTGCTACGGACCAGCGTCTCCAGGCGGTCGACGGCAGGGCCGTCGAGGGCTCGAACCTCGTCGGCGGCCGCCTCCAGCCCGTCCAGTGCCTGGTTCAGGGCCAGGCTCAGCAGGGCTTCTTTGCCCTCGACGTGATGGTAGATGGCCGATTTGCTGATCCCGAGCCGGGCCGACAGGTCCTCCATGCTGGTGCCGTCGTAGCCCCTTTCGTTGAACACGGCGACCGAGGTGGCCAAGACGGTGGCCACATCGTTCCCGGGCCGGCCTCTCTTGCGAAGCTCGGGAGCGGTCATCGCCTGTCCCCTCGCAGATCCCGTAACCGAACCGCCTTGCCGACGGAGCGCTCGATGGCGTCGCGTTCCAGCACGTTCACGGCGACGGTCACACCGATGCGGTCCTTGATCCGCCGGCGCAGGGTCTCCGACGCTGCTTCGCGTTCCGGCCCGGTCAGCTCCGCGTGCCCTTCCACCAGCACGGTGAGCTGATCCATCCGCGCGGGCCGGTCCAGCACACACTGGAACTGCGGGGTCAACCCCGGAACACCCAGGATCAGTTCTTCGATCTGCGTCGGGAAGAGGTTCACCCCGCGCAGGATGATCATGTCGTCGGTTCGCCCGGTGACCTTCTGCATTCGGCGCATCGACCTGGCCGTTCCCGGTAGCAGCCGGGTGAGGTCCCGGGTCCGGTACCGGATGACCGGCATCGCCTCCTTGGTCAGCGAGGTGAACACCAACTCGCCCTCGGAGCCGTCGGGGAGAACGTCCCCGGTGATGGGATCGATGATCTCGGGGAAGAAATGGTCCTCCCAGATGTGCAGACCGTCTTTGGTCTCCACGCATTCCTGCGCGACGCCGGGGCCCATCACCTCGGACAGCCCGTAGATGTCCACCGCATCGATGCTCAACTGAGCTTCCAGCTCCGCGCGCATCTGCTCGGTCCACGGCTCGGCTCCGAACACACCGACTCGCAACGACGTCGCGGTCGGGTCGATCCCCGCCCGGTGCATGGCATCGACGATGGTCAGCATGTACGACGGGGTCACCAGAATGGCGTCCGGACGGAAATCCTGGATCAACTGGACCTGACGTTCGGTCATCCCCCCGGACATCGGAATCACCGTGCAGCCCAACCGTTCGGCGCCGTAATGGGCACCCAGGCCGCCGGTGAACAGGCCGTACCCGTAGGCGATGTGCACGGTGTCGGTCGACCGGACACCGCCGGCCCGCAGCGACCGGGCGACCAGATTCGCCCAATGGTGGATGTCACCCGCGGTGTAACCGACGACGGTCGGCCGGCCCGTGGTACCGGAGGATGCGTGGATCCGGGACACCTTCGATTGCGGCACCGCGAACATCCCGAACGGGTAGTTGTCCCGCAGATCGCTCTTCACCGTGAACGGGAACAGCGACAGGTCGGAAAGTTCCTTCAGATCATCGGGGTGCACCCCGCGGGCATCGAACGCCTCACGGTAGTGCCCCACGTTGTCGTAGGCGTGGCGCAGCGACCACTGCAGGCGGGTCACCTGCAGGGCGGCCAGCTCATCGCGCGACGCGAACTCGATGGGCTCGGGGGAATCCATGTCCGGCGGCCGATTCGCGAGCTCGTTCAGCAAGGTCGTCATCGGTGCAGTATTAACCGAACCTTCGGTCGGTGACAAGACCCCGGCTCGGATTGGAGCGGCCGGAGCTGCGGGTCCGACCACGAAGGAACGGCAGCAGAACGGCTGGACGGGCCAAGGACCGACCGAACGGCCGGTATGCAAAGTGTTTCAACTGAGCATTCAGGCGCATGACCTCGAGGTGTGGCGACGCCCACCACCCCGGACCACGCGGAGACCGGATCAACGAGGCGCTGGGCGTCGCGCAGAGCATAGCTTGCTCATGGGGTGGCCCGAGTCGCCCATCAGAGCGAACTGAAAAGTCGGCCGGGTCCACTCGTCAGGTGGGTCGGTGCGTCAGTACCGTCACCACGCGTCCGACCTTTCGGCCCTTGCCGATGGCCGGGCGGTGCTGGCGTCGACCCGGGACTCTGTTCTGGGTGCGGGCACGCGGGTACCCACACCGAACGGATGTGGCGCCCCGAGCAGGCGTCGCGCCTTTGCATATTTGTCCGTCATCCGTTGCGCCACCATCGGCTCGAGCACAATCAACCGGGCCGGATCGAGTTTGTCGTCGATGTCGGCCTCCTTCACGGCCACGGCCGCCGGGCCGGCCACGACGATGCCGGCGTAGTAATCACTTAGGTGTTGCCCTGGCCTGCGTGTCACAGCAACGACGAGAGCAACGGTCTCGACCGGCATTCCGGCAGCGGCCAGGCACGAGACGCTCCAATCCGTGTCCAGCAGAACGTCGTGCAACCATCCGGCGGCCACCACCTCGTCCGGCCACCCCCGCGCGGCGAGACGTCCGGCCACCCGCGCCGGGTGCTCGACGTAGTCGCCACCCGTCTTGTCCAACTGCCCTTGATGCGCCTGCCGCGCGATACGCTCGGCGACCTCGGCTACCTGACCCGCGGCCGTCTCGGCGGTCTCCCCCATCAGAGGCATTGTGTGTACCGCTTTTCTCTCTCGTGGGCGGATTGTTTCCTTCTGTAGTCAACGCCGAGGTGTGATCACCGCGACCGTGAAAATAGTTTTCGGAAAGCCTAACGAATTCCTGATGCCCACTCGGACGGAATTGGAGCGCATCTCGCACGCATCGGCTGCAGTCAAGGGGTTTCACCCCCGGCGGCCTTTTGTCGTTCGGCCTTTGACCGACTTTCACCAATCGACTGGAATCATTTCACGATCTGCCCGCTGAGTCCAGATCGAGCATACCGACATCTGCCGGCGCGCATCGGCGATGAGGCCCGGCCGATGGTCCCGCCGCGACGGAGTGACGTGAGGCCAGACCCGTGCCGCTCCGCGTGTGCGCAGCGGCACCATCGACCTCAGGCCAGACCGATGGTGTGCAGATACCAGCGGAATATCGCCTCGGTGACGAAGAGTGCGGCCAGCGCAGCGGTCATCATGAACGGGCCGAACGGTAATGCCGTTTTCCGGGTGCCGCGGCCGCCGGCCAGCACCGCGATCCCCACGATCGACCCGAGCAGGAATCCGCCGAAGGCACCGACGACCAGACCCGCGAAAGACAGGTAGCCCAGAATTGCGCCGATGATCCCGGCCAGCTTGACGTCACCGAAGCCCATCCCGGCCGGATAGATCAGCGCGATCAGGAGGTAGAAGCCGAACAGCGCCGCGCCGGAGATGCCGGCCCGGGCCAGGGCCCACCAATCGCCGTTCACCGCCGACGCGGCCAGCAGCAGAACAGCGATGACTCCGTACGACGGCAGCACGATGACGTTGGGGAGTCGACGGTGGTCGAGGTCGATCACCGAAAGAGCGATGCCGACCGCGGTGAAGTACCAGTAGGCGGGAAGCGCGGCCAGCAGGTCCAGCTCGGACAACCTGACGGCGACGGCAACGAAGAGCAGTGCCGTGGCCAGCTCGACCAGCGGATATCGCACACTGATCGGCGCTCGGCAATCCGCGCAGCGACCGCGCAGCACCAGCCAGCTGAGCACCGGAACGTTGTGCCTGGCCCGGACCGGCCGACCACAGGTCGGACAATGGGATTCGGGCGTGATGAGCGATTCCGCACGCGGGACGCGGTAGATCACCACGTTGAGAAATGAGCCGATGAGCAGCCCGAACAGCGCCGCGAGAACCACCAGCACTGTCATCTGTACCCTTCTCCTCCAGCCGAATTCACCATACCTACCCTGCTCGTCTGATGATCGTGGAAAGCAGATACCGGTCACTGTGTGTACGACCCGATGATCACGTCCGGGTCATCATCGACATATGCGACTCCCGACCGGATGAAATGCCGTCGCCGGTCGCCGCTTGAGTGACATTCGTGCTTACAGTCGAAATGGATATGTCTCTCACACTCGCCGTACTCCTTACTCTTTACCTGCTCGGACTCCGGCCCGGGCTGCTTTCGGCACCCCGGCGGTGGCCGTACCGGTTGCCCCGCTTCGTGCATCGCCCGGAGGTGGAAACGATTCGATATGTGGACGGCCCTCTGGTCGGCGTCGTCGAGCAGATTGCGGTGGGCAGGGATGGTTTCCCACCGCTGCAGTTCTGCGCCGTCGTCAGGCGAGAAGACAGACAGGGCGGTGACTACACGCTGCCGTACCAACGAGGGGTGATCTGCGAAGCGGACCGGATCTGGCACTACACCCAGGGCTGGAACGAGGCCGACCTGGCCGGCCAGGGGGTGGAAAGCTAGAAATGACGGTTGATGAAGGCCAGCTCATATAGATCATCACACTGCCGATAGAGAAATGAGCGCAGCACGCGGCCCGTTCGGACCGCCGGCCGCCATTGGTCATCACGCAGGCCGACCGAGTGGAGGGAGCCGGCATGTACCAGACG
Organism: uncultured Nakamurella sp.; assembly: GCA_964250735.1. Taxonomy (GTDB): domain Bacteria; phylum Actinomycetota; class Actinomycetes; order Mycobacteriales; family Nakamurellaceae; genus Nakamurella. The sequence goes on along the minus strand of CAXUHA010000005.1, from coordinate 123,276 downwards.
TATCGCCCGCTGCTGGATGCTCTGGCCCGTCGCGGGGGCGATGTCGCCGACATCGAAGAAGCCGCCCTGAAAAGCGAACGCACCGGACGGACCATCCGTGACGTTCTGATCAACGATTCGGTGGTCAGCGAGTTCGAATTGGCCGAAGCCTTGGCCGACGCGCACGGCATCGGCAGCGTCGACCTGGTCGGCTACCCGATCGACACGGCCGCGGCGGCCAAGATCCCGCTCCCGATGGTGTTGCGCCACCGACTCCTGGGCATCGCCCTGCGGGACGACCAACTTGTCGTGGCTGTCAGCGATCCGGACGACGTGGTGGCGCTGGACGATGTGCGCGCCGCCACCGGCATGGTCATCGTTCCGGTGGTCGCGGCCCGGAGCGAGCTGCGGAAGGTGATCGACCGGCTCAAACGCAAGGAGAGTGACCTGGGCGCGGTGGGCGCGGCCATGCGCGCCGAGGACGAGGCCAGCGTGTCGAGTCTGACCTCGGGTGGCGACGACGGGCCGGTGGTGCGGTACGTCAACTCCCTGATCGAGCAGGCCATCCAGAGCCGGGCGTCAGACCTGCACCTGGAGCCGTCGGAAACCGACATGCGGGTCAGATTCCGCATCGACGGTGTGCTGCATGAGATCGACAAAGTGCCCAGCGGGGTGCAGTCGGCCCTGATCTCCCGGCTGAAGATCATGTCCAACGTCGACATCACCGAACGGCGGCTGCCGCAGAACGGTCGGATCACCGTGCGGCTCAACCACCGCAACGTGGATCTGCGCACCGCCACCCTGCCCACGGTGTGGGGCGAGAAGGTCGTCCTCCGGGTCCTGGACACCAGCGGTATCGACCTCGAACTGAAGAAGTTGGGCTTCACCGACGACAACTACGCGCGATTCTCCGGCTCGTTCCACAAGCCGCACGGAATGGTGCTGGTCACCGGCCCGACCGGCTCGGGCAAGTCGACCACGCTCTACGCCACGCTGACCGAGATCAGCCTGCCGTCGGTCAACATCATCACGGTCGAGGATCCGGTGGAGTACCGGCTGGACGGGATCAACCAGGTGCAGGTCAACCACAAGGCGGGGTTGAACTTTGCCGCCGTGCTGCCGGCGATCCTGCGGTCGGACCCGGACATCATCATGATCGGTGAGATCCGTGACCGGGCCACCGCCCAGCTGGCGGTCGAGGCCGCGTTGACCGGTCACCTCGTGTTGTCGACGCTGCACACCAATGACGCGCCGAGCGCCGTGACGCGCCTGGTGGAAATGGGCATCGAGCCGTTCCTGGTCGGCTCCGCGCTGGACTGCGTGCTGGCCCAGCGGTTGGCCCGGCGGCTGTGCGACTGGTGCAAGGACAAGTACACGCCCTCCGAGTCGGAGAAGTCACCCACTCATTGGCCCAGCCGGATCCTGGCCCCGCCGGATGCCCTGTGGCGTCCGGTCGGTTGCCGCAACTGCGGCCAGACCGGTTTCCGCGGCCGGATGGCCGTCACCGAGGTCATGCCGATCACCGAGGAGATCGAGCATCTGGCGCTGGCCCGCGCGTCGGCCAGCGAAATCCGGAAGGTGGCGGTGGCGGCCGGGATGGTGACCTTGCGGGACGACGGTCTACGCAAAGCCGCCCGCGGCGACACCACCCTGGACGAGGTCATCCGTGTCACCGTCTGATTCCGGCGCCACCCTCACCTCGACCGTGAACGGACGGCTATGCAACCGACTTTGACCTTGGAGCCCCCGCCCGTTCTGGACCTTCCCGGCTCACTGGACCAGCTCCTCACCGAGACGGTCAGATTGGGCGGCTCGGACCTGCATCTGACCGTCGGCATTCCACCCTGCGTGCGGCTGAACGGTTCGCTGGCCCCGCTGCCGGGCTGGCCGAATCTGACACCCGACGACACCCAACGGTTCATCCGGTCCGCGCTGAGTGACGAGCAGTGGCAGCGCTTTGCCCGGGACCATGAGATGGACACTGCGTACACCGTGGGTGGGGTGAGCCGGTTCCGGATGAACGTCTACCGCCAACGCAGTTCGGTGGGGGCCGCGTTCCGGGTGATCCCGCACACCATCCCGAAGTTGGAGGATCTTGGACTGCCGTTGTCGATCGAGCAGTTCGCCCACCTCCCTCGCGGTCTGGTGCTGATCACCGGCCCGACCGGATCCGGCAAATCGACGACGATGGCATCGCTGCTCGACGTGGCCAATCGGGCGCGGGCCGGGCACATCATGACCATCGAGGATCCGATCGAATTCGTGCACATCCACCAGAAATGCGTGGTCAACCAACGTGAGGTCGGCGTGGACACCGCCGACTTCAGCGTCGCGCTCAAACAGGTGCTGCGCCAGGACCCCGACATCATCCTGGTCGGGGAGCTGCGAGATCTGGAGACGACGTCGGTGGCCATCACGGCGGCCGAGACCGGACACCTGGTACTGGCTACCCTCCACACCCAGTCCGCGGCGCAGACCATCGACCGCTTGATCGACATCTTCCCGGCCCACCAGCAAAGCCAGATCCGTTCCCAGCTGGCCAATTGCCTGCAGGGTGTGGTGGCCCAGGCGTTGGCGCCGCGCAAGGACGGCTCGGGACGGGTGGTGATCTCCGAGGTGATGATGGTCAGCCCGGCCATCCGCAACCTGATACGTGAGGCGAAGGCTTACCAGATCCCTACGGTCATCCAGTCGTCGGGCGACCTGGGCATGATGACGTTCGACCAGAGCCTGGCCAACAGCTTCATCGAGGACTTGATCAGCAAGCAGACCGCCCTGGAATTGGCCCACGACCCAGCCGAATTCAAACGATTGGCCAGGATCTAGACATGCCCGCAGTCAAGACGTTCAGCTACGAAGCCGTCGATTCCCTGGGAGAAATCCGCAAGGGCAGCATGGACTCGGAATCGGCCGCCGCCGTGGCCGCCGCCCTCACCGGCCAGAAACTCATTCCGCTGGCGGTGGCCGCCAGCGGCCAGGGCCTGCGCCGCGACCTGCAGATCCCTGGAATCGGTTCCAAGCGCACGACCCTGAAGGATCTGGCGATCCTGTCCCGCCAGTTCGCCTCCATGACCTCATCCGGGCTGACCCTGACCAGGTCGCTGGGCATTCTGGAAGAGCAGACGGAGCGCCCCAGTCTGCGGGCTGCGGTCGGTCAATTGCAGGCGGACGTCCAGGCCGGATCCACCCTCTCGAAGGCGATGTCTCAGCATCCCGAGCAGTTCCCGTTGTTGATGGTCAACATGGTCGGGGCCGGCGAGACGGGCGGTTTCCTGGACGGGGCGTTGGACCGCATCGCCAAGATGTACGAGTCCGACGCGGCGCTCCGGGCCAAAATCAAATCCGCGCTGACGTACCCGGTGATCGTGCTGATCTTCTCGCTGCTGATGGGCACCGCGGTGATCATCTTCATCGTCCCGATCTTCGAGAAGATGTTCAGCCAGCTCGGCGGCAAGCTCCCCGTGCCGACCGAGGTCCTGGTGGTGTTGTCCCACAACGCCTACTGGGTACTGCCATCGATTGTGGTGGCGGCCGTGCTGGGTCTGCGCGCCTATCGGCGCTCGATGCGGACCAGCGCCGCGTTCCGGCTGAAGTCGGACAGATTGAAGCTGAAGATCCCGGTGTTCGGAAAGCTGTACACCAAGCTGGCCATCGCCCGGTGGGCCCGCAACTTCGGCACCCTGCTCGCGGTCGGGGTGCCGGTCCTCCAGGCCCTGGACATCGTCGGCGGAACATCCGGCAACGCCCTGATCGGTGAAGCCATGGTCGACGTGCGAGATTCGGTGCGCCGGGGCAGCACCATAGCGAAGCCGATGACCAAGCACGCCATCTTTCCCTCGATGGTGGTGCAAATGCTGGAGGTCGGTGAGGAAACCGGGCAAACCAGCGAAATGCTCGACAAAGTTGCCGACTATTATGACCAGGAAGTGGCAACGGCCACGGATGCGCTGACATCAGCCCTGGAACCGTTACTGGTTGTATTGATGGGCTTGGTCATCGGCACCATGGTGATCTGCCTGTATCTGCCGATGTTCACCATCTATCAGAACATCCAATCGGGTTAATTCTGTCCCACTCCTCATGTCAGCGGGTCTCCCGCCGATCAATCTATCGAAGTCCTCTCCGAATCGGCCGACGCCGCCGGATCGGCCATTACTCGAGCTTTGGAGGCTCTCATGCACCAGTTGGTTTCCAAGCTCTGGGAAACGCGCGCCCGGCGAGCCAAGGGCGACAAGGGCTTCACCCTGATCGAACTGCTCGTCGTGGTCGTCATTCTCGGTGTCCTGATCGCCATCGCGATCCCGCTCTACCTGAATTACCGCAAGGGCGCCAACGACGCCTCGGCGCAGTCGGACCTGCGGAATGCGATCAACGTGCTCGAGCAGTGCAACAGCGACAGCGGCGCCTATCCGACCGCGGCGTTCACCGTGGGGAGCGCGACGGCAGCCGCGTCGACCCAGGCCGGCACCTGTGCTGCGCAAAAGCTCAATACCAGCAGCGGCACGTCAATGACCTACACGCCGGCCAGCGCTACCGGAGCCAGCTACGTGCTCTACGACAACAATGCCAATGGCACAGCCACCAAGTTCTTCTGCTATGACAGCAAAGTGGGTGGTTCGGTCAAGACGCAGGCGGCCGCTCCTACCGCACCAGCCACCTCCTGCTGACGATCCTCGTTCCGGCAACGCTGAAGGTCGCACCGAGCACCCCAGCAGGATGACGACCGGATCGGCCTGCATTGCCGATACGCCACGACTCGAGCCCTGGAGGCTCCGATGCACAAAACACTTGCCACACTACGGAATCGGCGCGCCAATCGGTTGGCGGGCGACAAGGGCTTCACCCTCATCGAGCTGCTGGTGGTGGTCGTGATTCTCGGTGTGCTGATCGCCATCGCGATCCCGCTCTACCTGAACTACCGCAAGGGGGCCAACGATGCCTCGGCCCAGTCCGACATGCGAAATGCGATCAATGTGCTGGAGCAGTGCAACAGCAGCAATGCCGCGTATCCGACAGCGACCTTTACGATCGGCTCCACCACTGCGGGCTCGTCCACCGCGGCAGGCACCTGCACCCAAGTGATCAATCTCAGCAGCGGCACGCAAATGACCTACACGCCGGCGTCTTCGACCGGCGCCAGTTACGTCATCGTCGACAACAACGCCAACGGCGCAGGAAAGTATTACTGCTACAACAGCGCGGTTGGCGGCTCGGTCAAGACGATCACGCCAACCGCAGCCACTTTGGCATCAGCTGCCACTCTCGGCTGCTGACCGCTTTACCTACGGGCGTTGGGCGGTTGGCCACCTTCCTGGTTCCTTTTCACTGTGACACGAGCAAAAGGAAGGTGACCCGGATGACGGCGGCTTCGCGCAGATATCACCAAGCTCTCCGCAAGGGTCGGCCTGACGGGTTGCTCCCGCGACGGGCCTGGGCGAAGGCATGAAGGTTCGTCGGAAGAGCGACGCCCGGACCCACCCGGTGAACAGCGATGGTCACGTCATCGGCCTCGACCTGGGTGCCACCTCGGTCCGGGCGGCGGTGCTGGCCCCGAGCACCCAGGACGGACACCCGTCGGTGACCGTGCACGGGATGGGTTCGGTGCCGCTGCCCGCGGGGGCCATCGTCAATGGCGCGGTGACCGAACAGGCCGCCATCACCCGAGCGCTGAAGCAGCTGTGGGAGATCAACGATTTCCACTGCCACAAGGTGATCCTCGGGGTGGCCAATCCGCAGGCCGTGGTCCGCCCTCTGCAGATCCCCAACCTGAACGCTACTCAGCGGGCCAAGGCCCTGCCTTTCCAGGCCCGCGAGATCATCGCGCTCCCGCTGGACGAGGTGGTCCTGGACTACGTACAGCTCGGTGATCCCGATCCGGTCACGGGCATGCTCACCGGTCTGCTGATCGCGACCCCACGTCGCCCCGTCATGGCCGCGGTCGAGGCGGTCGAGCGGGCCGGGTTGAAGGTGGCCCGGGTCGACCTCGCCTCGTTCGGAGCACTCCGGGCGGTCGCCGACGAACACCTCATGGTCCAGGCGGTGATCGATCTAGGCGCCCAGCTGACGTCGATCGTGATCCACAACCACGGCGTGCCGCAGTTGGTCCGGACCTTGGCCCGCGGAGGTCAGGAGCTGACCGACCGCTTGGTGGAGAGCCTGGGCCTGACCCTCGAAGAAGCAGAACGAGTCAAGTGCGAGACCGGGCTCACCAGTCGCCGCGACGCCGCCTCTGATGCATTGCAAGCGGGTATCCGACCCCTGCTGGCCGAAATCAGGAGCTCGATCAACTACTTCCGGGCCGGCAGCGACGGCGCTGCGCTCGAAGGGATCTCCCTGACCGGCGGGGGGTCGGCGCTCCCCGGCCTGGCGGACGCCCTCTCCACCCAGAACGGTGTGCCGACGGACGTGGTCAATCCGATGCAGCACATCGACAACCGTCCGGCAGTCATGCCGCCGACGCCCGCGGGCACAGCGAGCTCCGTGAGGGCCGCGAGCGCAGTGTCGATCGGTCTGGCCATGGGAGCGGCGGCATGAAGGTCTCGGTGCGCAAATCCCCTCAGCAGCAGTCCGCCACTGCGTCGCCGACGGCTCAGACCACCGTCACCATGGACCGGCCTGCCCTCTGGCATGAGCTCCCCGGCTGGGGTATCGCCGCTGATCTGACCCCACCGGAGCTCATCAATGCCCGCCAGCTCAAGGTACTTCGCTGGTGGCTGGCGGTCGGTGTCGTCGCACTACTGGTGATCTGTGCCGGCGGCTACTACCTGGCCGCCCGTGACACGTCCAGCGCCACATCGGAACTCACCGCGGTACAGGACCAGACCAGGCAGCTGCGGGTGGTGGGTCGGTCGTACGCCGGGGTCATTTCCATCGAGGGGTCGGTCAAGCAGATCCAGGCTCAGGTCGCCCAAGTGATGAGCGCCGACGTGGATGTGGTCGCGTTGCTGGTCGTCCTGCAGAGCAACCTGCCGAAGACGATGACCATCAATCAGGAAGCGATCACCATCAGCACGGCGGGTGTCGCCGCCGTCACCGGTACCGCGAGCTCCTCGACAGGCAGCGGACAGGACGGTGCCGGGCTGCCCCGGATCGGAACGATCACCCTGGGCGGCACCGGGCGCACCCTGGATGATCTGTCCGACTTCATCGACAGTCTGCAGACCGTTCCCGGTCTGGTGGACGTGCTGCCCGTGTCGAACACCTCTTCTGGCAAGGGGACTCAGTTCAGCCTGACCATCGGACTCACGAACGCGTTGCTCAGTCATCGCTTCGACGTCGACGGCGGGTGAAAACGATGGGCGCGCGTAGTCAGGACAAGCGGCTGTGGCTCGGGGGCGGGGCCGTGGTGGGAGTGGTGATCCTACTGATCGGATGGTTCGGCGTGATCCAGCCGGAACTGACGGCAGCGTCGGCCATCCGGGACCAGAGCGAATCGGCCCGCACGCAGAACATCGCGCTGCAGGCCAACAATGCCCGGCTCAAGGAGAACAATAACGACGCCGGGGCGCTGCGGGCAGGCCTGTCCGCCGCATTGGCCCAATTGCCGTCCGATGCTGGGCTGTCCGCGTTCACCCGTCAGCTTTCCGCGCAGGCGACCGCAGCGTCGGTGTCGCTGACCAGCGTCATCGTGGGCGCCGCCACACCGGTGACCGAGTCGGCCGCGGCGGCGACCACAACCGATGCCGGGACGACCACGACCACGGCGACGGCCGCCGCGGCGACCACGTCCACCGGACTGGTGCAGATCCCGATCACCGTGACCGCCACCGGTCTGGGTCGCCATGACCTGGCATTCCTTCGGGCCATCCAATGGTCTGGACCTCGTCGTGCGTTGGTGACCGCCAGTCAACTCTCACCGTCGGCGGGGAGCGCGGCCGCCGGCATCAACGGACCGTGCACCTTGTCCCTGACCTTGACCATCTTCTCCGCACCACTGTCGCCCACGGCCCAGGCTGCCCTCGAAAAGCTGCTCAGCGGCAAGTAGCCGGTTCGTTAATCCGTGATAGGACACCTCCCACATCGGCCGAACAGGCGGCTCGCTCTCACCGACCGACGAATAGCCGCCTATCTGGTACGTCCGCGTCGGCGAACCTCCTTCCCGCGGTGGCGGGGGGCCGGCGACGACGGGTTCGTCCTGCTCGAAACTCTGGTGTCGATCAGCCTGATCGCCGTGGTGATGGCCGGATTCACCACCTTCTTCGTCAACTCCGTGGCGTTCACCAGCCAGCAGCGGGCCACCCAGATCGCCACCCAGATCGCCAGTTCTGCCGTCGACAGGCTCCGCTCCCTGCCCACCTCCGACCTGATCAACGGTCGTGACATGGGGAGCGTTGTGGCCCAGTTCCGCGTCGCTCCCGATGCCGTTTCGAATTCGCTGTCCTCGATGCTGCAAACCACCGCCGACCCCAACGCGCTCCCGGGCAGCGGCGCAACCGCAGCCGTGCCCACGGTCGCCGTCCTGCAGACGGTCAACAGCGTCGTTTACAGCCGCAACATCTACCTGGGCACCTGCGCAATACTGCCCGGGACAACGACCAATTCCAGTTGTCAGTCGACCCTTTTAGGTACCGGTAACAAATACCTGCAAGCGGTCGTTGCCGTGACGTGGACCGGGGGACGCTGCCCACCGGCGGGTTGTACGTACGTGACGTCGACGCTGCTCAGCACCGGTAGTGATCCGGCGTTCAACCCGAATCAGGCCCCACCGACGCCACCCACCCTGACCAATCCGGGCCCGCAGGTCTCCGTCGTCGGCGACACGGTCAGCCTGCCGATGACGATTGTCGCGGCGCCTTCCTACAGCGTCGCGCTCACGGCCGGAACTCTGCCGCTTGGTCTGTTCTCCCCCGATGCCGCCAGCGGTCTGATCACGGGCAAACCTTCGGTAGTGACGCCCACCACGCCGGTCACCCTGATGCTGACCGACGGATTCGGCCGAACGACCACGGCCACTTTCACCTGGACAGTCGTGGCCCCTCTGATCGGATCTAGCACTGCCACCCAGTTCGGCGTGCGCGGGACCGCCATCACCCCACTGACGGTGAGCGCCAGTGGCGGCACCTCCCCGTACGTCTGGTCGGACCCGGGGACGACCCTGCCGCCGGGCCTGTCGCTGTCCACGGTCAGCAATCAGGCCCGTATCACCGGCACGCCGACCACCACCGGCTCGTACCCGGTCACGTTGACCGTCTCGGACGGAAAGCAGTCGACCACCGTCGCTTTCACGTGGGGCGTCTATCTGCCGTTCTCGGCCACGAGCCCGGGGGCACAGACCAGCACGGTCGGCGTCGCGGACACGGTCGCGCTGAGCGTGGCCGGCGGATCCGGCGCATTCGCCTGGACCAGCACCACCCTGCCCGCAGGCCTGACCGTCACCCCGGCCGGCGTCGTCTCCGGGGCACCGACGGCGGCCGGGGTCACCTCCGTGACGTTGGTCGCGACCGACACCACGACGACGATCGCGCGAAGCGTGACGTTCAACTGGACCGTCTACGCACCGCCGACGGTCGGCTCACCCGGCAATCGCAGTCTGACGGTCGGTCAGGCCGTTTCCTGGCCGGTGGGGACGACCTGCCCGAACACTCCATGTGTATATACCTTGAACAACGGTCCGGCGACCATCGCCATCAGCGGCACCGGCCTGATCACCGGGACCATCACGAGCGCAGCCCAGATTTTCAGTGCGGTCACGGTGACCGTCACCGACAGCGCGGGGGCGGCGGTGACCGGGGCAAGCGGCGCGTGGACGGTGAACGCGGCCCCGACCATCTCGAATCCGGGCGATCAGATCATCGGCCGGGGGCAAGCGGACACTCTTGATGTGGCCGCATTGGTCAGCGGCGGAACAGCCCCACTGACATATTCCGTGGTGAACCTGCCTTCGTGGTTGACCCTGAACGCCTCGACCGGGTTGATTACCGGCACGGCTCCAGGCACCGCCGGGACGACGACCGGGATTGTCTTGACCGTCCGGGACAGCAACGGCTTCTCGGCGTCGAGTCCAGCGTTCAGCTGGATCGTCACCGGTCCACCGTCCGCCCCGCTGGCGGTCAACGTGAGCAATGGCGACACCACGGCCAACGTCACCTGGACGGCACCGAGCACCAGCAACGGGGCCGTGGTGACGGGCTACACGGTGACGGTGAGCCCCGGCGCAGGGTGCACTTCGACCGGGGCACTGGGCTGCACTCTCAGCGGGCTCACCAACGGTATTCCCTATTCCGTCACCGTGACGGCGACCAACAGCTTCGGTACCAGTCCGGCCTCCACTGCGGTCGTGGCGATCCCGTACCCCGCCGGGGTGATGTCGTCCGCCAACGGAATGACGCTCTGGCTCGACGGCGCCGACCCGAGCGTGATGCTGGGCGGATCCTGCCTTGGTGCCCCCACCACGACCGCGGTTGCCTGCTGGAAGGACAAGAGCGGGCAGGGCAACAACTTCGTCCAGGCCACCAGCGCCAACCGGCCGGGAGTCGGCACCTGGGACGGCCTGCCCGCGGCCAACTTCGCCGATTCCGGCGACGTGCTCAGCTCGGTCAACGCGGGCGCTCAGTACCAGACGGTGTTCTTTGCCGCGAACGTGACCAATCCGGCCGGCTCCGGTGTGATCGTCAACTTGTTCGGCCAGGCCGGGCAGGACTACAACGCCCGGATCGGTTCGCTGGCCGATCGGCGGACGCAGAGCTCGCAGAACGCGAACGACTGGGCCTACAACACCGGCAACCCGCCGCAGAACTGGGCCAACGGGGCACAAGGGGCCAACGCCCCGCAACCGCTGCAGGTCATCACCACCGACCAATCCAACTCCATCAAGACATTCACCGCCAGTGTGTCCAACACCTACGGAGGCCGCGGTGTCATCGGGCAGGTCGGCGACGTCATCACCTTCAACAAAGCCCTGAGCACGGCCCAGCGGCGGTCGGTCGAGGAATACCTGGCCAATAAATGGGGGGTGCCGATCACCCCGGCGGCACCGACCTCGGTCTCCGGAGCTCGTTCCAGCGCGACAAGCGCAACCGTTTCCTGGGCAGCACCTGGCTTCAACGGCGGCGCTCCGATCGCCGGGTACCAAGTGACCGCGTCGCCCGGCGGCCGAACCTGCGTCACGGCGGGCCTGTCCTGTGCGGTGACCGGTCTGACCACTTCGACCCGCTACACGTTCAGCGTCGTCGCGTCCAACTCGGTGGGGATCGGGCCGGCATCCGACCCGTCCAACTCGGTGACTCCATGAGTGGACGAGACATGCTCCGGCAGTGCGCCTTTCGGGCCGGCCGGCTCCGGCAGCGGATGCGCCGGGACGACGGCACGTCCCTGGTCGAGCTGATGGTCGGTATGACGCTGATGATCGTTTTCATGGCGATGTTCACCGGGGCGGTGGTGATGATGAACCAGGCGCTGAACAAGACCCAGGCCGTGAATCTGGTGTCCTCGCAACTGAATGTGGCGTTCAGCAACCTGGACACCACGATTCGTTACGCCTCTTATATCAGCAAGCCGGGGCAGGGTACATCGGGTGACTGGTACGTCGAGCTGCAAGTCACCAACACCGGCACGGAGGTCTGTTCCCAGCTCCGGGTCGACATCGCGTCGCAGCAGCTGCAGAGCCGCACCTGGACCGTGAGCGCGAGCCCTTCCAATCTGACCGCCTGGGTGCCGATTTCGTCCGGAATCTCCAACGGGACCGCGGTCAGTGGCGCGGCCACCCAACCCTTCTCTCTGGTGCCGGCGCCGCCCGATCCGGGCGCGGTGCTGGGCAACACTCTGTTCCAGCAGTTGACCATCAACCTGATCTCGCCGGCCGGATCGGGTACCTCGCTGACCACGTCGACGTCCTCGTTCACCTTCACCGCGCTGAACAGCACCATTCCGACGCCGACCACGCCGATCTGCCAACAACAGGGCCGACCATGACGAGGTCGCGGCTGTCAGTTCTACCGCGCAGCAGGGGGCGCCTGCGAGAGGAGCGCGGTTCGATGGCCATCCTGCTGATGGTCATGATCGTCGGATTGATGCTCAGCGCTCTGCTGGTCCCGACGATCATCACCCAGGCCCGCACCACCCGGTTCGACAGCACCCGGGTGCAGGCCCTCAGCGCCGCGCAAGCCGGCATCGACGTCACACTGGGAGCCATCAGGTCCGGTGTCACCACCGTCAATGGCATCAGCATCGGCGACAGCAGCAAGCTTCCGTGCGGCCCGGTGTCGGGCCCGGTGAACAGTCCGGTGTCGGGCCCGGTGAACAGCGCCGGAGCGGCCGCTTTCTCGGTGGTCGTCGAATACTTCACGGCGGATCCGGTGAACGAGCCGTATCCTTCTCCCAAGGCGATGAAGTGCATTGCCGGCTATGGCACTTACGACCCTGTCACCTCGGCCACCACACCGCATTTCGCCCGATTCACCTCCCTCGGAACGGTAGGGACGGCGACGAACGGATCGACCGCAGGCCGGACGCTGACCGCGACATACGCGTTCCGCACCAGCGATGCGAACATCCTGGGTGGGGAGGTGCAGATCACTTCTCCGGTGGGATCGCCCGCACTCTGCATGGACGTCGGGTCGCCGACGGCGCCGATTGGAACCGGAGTGCTGGTCCAGCCGTGCAGTTCGGGCACCCCGCCTGCCGCGCAGCAGATATTCGCCTACCGGACCGATCTCACCCTGCAGTTGCTGTCCTCGATCACCGCGGCCAACCCGAACGGATACTGTCTGAATTCCGCCCACACGCCGGCTGTGTCGGGCGACCCGGTTCGACTGGCCCAATGCGGGCCGTTGGGCGCACCGACTCCGTACACGCAGCAGTGGAGTTTCAACGACTATGGCCAGTATCAGGCGGCGCAATCGAATTCGGCGGCGACCGGAACGCTTGCCCCGCTGTGTATGAACGTGGCCTCCCTGTCCGCCAACCAGGCCGTCACTCTCGGCGCGTGCAATTCCCAATGGATCCCGTCACCCTCCGTCGGACCTGGTGCGGCCGCCCTGCCGCAGTGGGTCAACTTCACGGAGTTCGGTCGCTGCTTGGACGTCACCGCTACGGACCCGAACCACACCTTCCTGATCGACTTCCCGTGCAAGCAGAACCCGTACCCAGGGGCCAAGACGTGGAACCAGTTGTTCCAGGCCCCCGCCGTCCCGCCCGCGGCATCCAGCGTGACCGGCCAGATCTCCACCTGCAACTCGTACCCGGCCACCGTCAGTGCCAACGTCTGCACCGCGTCCAAATACTGTCTCACCAGTCCCGGCACCGACGGCGGTTACGTGACGGTCAAGCCGTGCGTGGCCAACAATGCGCTGCAGACGTGGAGAATCTACGACGGGGACGATTCATTGAACTACTCGACGAAATACACGGTGGTCAGCGGTTCACTCTGCCTCGGATTGTCGGCGCCGAGCACCGAGCCGGCCCAGGTGGCGTGGTCCACGATCGACGTGGAGACCTGCACCGGGACGACAGAGCAGAAATGGAACGCGGATCCGAGCGTCCTGAACTCGGGGCTGAAGAATGTTCACGAGAAGTGACGATCAGCGATGTCCAGGTCGAGAAGCGTTGCAGGTCAGGCGATACGTATGCGATCGGATCTTTCGACGCGGTTGACGTCCACCCCGTGCCGCATTTCTCCGTTTGCGGTCGACATGTCGAGCCGTCCGGCGATCGTGTTCCGGTCGGCCATGGCCCGGTAGTAGGCCTTTCGGGTTGCGGCGGCGCGTCCGGTCTGGGCCAGGGGCGCAAGCGCGTCCGGGTCGAGTTGGGAGTTCATGCCGTCCCGGATCAGCAAAGTGGCCTCGGTACACAACTGCGAGACCCGGGATTGGGTGAGCGACAGTTCGACCGCGATATCGCTCATCTGACGTTGTTCGAAGTAGTAGGCGACGACGACGAAGCGGAGTCGTTCGGGCAGGGCGGCGATGGCGTCGTGCAGGTAGCCCAGCTGTTCGCGGTGCAGGATCAGCGATTCCGGGCAGGCGGTGTGGTTGGCCGCGCCGGCCGGCAGCGCGTCGGTCGGGAATGCGTGCAGGCTCAACAGCGTGCCGCGGGCCAGATCGGCGTAGATGGCGTCCAGTTCCCGGGTGCTGATGCCCAGCGCATCGGCGATGTCTTCGCTGCGCGGCGGCCGGGCCAGGGTGGCGCTGAGGCGGGCGCGGATCATGTCGACGTCACGGGCCCGACTGCGCACCGATCGGGAGGCCCAATCCATCGCGCGGAGTTCATCGATCAGAGCGCCGCGGATGCGGAAGGCTGCGAAAAGTGGAAAGGGAACGCCGCGCTCCGGGCTGTAGGCACGGGCACTGAGCACCAGTGCCATCATCCCGGCGGACATCAGATCATCGCGGTTGACGTGATGGGGCACCTTGTGAACTCGTTCGGTGACCAGGGTGCCGACCAGTGCGACATGGCGTTCGATCAGCTCGGTGATGGCCGGTGACATCGGAGCCGGACAGAGAGTGATCACCTGCTCGACCACGGGTTGATCTCCGGCTTCCGGTCCACCTGCTCCGGATAGGTCGACGCAGGGTGACGACCGCACTCCCCCGGTTGGCTTGCGTCGTTGGCGGGAGCACACCCCACTCGATCAGTTCGTGCCTCCACAAATCCCCCGTATGGCTCGATCTACTCCTCGGGGACACCCCGTAATTGAAATCGTACCTTGAGTGACGACGGGTGGTCTCGTTTCGGCCCGGTCCGGCGCTTACGCCCGCCGCGGACCGGCTCGACCGGCCCGCGGCGCCTCACGCCTTGCGTCGCCGATCCCGCAGCCGGCCGTGGACGAAACCGACGATGAACACGACGCCGAGCACGACGGCGATCGGTCGCCGCCAGGCGATCCACTTCTGCTTCATGAACCCTCACTTACCAGTGGTTTGCGGCGAAGGCCGGGGTGGACGGGCCCGGGCCCGGTTCGGGTGCGGTGATCAGAAGGCGTCGTGGACGGGGGTTTCCGGGTGAGATGGTCGAGCAGGTCGTGCTCCGGAAGCGGCCGACTGTACAGGTAACCCTGCACAGTGTCGCATCCGTATCCGGCGAGTTGCCGGGCCTGTTCGCCGGTTTCCACCCCTTCGGCGACGACGCTCAGGTTCAGGGCTTGACCGATGGCCAGAATGCCCCGGACGACGGCGGCACTAGCCGGATCGTGGGCCATGTTGGCGACGAAGCTCAGGTCGATCTTGAGAATGTCCACGGCTAGTTCCGTGATGCGGGCCAGGCTGCTGTAGCCGGTGCCCAGGTCGTCGATGGCCACCGACACGCCGCCGGTTCGCATGTCCAGCAGGTCCGTTCGCATGGAGTCGGAGAATGTGGGCATCTGGGTTTCGGCAAGTTCGAGGACCAGCTGACGGGCCGGCAGCTCATGCCGATGCAGTGCGGCCAACACATCTGCTTTGAGCGTGCCGGTCGCCAACTGGCGAGCCGAAACGTTCACGTGGACCGCCGGCGCCAGGATGCCCAGGGCTTTGGACCACAGCGCCGCCATCCGGCAGGACTCCTGCAGCACCCGGCGCCCGATGGGCACCATCAAATTGCTGGCCTCGGCGACGTCCAGAAAGTCTTTCGGGGCCAACAGCCCGTGCACCGGATGGTTCCAGCGCAGCAGCTGCTCCACGGCGATGATCTCGCCGCTGGGCAGGTGGATGATGGGTTGCCCATACAAAATGAGTTCTTCGTTTTCCAAGGCTCGACGCAGTTCGGATTCGATCCGCTGCGCCCGCCCGGCCCGGGCGGCCCGCGCCGCGGACGTCGGATCATGGTCGCCGCCCAGTTGGATACCGCACTTGCCTGCGTCCTTCGCGGTATACATGGCATCGTCGGCCTCACGCAGCATCTGCTCGGCGTCGGACCCGGCCGCGGACAGGCTGATACCGATGCTGGCCGTCACCACGAAGCTGTGGCCACCGAAGACGTGCGGGATCAGCAGGGCGCCCTGGATGCGAGTGGCGATGGCGGTGGCCGCGCTGTCGTGGAGTTCCGTGCACACCACCACGAATTCGTCGCCGCCCAGCCGGGCGACCGTGTCCCCGGGGCGGACGGTGCGGCGCAACCGGTCGGCGACGTCCACCAGGAGCTGGTCACCGGCGGCATGACCTGCGGTGTCGTTGACCGCCTTGAATCCGTCGAGATCCAGGTACATGACGGCGACCAGATGGCGGGATCGTCTGCTGGCCGCCAAAGCGTGTTCGATGCGGTCCATCAGCAGAACTCGATTGGGCAAGCCCGTCAACCAGTCGTGCAGGGCCTGCTGGGTGAGTTTGGCCTCGGCCTGCTTTCGTGCCGTGATGTCCTCGACCTGAGCGATGACGTAGAGCTGCCCGTCGTAGCGGCGAGGGCTCACGCTGGCCTGGACCCACAGGTCGTGGCCGTTGGCATGACGCCAATGCCGTTCCACACTGGCGATCACCGGTGCGTCATCGGCGAGGGCGGTCAACCGGTCGGCCACCAGCTGTGCATGATCCGGGTGGGTCAAGTCGGCGAGCCACATACCCAGTAGCTCCGCCTCGGAGTATCCGGTCAGGCGACCCAGGGCCGGATTGACCTTCAGCAATCGGCCAGGTGCGTCGGCGTCGAGACCGACCAGCATCATCCCGTTGGGGGCGAACTCGAAGGTGTCCCGGAACAGCGACTCCGACTCGGCCAATGCCGCCTGGGCACGAAGCCTTTCGGTGACATCGGCGCCGATCTTGATGTAGCCGGTGATGACCCCGTCCGGAGTGCGCATGGCCGTCACCGTGATCATCGCCTGCAGGCGTCGCCCGTCCCGGGTCACGTAGGTCCACTGCCGGGTGTCCGGAGTACCCCGTGCAGCCAACGTCAGAAACACCCCGAACCCGGACTCGACACCCAACTCGACAGCCCGCTTGCTGATCTCGACCGGATCGTGAAGACGTTCGGGGCTGGTGCCGATCATCTCCGCTGCCGAGTATCCGAGCATCCGCTCCGCCCCGGTGTTGAACACCGTGATCAGACCATCGGGATCCACGCCGATCACCGACAACTCGGTCGCCGCATCCAGCACACCTGCGAACAGATCACGGGAGCGTTGCAATTCGGCCGAGGCGATGTTGGCGTCGGTGATGTCCTGGATGCTGCCCATCAACAGCGCAGGAGCGCCGGTGACCGGGTCGAGTTCGGCGCGGCCGCGTCCGCGGACATCACGGACCCGCCCGTCGGTGCGGATGATGCGATGCTCGATCTCATAGGACCCGCCCGCCGCCACCGCGGCCCGGACGACGGCCAGTGATTCCTCGCGATCATCGGGATGAACCATGTCCACGTATTGCGCAAAAGTCGGTTCCGGGCCTTCCGGGTCGGTACCGAAGACCCGATGGACCTGGGCCGACCAGGCCACGGTGTCCACGCCGATCCGCCACGACCAGCTGCCCACCTGCGCCAACTCCTCGGCCGCGGCCAGCGCCTCCTCCCGTAACGCCACGTCCCTGGACATGGCCGCGAGGTTTTCCTCCGCTCTAATGCGCCGGGCCTTGTGTTCGGCAAGCTGTGCCGCGACGGCCTCGGCCTGATCGGGATCGGTCACAGTACGATCATCGTCTTGGTCCACAGCACGCTCGCAACCCCTGGCCGCAAGCACTGGTCGCGCACACCGATCACCATTGCCCCCTTACATGAATCCCCCCGGAACGTTTGACGTGATCGTACTGGGCTCCGTCCGGTGGCGACGCGGTTCCCGCCATCGGACGAAAAAACATTGCCGCCTATTGATCGGGCGGCGCGGAGCAGCCACCCGGTCCGCGTCCGAAAATCGAATCTGACCGGGTGGCTGCCCTACGAGTTGGTGATCGGCGCCGAACTGTCACTCGTACGGAAGGTAGTAGGCGCCGCTACCTCGGTAATCGTGACGGTTGCCGGCCGGACACCAACCGTAGTCTTTCGCGTAACAGATGCAGTAGCACTTCCGACACCACCGCCAGCCCGGCTGCTCTCCGTTCTGTGGAACGCCAAAGCCCAGGTAGTAATCGCCACTGCCCTGCTTGGAATGTCCACCTCCGGAACAGCAACGGCCCTGGTAGTAAAGGCCGCCGTACCACAGGCACTGGCATTTCTGGCACCAGCACCAATCGCCTTGGCCGTCCGAGCCGTCGCCGTAGAAGGGGGTGTAGTTGCCGCTGCCACGATAGCTGTGACCGCCACCCCGCGGACACCAACCGGTGGTGAAATTGTCGGCGAAGAAAAGACACTCGCACCGGTAACACCACCGCCAGTCGGACTGCTGCCCGGAATCCTTGGCCCGTGCCGCGGGTTGCGGTGCTGCGCCGGCCGATGAGGGAGAGGCGTAAGCGATTCCGAGCCCCAGCAGGCCTGCGGTGGCGGCGCCTGCTTTGAGCACGGTACGACGAGGAAGTGCGGGAAGTTTCGTTTCTGAAAGCTCGTCCATGGTCTACTTCTTTCCATCGAGGACCACCTCCCGCGGGACACTGCCCATCGGGAGCCGAATCGGATCATTTTTTGCGAAACGTGTGGGCCCGTAAAGAGAATCCTCCCGGACGCGACCTGATGCAAGGGATTTACCAGAGCAATATCGGGAAATCACGTGGCCCGATACGCATCGGTAATGGTAACGGTAACGGGTAACGATCTGCCCGACTACCGCTGCGCCTCACCAACAATGAGAAACGGCGCCTTCACACTGTGTGATAGTTCGATCACTTGAAATCACCAGGTCGGTGAACGTCACGGCTGGCCGATCAATGGCAGCGGCTGACGAGTCGCCGCTATCACCGATTATCCAGAAATCCTTTTAGCAAGAGGGGAGTAAACCCATCTGGCCGCACCCGGTCGCCGATGCCGTCGACCGTAGCGCCGACCCGGTGCAGGAGATCGTATCCTCATCGTGTGTCCGACGAACCGCACCGGCAAGACCCGCTGACCACCGCAGCCTCACCGACCACCGAAGGCAAGGTCCTTGATGGCCGTTACCGGCTGGACCACTTGATCGGACGGGGCGGGACGGCCGAGGTGTACCGGGGCATCGACGGTGTACTCGGACGGATCGTGGCGATCAAGGTGTTCGATTCCCGGCTCACCGACCTCAACTCCGTGGAAAGCCAACGGGCCGAAATGCGCGTGTTGGCGTCGTTGAACCATCCCAATCTGGTCAGCGTGTACGACGCCCGCATCGCCGGCACCCGCCGCGTGGTTCCGGGGTGCACCGATGGAACGACCGCGGCCGGGGACACCTCGTACCTGGTGATGGAGTTGGTCGACGGGATCACCCTGGCCGACCGGCTCGCGAGCGGCCCGTTGTCCTGGGCGGAAACGGCCCGGCTGGGTCTGACGCTGGCGCAGGTATTGGCCTTCATCCACGACCGGAACCTTGTTCACCGTGACGTCAAACCGGCCAACATCCTGCTCGCCCATTCGGGTCACATCAAACTCGGTGATTTCGGGCTCGCCCAGTTCCTCGCGGCCGACACCCGGATGACGTCCAGTCGGGACATGCTGGGCACGGCCGCCTACCTCAGCCCCGAGCAGGCCGGTGCCCAGGAGATCGGCGCCGCCGCCGACGTCTACTCCCTCGGACTGGTTCTCCTGGAATGCCTGACCGCCCGGAAGGAGTTTCCCGGTGAGCCGATCCAGGCCGCGTTGGCCAGACTGCTCCGCGACCCGGTGATTCCGACCCACCTGTCAGCGCCCTGGCCCGCACTGCTGGGCTCGATGACCGGTGCCGCGCCGGATCGACGTCCCACTGCGGCCCAGGTGGCCGCCACGTTGACTGGCGCGCTCGGCCCGCGCCCCTTCCCGGTCGCACCAGTGGTTCCACGGCCGAACCAGGCGGCAGACACCGCGGTCACCGACTCCTGGTCCGGTCCGATCTCCGCTTTCCTGCGCACACCGCCACCGGCCAGGACGCCCTCGCGACGCGGTGGGGGCATGCTCGTCGCGGCCGGTGCGTTGGCCGCCGCCGCCTTCAGCACTGTCTTCGTCCTGGCCCAACCGGCGGCGCAGGCGCCGACCAACCTGCTGAGCCAACCGTTGGAAACCACATCGGCCGCCCCTTCGCGGCCCACCCCGGCCCCGTCCAGCACCTCGTCGCCGCGACCGGCTGACCCCGTCAAGTCCCTTGCGGCCGGTGTACCACCGCGACCAACCGGCGCGGTGCCGACCGCCCCGGCACCGACCAGTCGCCCGCCGACACCCACCACCCCGGCATCGCGAAGCACACCGATCCCGGCGGCGACGTCGACCGCGGTGACGCTTCCGGCGGTCCAGGCGGCGGTGACCCGGACCGCACCGCCGGCCCACACCCGGGCCCTCCCCACCGCCACGACCACGCCGACCGGCCCGGGCTACTGGCCTGGCTGGAACCGCACTTCCCCGACGTCCGACACCGCCGGTAATGATGGCTCACGTTCCGGCCCCGACTACACCTACGGCCGCGACGAGAACGACTACGGATATGGCGAGGGGCAGCCCGGGACCGCTGGCGACGGCGACAGCCGCGAGCAGGCCGACGGCGGCGAGCAGGCCGACGGCGGCGAGCAGGCCGACGGCGGCGGTGGGTACTGGAACGGGGGGGACGGCAACGGTGGCCAGTCCGGAAATCGCGACTGACCACACCCGCAGCCCCCGGCGCCAGGAACAAGCGCAAAGCGTAGCGGCGGACAGTCGGCTCGAAGCATAATCGGTCACCACGGTGTGACTGGTGGTGTACCTCGTCGGCTGGTGCACAGGCGGCGCGGTCGCCGCAGCCGCCCGGGAGGGCTGCGGCGGTGAGTGCCACACCCGCTACCAGGGCGCCGCCCGGTGTGGTCATGCCCAGTGTGGTCAAGCTCAGCTTTGCGCCGACCCGGTGCCGCCCTTTCCGCGCCGGGGTGTGGCGGGGTGTATCCGGGGCCGTTCGTTGTCGACCGGGATGATCGGCGCAGCCCTTTGGTCGATGTATTCAGGACGCGAAGCATGACGTCTCCGTGGTTCGGGAAATGGGGGAATCGAACAATTCAGCAGGAGTGTGACAGCGCTGGGCACCGCTGTATTTCCGGCTCCCACGTCAGGAAAGGAGGGATACGATCAGCTGCTGATACGCCCGGGACCGTGTGGTCGTCCAATGACCAGAGAGTTCGGTCGGCCCGTCACGGAGGGATGATTCTCCGTCCCCGAACGGGTCAACGTGCCCATTTGCCCGGGCGATTCGCTTACCCGCAGTTAATGTAAGGGCAGCACCAGAACCGGGGGCAGACCAATATCCAATTGCCCTCCCATCGGCCCGGCCTACTCCCAAGGACTTCCGCCATGACCATGACGCTCTCGAGCCGCCTGGACCAGGACCTGCTCGCCGCACCAGGCGGGATCACTGCTTCGTCGGCGTACGGTCACGAGTCGACACCCGCGGCCGGCTGGCCGGTTCCGCCGGCGAAGTCTTCCCGTCCCGCGCTGCGGTTGGTCGACGGGTTGGACCGCCCCGAGCCCATAGCGGCGCCCGCCACGGCGGCGTTGACGCTCGACCCCGACGTCACGGACCGGCTCCAGCGGTGTGCGGCGACGGCCGGCCTATCCGTCTCCGGTCTTCTCCGAGCCCTCCTGACGGTTGCGGCGCCGTCGGTCAGTGTCGGAGATCTGGTCCACGTCAGTGGAAACGCCGATGTCTTCTACAAGGTGACCCGAATCGGCAACGACGGATCAGCTTTCCTGGAGGCGGCACACGGGCTGCACCGTCGCGGTGCCATCAGCTCCCCCGGTTGGACCCCTGCGCAGCGGGTCAATCGCGTCCAGGAAAACTGACCGTCCCGCCGCCGATCTCTCACCTGGCTCCAGCGCCTGATAGCGGCCGGGTCCCGGTGATCGGGC
Organism: uncultured Nakamurella sp.; assembly: GCA_964250735.1. Classification (GTDB taxonomy): domain Bacteria; phylum Actinomycetota; class Actinomycetes; order Mycobacteriales; family Nakamurellaceae; genus Nakamurella. The sequence continues at coordinate 101,511 of CAXUHA010000005.1, read as the reverse complement.
TGAATCCGCGGATCGCAAGGACGGCTGAACCGCCTCGACATTCGAGTGATCGCCAGTCGAATCACCCGACAGGGTAACAACTGTGCGGTCACGACCGGCGGCTTTGGCGGCATACAGGGCGCGATCGGCTCTGGGCAGTGCGAGGTCATCCACCAGGTCGGTCACGCCCGCGCTGAAGGTGACACCCGAAGGGTCCTGTCGCCAACTGTTTCTCCATCGCCCGACGACCGCTTCCGCCACCCGGCGGTCGACGTCGACCAAAAGGACCAGGAACTCCTCGCCCCCATAACGAATCACCACGTCCGGCAGTCGGCATTCCCTCATCAGCATCGACGCGAACGCCACCAGGACCTGATCGCCGGCCAGATGGCCGTGGGTGTCGTTGTAACGCTTGAAGTGGTCAAGGTCCAGGATGACCATAAAGGCTCTGCCTCGCAAATGCAGCAGCAGCTCTTCCAGCCCGTGACGGTTCCTGGCCCCGGTCAGCGAGTCGGTCTCGGCGGTGACGACCAGAATCTGTTGCTGCGCGGCGAGCCGCTTGAGCAAATAGGCCGGGAGCTCTGCCGCCAGTGACCAGACGATGGCGGCGATGCTGAGCCGGACGATGGCCACTTGGATGGGCAGATCGGTCAGGCCGCGTAGCGCCACCAGTGCCAGTGGCAGCAACCACAGCGATCTGCCCTGCGGCTGGGTGACTCCGGCGTACAGGAAAAAGAAGAAGATGAGCCCGGTGACCAGTTGCGCGGCGACGTGGTTGACCACACCGAAGGTCATGAGTCGCACCAACGCGGCCGTCGGCCACACCAACCACCACGCCGGCGACGGGTGTCGACGAACGATCAGATAGATCAGAATCATGGTCACGAATGTGGAGGCGTACCACCACCAGCCGGCGCCCAACGACGGCCTCACCGTGAGGGCGGCGGCACCCATGATCAACTGAGTGGCGATCGATCCCCACAGCCCGACCTTGTGCCACTCGATCCGGAATAGTTCGGCAACGGCGGCCGGCGCCATAAGTGCCCCCTTTTGCTCGAGGTCCCTCCAGCATCCGTCTTCGGACCGGTTCCCGCACCACCCTGCTGGTTACAATTCGCCACGGACGAAGCGCCAACTGTAGCGGTGCGCGACGGTCCGGCTTCGGCCTGCGTCACACGGATTCGCAATGACGTGCAACCCGCGGGCGATGCCGGCTCGTCTCCTGTGCACCACGCCACGTCCAGGAGGAAGAACATGAACACATCGTCACCCCGGAAACTGTCGACGAGCATCGCCCTCTTGAGCGCCGGGGTGCTCACTCTGGCGGGTTGCTCGCGAGGCCCGGCAACTGCCGATTCCCCGGCACCGTCATCCGTCACCGGCAGTCAGGTCCTGGCCGCGACGGCCTCGGCGCGGACGACCTTGCCCGCGCCGGTGGCTTCCGACCGAACGTCGATCACCGCCGAGGGAATCGGAGAAGTCACCGGCACTCCGGACGTGGTGGCCATCGACCTCGGCGTCGCCACCAACGCCGCGTCGGCGGGGGCCGCCCTCGACGACAACAACAAGCGTGCGGCCGCCGTCATCGCTGTCCTGAAGAAGAACGGTGTCGCTGCGACCGATCTGCAGACCGACCAGCTGTCCATCGATGCCAACTACAACGGAAAAAATCAGATCACCGGATACCAGGTAACGAACATGATCACGGCCAAGCTCCGTCATATCTCCGCGGCCGGCTCGATCATCGACGCGGTCGGCCGAGCAGCCGGCAACGCGGTGCGCGTCCAGCAGCTCAGCTTTTCCGTCGGTGACGACAGCAGTCTGATGGCGGCGGCTCGTGCCCAAGCGGTGAAAAAGGCCCAGGCGCAGGCGAAGCAGATGGCCGACGCTGCCGGGGTCCGGCTCGGGCGAATCCACTCGATCACCGAGACCTCGACCCCGGTGAGTCCCGCCTCCGATGTCCGAGCCACCTACGCTGCGGCCTCCTCTTCGGTCCCGATCGAGTCGGGCAGCCAACAACTGCGGGTCGTGGTCGACGTGGTGTACGAGATCGCCCCGTAGGAACGCTCCTTCGCTACCCGCTTCTGGACCACCCGATGGGCCGACCCGTATTTTGGCGGTATGCCCGTGGACACTCAGACTCTGATCATCGGGGGGTCCGCGGCCGGTCTGGCCACCGCAGCGTGCCTGTCGCGGGTCGGTCATCCGTGCGAGATCCTCGAGGCCACCACGAATGTCGGCGACACCTGGCGCCGACACTACGACCGACTCCACCTGCACACGCCGAAGTCGAGCTCCGCGCTGCCGGGCCTGAACATGCCGGTCGAGTGGTCGCGTTACCCGGCACGCGACCAGGTCGTGGACTACCTGGAAAGCTACCGCGACCACCACCGCCTGCAACCGCGATACGGCCAACGAGTCTCCCGCCTCGAACTCCGCGACGGAGCCTGGGTCGCCACCACCGCCGACCGTCAGTGGCGGGCAGCCACCGTGGTGGTCGCCACGGGGTTGGCCGGACGACCGACGCGGCCGAGGTGGCCGGGAATCCAGGACTACCGCGGCCGGGTCCTGCATTCCAGCCAGTACCGCAACGGCGAGCCATGGCGCGGAAAAGCTGTCCTGGTCATCGGTTTCGGAAATTCGGCCGGCGAGCAGGCGGTGGACCTGGTGGAACACGGCGCCCACCCGCACCTTTCCGTGAGGTCCGCGGTCAACGTCATTCCCCGCGACATTCTGGGGATGCCCGTGCTCCAGCTGGGTATCGCCATGCGGCACCTGCCGCCCCAGGTCGCCGACGCCCTGGCCCGGCCGATGCTGGCCATAGCCGTGGGCGACGTCCGCACGGCTGGGCTACGCCGTCTCCCGTACGGGCCGAACACCCAGATCGCCAGGGACCGGCGGATCCCGCTGATCGACGTCGATACCATGACCCACATCCGTAGCGGCGATATTCGCGTGCACGGCGGAATATCACGGTTCACTCCGGCCGGTGTGGTCTTCGCCGACGGCACATCACTCGAGGTGGAAGCCGTCGTGCTGGCCACCGGCTACCGTCCTGCGCTCGAAGACTTCATGATCGGGTGGCGGGTGGTCTGCGACAACGCGGGCATCCCCCGAACTTCGGGCCGGCCGACGGCCCTGCCGGGCTTGTACTTCTGCGGCCTACACGTGTCCCCGGCCGGGATGCTGCGCGAAATCGGCATCGAGGCACGCCGGATCGCCAAGGACCTGACATCGGCGGCGCAGCCTGGCCGATGAGTCAGTGGGAGTGCCCGATGAGTCAGTGGGAGTGCCTCATCGTCGATGGGCGATGATCACCGTGCCGGTCACTTCGCCGGACGCAAGAAGCTCGCTCATCACCTCCGACTGATGCGCCGCCGTCTGCCAGATCGGGTCGTCATGGTGTCGCCGGTCCAATTCGGCCTCGACCGCGTCGGCCCGTTCCTGCCAACCGGGCGGAGGTTTGCCATGAGCTGCGGCCGGCGTCTGACTGTCGACCGCCCAGCCGGCGCCGGTGAGCAGCGAGTCCAACTCCTCCACCGTGGGGAAGTGGTTACCCTCCGGTTGTGTCGACAGCGGCGACGTCGCGGCGACGAACACCAAGAGGCCGAGCCGGCCCTTTTCGGTGACGACCCGGTGAAGCTCTTCCAACAGGTGGCCCTGGTCTGCCACGGTGCAGAGCACGCCCAGACTCCAGGCGAGGTCGAACGACCCCGACCGGAACGGCAGGTCTGAGGCGGCCTGCACGGTCGGCAGGCCGAACATTGCGCCGGCCGCCTGACAGGCCCCCGACTCCGGATCGGTCAGTATCGGCCGGACGCCCACCTGGTCGCCGGCGAAAGCGGCCGGTCCCCCGGCCCCGGCGCCACAGTCGAGCATCCGGTCGGTTCCGGTGATGCGCAGAGCGTCGATCAGCGCTTTCAGTACAGCCGGGTTACTGCCCCGACATGCCGCCGGGATCCGGTACGGCACACCCAGATCCATGGCCACGTCGGCGGTCCAGCTCGCGACGGTGTTGAACTCCGCTTCCAACGCCTCATTCATCGTGGCCACCGCCCGCTGATCGATCGACCGATCTCCGCCTGCACTTCGGCGGCGAAAGCGATCCCCCGGGACGACGCCATTCCGGACAGGTTCACACCCGAGACCCCTTCCACGGCCAGCAATTCCATGGCGTCCGCGACCGCTCTCTCGATCCCCGCCGCCACCGGGTCGCGAGCGGCCAACACCGCCCTCACTGCACCGTAGTCCAGCTCGACGCCGGGCAGCGCGGTCAGCGCGGCCGCAGACCGGTCGTCGGTGTAGACGGCGACCGAGGCAACCACCGGAATGCTCAGGCCGGCGGCGCGGGCCGCGTTGACGAAGTCCCGGGCAACACTGGCGGAAGGGACGTGATTGATGACGGCGATTCCGGCACCGGCCAGCTGCTTCTGTACCAGTCGTCGAGGGCGCACACGTGTCGGCGGCGCCGCGGGTGTCTCGGCGACCGCCACCGGTAGACCGATCGCCGCGGCCAGGGCGGCCAGCCGCGTTCCATCCAGATCGAACACCTGGGTGACATCCGGGCGGACGTCGAAAGCGCGTCCGTCACCGGTCACGCACAACACGGTCGCGCCCCCGTCGTGGTGCAGGCTGTGCAATTCCTGCTCCAGCACGATCCGATTGCGGTCGCGGCAGGCCAACGTCACCCAGGGGACTGCGCCCGCCTCCAGCACCAGTCGGGCCAGCAGACTGGGCGAAAAGTCCGGCCGGTCCTGGTGGTCGCCCACCAGAACCGCGTCGCAGGTCGGGGCCAGAATGCGCGCCGTGGCCCGCAGAGTCGCGGCGTCTGCGGGCGGCACGCTCAGGTCGGTGAGTACCAGGGGCGGCGCCACCGGCGCCACACTCGCCCGAGAACCGTTCCAGAGCGGTGTTTCACCGAAAACGCAAGGCGTTGATCGCATCTCGCAACCGCCGCCCGTCCGCACCCCACCACAGGGTCCGAACACCATCTTCTTCGGACACCCAGGGACGTCCTGCGTGATCGCCGGCGACACTGCCGTCATGCAACCACTGCCGTCATGCAACCACTGCCGTCATGCAACCACTCTGGCACGCCCGGTGCCGACGGCCGTCACCGGAGGCGATCCCTTCAGTTCCCGTGGTGCTCGTGGTAGTGCTGCGGCGCCTGCCCTTCGGCGGGAATGGGCAGGGCACCGGTGATGAAGGCGACCGCATCGGACATGGTGATCTCTTTCGGGTCGACCACCCCGACACGTCGGCCGAGGCGGTGGACGTGGATCCGGTCCGCAACCTCGAAAATGGCCGGCATGTCGTGGCTGATCAGAATGACCGGCAATCCGCGGGCGCTGATCCGTTTGATCAGATCCAGCACACTGGCGGTTTCCTTGACCCCCAGCGCCGCGGTCGGCTCGTCAAGAATCACCAGCTTGGTGCCGAACATGGCGGCCCGAGCCACCGCGACGGCCTGACGCTGACCGCCGGAAAGATTCTCGATCGGCACCGTGATGTCCTGCACGGTGGCAATGCCCAGGGATTCGAGCTGAGACTTCGCCTCCGACCGCATGGCCTTCTTGTCCAGGAAGCGTAGCTTGCCCAAGAAACCGTCCCTACGAATTTCCCGGCCCAGAAACAGGTTGGTGGCGATGTCGAGAGCCGGTGCCACCGCAAGTGTCTGGTACACCGTCTCGATACCACGTTTGCGGGCTTCGTTCGGGCTGGTGAATCGCACCTCTTCACCGTCGAGGTAGATCTGCCCTGAATCGGGGACCACCGCGCCGGTCATCGCTTTGATGATGCTCGACTTGCCGGCGCCGTTGTCGCCGACCACCGCGAGCACCTCACCGGGGAACAGATCGAAATCCGACTCCCGGACGGCAGTCACCTTTCCGTAACGCTTGACCACATTCCTGGCCGCCAGGATAGGTTGCACGCCTGCCGGCCCGCGGGCCGGCCCGGCCGTATCGGACGGCCCGATCCGGCCGGCCGGCGCGGTGGACGTCGCCGGTGTGCTCATGAGCTTCTCCTGCGGGTCAGTTGATCGAAGGCGACAGCGAGGATGACCAGGACGCCGGTGGCCAGGTTCTGGTAATTGGAATCGATCTGCATGGCGGTAAGACCGTTGCGCAGCACCGAGACGATCAGCGCCCCGATGATGGTGCCCAGCACTCCGCCTCGGCCGCCGAACAGCGAGGTCCCACCGATCACCACGGCGGTGATCGAGTCGAGGTTGCCGGTCTGGAAGGCGTTCGGGTCGGCAGAGGGGCTGCGGCCCAGCGCCATCCACGCGGCGACGCCGTAGATGAGGCCGGCCACCACGTACACGGACAGCAGGGTCGTCTTGATGTTGATGCCGTTCAGCCGGGCGGCTTCGGAATCGTTTCCGACCGCGTAGACGTGGCGGCCCCAGCCGGTCTTGCCCAGGATCAACCAGATCAGGACGAACAGGATCGCGGCCACCACGGTGCCGTAGCTGATGTTGACCGATCCGAGGGTGATCTGCTTGCCCAGCAACGTGAGCGTGGTGTCATTGCTGACGTCGGTGGTGGTGCCGCCGCTGTAGAGCGCAGAAACGGCGGTGACCACAGCGAGCATGCCCAGGGTCACAATGAACGGTGGGAGCCGCAGCCGGGTGACCAGCAGGCCGGAGATGGCGGCGACGCCCCCGGCGACCAGGATGCCGATCAGAACGGCGGCGGACGAGGCCATCTGCATGGACAGCTTGGCCATCAGCACGGTGGCGAAGACCATGATCGCGCCGTTGGCGAGGTCGATCCCGGCCGTCAGGATGATCATGGTCTGCCCGAGAGCCAGGGTGCTGACGACCACGGTCTGGGCGATGATCGTCGTGAAGTTGTCCAGGTTGAGGAACGTGCTGGTCGCGATGGAGAAGAACACCAACGCGATGATCAGAGCTGCCGTCGGCCCCAGGGCCGGGGATCGGGCGAAGAGTTCCTTCGCCCGATCCCCGCCGCGGGCTTTCGGGGGGGCAATGCTTGTCATGCCGCCTCCTTTGGCGAGATGTGCTGACTGCTACTCACACAGACCTACTCGTCGACGGGGTTCGATCACCCCCAGCAGTTGGCCAGACCCCAGGCGGAATCCTTCGACGTCTGCCCGGCGATCGGCTTGTCGGTGATCAGGGTGGCACCGGTGTCGATGACGCCGGAGGGCTTGGTGCCGTTCTTGGCGAAAGCGACGACCGCCTTCACGCCGTCCTCGGCCATGATCTTCGGGAACTGCATCACGGTGGCCGCGAACTTGCCTTCCTTGACGTACTGAACGCCAGAGCAGCTGCCGTCGATCGACGCGATGGTGACCTTGCTCTGCAGGTTCTTCTCGGTCAGGGCCTGGTACGCGCCGCGGCCGGCCGGCTCGTTGATCGAGTAGACGATGTTCACATCCGAGTGCGCCTGCAGCAGGTTCTCCATGGCGGATTGGGCCTTGGTCTGGTCACCGGCGGTCAGCGCACTGCCGATCACCTGCGGCGGGGTGCCGTCCGGCAGCCCCATGCCCTCGAGAAACCCGTTGTGCCGCTGGATGCCGACACTGGCACTGGGATCCAGGTCCAGCGTGATGATCTTCGGCGCGGTGCTGCCGATCTTCGCCTTGATGTACTTGCCCAGAATGACGCCGGCCTGCAGGTTGTTGGTGGCATAGGTGGCATCGGCTGCGGTGGGCGGGGTCAACTCCGTATCCAGCGCGATCACCAGGACACCTTTGGCCTGGGCGGCCTTGAGGGCCGGGATGACCGCCGAGCTGCTGGGGGTGATCAGGATGCCCTTCACGCCCTGCAGCACGAGGTTCTCGATCGCGCTGATCTGGCCGTCGTTGTCACCGTCGAACTTGCCGGCCAGGGCGATCACCTCGGCGCCCGAGGTGGCGGCCAACGCTTTGGCGGAGTCGCGGAGCTTGACGAAATAAGGATTCGATTCGGTCTTGGTGATGAGGCCGATCTTGACCGTGCCGCCCGTGGACGGAGCGCCCGACGGTGCGGCCGCACCCGAGGCTGCGGGTGCCCCCGATGCGCCGGCCGCAGCCGGTGCCGAGGACCCGGCGGCCGGGGCGGCCGCCGAGCTGCTCGGCGATGAGCTGTTGTTCTTCGTGCAGGCCGCCAACGACAGTGCGGTGGTGAGGGCGACGGTGACAACCGCGACCCGTTGAGCTCGGAGTTTCATTTGCCTGGTTCCTCCTGACGTTCCCGGGACATTCCTTGTCCGGGGTGAGTTGGTCGATCGCGGGTCCAGAGCCGGTGTCTGCAGACCGTCTGCGCCGGAACGCGTTGGTGCCGGGCCCTTATCGCGGGTGCGGTTTGGCTCGTTATGGCCGATGGGCGGAAGCCGTGGCGACGGGAGCACATGCCGTCCTCGGCGCCACGATCACACTCGACACCTTGACCACATTCGCTGCCTTGACCCGAAGGGGGACGGACGCCCAATATATGAAGCTATCATCGAGCTCCTCTTCGAGTCGATCGGGTCGTGCCAGCCAAACCGCGTCGGCGCTATACTCGCATGTGAAAGCGTTTGCGCAATCGCTTGCTTCGGAAATACGCCCGTTTGGCCCTGTCGCGGTGTGGTGTACAGGTCCGTTCGGGCACCCTTGCTATTGAGCATGGGCTTTACTGAGCACCTTCCTATCTGGCCTTGAACAGTCGGCCCGGAGGCGAGTTCGATGACGACGATGGCCGACGTTGCTCGCCGGGCCGGGGTGTCCGTTTCGACGGTGTCGCACGTGGTGAACAAGACGCGGGCGATCCGCCCGGACACCGAACACCGGGTGCTGGCTGCCATCGCCGACACCGGCTTCGTGGTCAACACTCTGGCCCGCGCACTGGCCGGGGCCAGCACCGCGACCATCGGCCTGGCCATGTCCGCGGTGTCGAACTTCTACTTCGCCGACATGGTCGCCGGGATTGACGCCGCAGTCCGGGCGGCCGGCAGTTCGCTCCTGCTTGCCGACACCCACGAGGACCCGGAAGAGGAGCTCGCCATCGTGCGGTCCTTGCACCAGCGGCGGGTCGACGGCATCCTGCTGGCCCCGGTCACCGGACGAGACGGCGCGGCCCTGCAGTACCTGCGGGACCGGCATGTGCCGGCGGTCTTGGTCGACCGGTGCGCCGCCGCCGACTTCGACCAGATCGGTGTGGAGAACGTCCTGTCGACGGCGCGCCTCACCGGGCATCTGATCGAACACGGCCATCGCCGCATCGGCATGGTGTCCGGGGTGACGACGGTGCACACCACCCTCGAGCGGGTGGACGGCTACCGCCAGGCGCTGCGGACCGGCCGGATCCGCTTCGATCCGACCCTGGTGGTGCCCGGGAATTCGAACGCCCGGCAGGCCGCGCAGGCGGTCGGAGAGCTGTTGGCCCTATCCAAGCCGCCTACCGCGCTGGTGATCGGGAACAATCACATGACCATCGGGGCCATGCGGGAGTTGCAGAAGCACGGCCTGCAGGTACCCGACGACGTGGCCCTGGTCGCCTTCGACGATTTTGACTGGGCCGATGTGTTCTCGCCGCATCTGACCGCGATAGGCCAGCCGATCGGCCACATTGCGCAACGGTCGGTGGCCATGCTGTTGGAGCGGATCGCGGGTAGCGACGCACCTCCCCGGACCGAGCGCCCCGCCGGCCTGTGGCGCCGACGGGATTCCTGCGGATGTCGATGAGTCGCGGTCCGCTTCACTGAGCCGGTCATGGCCTGAATCCGATGTCAGCGCCAGTACCGGTGCAGCACCGCGTCGACCGGGATGCCCCCGTTGGAGTAGTAGACCGAACGTACCTGGACGAATTTGCCCACGTCCGGTGCTTCCAGCAGGTAGCGCGTACCGCCGATCATTCCCAGGTAGACGGCGACATGGCCCTTGTAGCCGATAATGTCGCCCGGTACCCCGTTGGCCCAGGACACCGATTTGCCGCCGGCGCGCTGCGCAGCGGAGTACGTAGGAATGTGCACACCGGACTGTTGCAGGACGTATCCGGTCAGGCCCGAGCAGTCGAATCCGACGATGCCCTTGCACGAGTTCAGCGCTCCCCCGGCCCTGGCACAGCCCTGATCGGCGCCGCCGTCATTGGTCCCGCCGCCGTAGACGTACGGGATCCCGATGGCGGCCAGACCTGCCGCCAACCCTTTCGCCATGGCCAGGGTGGGCGCGATGATGACCTTCCCGGCCGCGCCGGCCGCGACGTGCGGACCTGAGGGAATGGTCACCCGCCGGCCGTTGAGCACGACGTTCTGGTCGACTCCGCCGCCGGTCGTTCCGAAATATTGTTGGAAGAGGAAGAAGAAGTTCCGGTTGCCGTATGAGCTGCATCGGTCTCCGACGCCCGGATACGCCGCGAGCGATGCCGCATTCGGCTGATACGGGGTGTAGTTGTAGAGCGAAGCAGTCGCGGTATTGCGGATGTAGACAGATGATCCACCGCAACCGCTCTGCGCGACGTTCCACAGAATCTTCGGCGTCTGGCCGGCCCGGTAGTTGTAGTTCTGCGGGTTGATTCGATAGCGCGCCCATTGCTTGGCCATTCCATAGGCCTGGTTGAAGAATCCGGCGTAGAGCGGATTGCAGGCCGGTGAACCGGCGGGACCGCTATCCGGGCAGTGCCAGCCGTACATGGCCTGGTAGCTGGCCAGGGTGACCTTTGTCTTGGTCAGCAGCGCGGATTCCTTCTGCAGGGTCACCAGCATCACCTGCGGGTTGATCCTGCAGGCCACCGACAGTCGCAGCAGAATCGTCGCGACGTCCTCCCGGGTGCCGCCTTTGTAAGCAGCGCAATACTTGTCGGCCGGCTTGTTGGGCGTGCTGACCTTCAGGAACCTCAGACACGCGGCCACCACACACTTGTAGCCCTTGGTGTTGATGAAGGACCGAATGTCGGCGGCTGTCATCGATTTACTGTTGTAGAAGATCGCGTCGGAGATGATCAGCCCCGGGTCGAACGAGGTGGACCTGCCGCCGGCCGACGGACTGCAGTCGGTGAGCGCAGCGGCCGATGACATTGCCGGGCCGGTCGGATCAGGACCAACAAAAGGATCATTCGCGCTGGGCGTCGCGGAGACCGTCGGCTTGGGCACCACCGGCTTGGCCACCACGGGCTTGGCGGGCTTGGGCACCACCGGCTTGGGCACCACCGGCTTGGGCACCACCGGCTTGGCCACCACCGGCTTGGGCACCACCGGCTTGGGCACCGTCGGCTTCGGCACGTTGGATGTCGGCACCGTCGGCTTCGGCGTCACCACGGTCGGCTTCGGCGTCAGGACGGTCGGCGAGCCCGTGGTCTTGGTGGTGGTGGTCGTGGTGGTGGGCTTGGTGGTAGTCGGCGTGGTAGTCGTGTTAGTGGGCTTGGTGGTAGTCGTCGACGTGGTGGCCGCTGGCGGGCCCGTCGTGGGCGTGGTACTCGACCCCGGCACCGTGCTGGCGCCCCGCGCCACGGTCAGCAGGGTGACGGCCCGCGTGCTCAGCGAGGTGGTCGGCGACGTGGTGGCCGGCGATGTCGTCGCTGGTGTGGTGATCGTCGAACCCGCCGGCGAAGTGGTCGGCGAATTAGCGGTGGCCGGTGTCGTCGTGGCCGGTGTCGTGGTGGCTGGTGTCGTGGTGGTGGTCGTCACGATAGTGGTGGCCGGTGTGGTCGGTGTCGTCGTGGTCGTCGGCAGGGCGGCCGTGAAGGCCCGGCCCGGTTGCCGCAAACCGCTCGGCGTGAGGGCCCGGTAGCCGGGTGATCCGAGCACAGCCAGGGGCACCGGTTGCAGCGAGCGCGACACCGGCGGGATCAGGATGATCAGCGGCCAGGCCACCAGTTTGGTCGTCAAGGCCTGCGCGAGTCCGAACCACTGTTCGACGTTACGGCCCACACCCGTCTGCTGGATGACCTCACCGATCTGCCAGTCCAGTCGCGCATCCGTGTCGTATTTGGGCACCCGTTTGATGAGTTGCTGGAAGAACATGGTCGCCGCGCCCGCCGGATCCAGCCGGTTGTACTGCGTGTACAGACCGGACCCCAAATCCGATCGCTGCTGGAACAGCCCGATGAAAGCACCACGCGCCGCTGCCGGATCGAGGGAGGACTCCTGCATGGCCACGGCCAGGGCAATACGGATTCCACGCCGGGTGACGTGCAGACTTTTGGCCACGGACACGACCGTGGACGCCGACGTCACCTGCAGGGCGTTGAGACGCACGCCGGCGAAGACCCCACCGAGCAGACCCGGAGGGGTGGGGGCCGGGGCGATCGGATCACTGAGCGGAAGGCACGTCACAGCCGCCGCGGCGGTCATCGGCGCGGACCGAGCGTACTGCGGCTGGGCCGAGACACCTTGAGCCATAACGGAGATGGGTGCGACTGTGACGAGCAGGGCGGTCGCGGCGAGCACCGCGGAGCCACGGGCGCACCACGCACCACGCCGAAGTCGGGCGCCGATCAGAGAACTGTCCGGACCGTTTCGCCGGCCCATAAATCTCAGCAACACTTGCCCACAAATTCCCCCGCTTTATCGCTGACCGAATAAAACCCCCGGGCGTCGCTCCATTTGGGCGTGACTTAAGTTTATGTCGGCATTATGTTTTCCACCACCACGTCACCCGGTAGAGCCCCGACGGTCAATTGCCCGCCCGTTTCCTGCACACCCCGGAGTCAACGCTGAGCCGTGTCGCACTCGAACGCGCAGATCCGGCTTCAATGGGTAAATCCGGGCATGAAAGAGTGACATCGACCGCTCATGGTCAACGGCGCGTGGTGACCTGGTCGTCGCCGGGTGCCGCCGAGTCGAGCGCACGAATCGAGGACACCATGGGCCTTCGGGACGCCTGGAAGTCCCTCCGCGGTGGCGACAAGACCGCCGCAGAGGTGGACATCTCCGACGCCGAAGCGCCGGAACCCACGTGGTTCCAGCCGCGCTACGACGGGACATACGACGGGGACGCCGACTCGGCGGCGCCCGGCGTCCGGCTGCAGCTCCGATTCTTGCCGGGCGGCAAGGTCTTCGAGTCGACTGACGCAGACGCGACGCCCGGACCGGAGCAGCCGAACCCGTGCCGTGGCGAGTACACGGCGGCGGGCCGCTTCAATGTGCAGCGTCGGTTCGAGCGGATCATCAGTTATGCGGTGCTGGACCTGGAACCGGCCGGCTTCCTGGCCCGACGGATCAATGCCGCGGACCGGAGCACGGTGGAACTGCACTTCGTCTTCCGTCCGAACGACGACTCGGCCTGACCTCGCCCCCACTGTGCCCTCTCCGGTCGACGCCATCTCCGGTCGACGCCATCTCCGGTCGAGGCCCACTCCGGTCGACCCGAAGCTCACTTCGGTCAGCGACCAGCGCCCGGGCGACCACGACGGGCGGACGCCGGCCTCCGCGTAGGCTGGTGAGTTGTGAATGCCGACGAGTCCGCTGAACTGAAAATGCTTGAAGCAACGATGTCCAGCATCGAGGCCGTGATCGACATCGAGCGGCTCAAGGCCACCATCGCCGAACTGTCCGAGCAGGCCAGCGTGCCCGATTTGTGGAGCGATCAGGAGAAGGCGCAGCAGGTCACCAGCCAGCTCTCCCACGCCCAGACCGAAGTGAAGAGGGTGCAGGACCTGCGGCAGCGGCTCGACGACCTGAACGTGCTCTTCGAGCTGGCCGACGAGGACCCGGAGACCATGGTCGAGGCGCAGGCCGAATTGGTCGCCGTGCGCGGCGAGGTGGAGACGATGGAAGTCCGCACCCTGCTGTCCGGCGAATACGACGTCCGCGAGGCCCTGATCACCATCCGCTCCGAGGCCGGGGGGGTGGACGCCGCCGACTTCGCCGAGATGCTCATGCGGATGTATCTGCGCTGGTCGGAGCGTCATGGTTATTCGACCCAGGTCTACGACACGTCCTACGCGGAGGAAGCCGGCATCAAGTCGACGACCTTCCAGGTCAAGACCCCGTATGCGTACGGCACCCTGTCCGTCGAGCAGGGGACCCATCGGCTGGTCCGCATCTCACCGTTCGACAACCAGGGCCGGCGGCAGACGTCGTTCGCCGGCGTCGAGGTGATCCCGGTGCTGGAAACCAGTGACCACGTCGAAATCGACGAGAAGGAGTTGCGGGTCGACGTCTACCGCTCCTCCGGTCCCGGTGGTCAGGGCGTGAACACCACCGACTCCGCGGTCCGCATCACCCACATCCCCACCGGGATCGTCGTGTCCTGCCAGAACGAGCGGTCGCAGATCCAGAACCGGGCGTCGGCGATGGCCGTCCTCGGCGCCAAGCTGCTGGTCCGCCGTAAAGAAGAGGAGAAGGCCGCGATGGACGCCCTGCGCGGCGACGGCGGCAACTCCTGGGGCAACCAGATGCGGTCCTACGTTCTGCACCCTTACCAAATGGTGAAGGATCTGCGAACGAATTTCGAGGTCGGTAACCCTTCTGCGGTGTTCGACGGTGACATCGACGGATTCCTCGAGGCCGGCATCCGCTGGCGCCGGTCCGCCGACCCGGAGAGCAACTAGGGGTTCACGGTCGGCCGGTGCGAACTACGCCGGAACCTCACCACTTTAGGGCGTCCGTTCACTCCGGCAGACCGTAGGAGAACACCTTCTCGGGGGTGATGCGGATGATCTCGGGCGAAAAGCCGGGTCGGGGTGGCTGTACACCGGACAGTGCCTCCGCGCGACCGCGGATCTCCACCATCCGGGGATTCCAGCCACCGCCCGGAGCCAGGTCGTCCACCACCAGCGCGACCCGCGATCCGGCGGCGACGTTGCGGAATTTCTTCGTCGCCCCCATCCGCAGACCACCGATGTCGATCGTGTTGTCCGCACGCAGGAAGAACGTCACCGGGTTGTTCTGGACGACGCCGTCCGGCGACACCGACGCCAGCCGGGCCAGTCGCTGCCCGGCCAGGTAATTCCGTTCGGCGGCACTGAACACCACCATGGACCACTCCTCCACTGCGGATACCCGCTACCGATGTCCCGTCCGGGACGATCCAGCTTGACATGCGCCCCCTGTGCTGGGAAGGCCGGCGTGGAGTTGGACCGCGAGGAGTCCGGACCGTCACCGTGAGCTGCCAAGCAGGAGTCGAACAGGTGCCAAAAGTACCAGTGGCCTATTCTTATCGGCCACACCGCGGCAAATGCAACAGTCAGTAACCCGGAGAGAGCATTTTCGGGTTTGCGGGCTCCTTGTTCCCAGCCCCCCATTCCGGCCGGTTTCACCGTGCCTGACAAGGATGGCGCCGCATGGTCGTACCGCCGCTGCGCCGGACAGGTCGACCTGTCCGTCGATGTTCCCCGGGGCGGTAATGTAATGATTTCGTTCCCCCGATTTGCGTGAGGAGTCGCCATGGAACCAGACGTGCCCAGCCGACCCGAGGGCAATTCGGCAATCTCCGGGCCGCACGAGCACGCCCCGGTCCGGACAAATTCGGAAAACGTGGATTTGGCCGCGAGCCTGACCGCGCTGTCCCGGCTGTCGTTGGACTGGAACAAGATCGAAGATCTACTGGTCACGATCGCCGGATTCGCCGTCCAGGCCATTCCACGTGCCGAAGGGGCCGGACTGACCATGACGGAGACGGGACGGCCGGACGTGATCGTCAAGACCGCTGACTTCGTCCGCGAGATCGACGCCATCCAGTACGGGATCAAGGAAGGGCCGTGTATCAGCGCCGCCGCCTCGGGCACGTCGATGCGGTCCGGCTCCCTGGGCGGCGATCCTCGGTGGCCCAGGTTCGGACCACGCGCCGGGCGTCTCGGTGTACATAGTGTGCTGTCTCTGCCGCTCCAGACATCGTCGGGAGTCGTGGGAGCGATGAACATTTACGCCCACACGAAGGACGCCTTCGACGAGGGCGCCGAGGAAGCGGGCCAGACCTTCGCGGTTCCGGCGGCGATCGCGGTGCACAATGCGCTGATCCTGGACCAGACGAACCGCCTGGCCCGGAACCTGCAGGCGGCCCTGGCCAGTCGTCCCATCATCGATCAGGCCATCGGCATCCTGCGCAGTCGCAGTGGCGGGACCACTGAAGAGGCTTTCGGCCGGTTGCGCTCCATGAGCCAGGCGGACCACGTGAAATTGACCACCGTCGCCGCCACCATCGTTGACCAGGCGGTGTATCGGGCCCGGGCCCGGCACACCGGTTCGGCCTGACCGAGCGCGAGCGGGCTTGTCCGATTCCGGCCTTTTGCACCCCGTCCGGCGTAAGGTGAACCTAGCGCCCTGAACGATCTGGACGGGTCCCGACCCGCATCGACGTTTGGCGCGTCGAGCCCGGCGCAGCCGATGCTCGACCCGGGTACGACGATATCGACGGTATCGGGGCCACCCGGAGCGACTCCAGTTGAGATCCAAGATGCGCTGATCGAGCAGCTCGCCGTTCTCTCGATGGCCCTGGACGGGCCGGGTGCCGACCTACCGGCCATCATTGCTGTCCTGATGGAGGACCTGTCCGGTGCCGTCCCCTCCTTCCTGGGGATGACCATCACCATCACCGAGGACGACCTCCGCCTTGTCCTGCCCACCTTGAACGACGATCGGCGGCGCTCGGCCCGCGCCTCGTTGCGACTTCCGCTGGGCCGACCAGGATCTTCGCCGGTCGGTCACATCGTCCTCTTCGCACGATGGCCGGACGCCTTCATCGGCCTGGCCACCGACGCCCGGCACCGCGCCCAGGGCGCCGGACAGATTGTGGTGGACGCAGACCTCGGCGACGACAACCCGCCACGGACCTCGGAGACATGGACCTCGGAGACACTGTCGGAACGAGGAGAGGTCAACCAGGCCATCGGGTTGTTGATCGACCGGGGCCACCCGCCGGACGAAGCCCGGGCGCAGTTGGAGCGGGGCGCAACGGGTGGTCTGTCCCGGGCGCAGGTCGCCCGCCGGCTGCTCACCCGGATCGTGCCCACCGGAGACGACGGGGCGGACTGACGATCGGGCGATCCCGGCGTCATTAGGCCGAACGGGCGGATGGGAGCCGACGTCGACCGTCTCTCTTGCTGATGTCCGCCGTGATGCGATATCGGCCCAGCACGCGAGGGGAAACCAGTTGCACTGTGCGACGGATTGTCCCGGAAAGCGTCTCTTCCGGGTATCACCATTTCCACCCGGGCGAGGAGCGAATTGGAGTTTTTCATCTCCCGTACCGACCCTCCCATTGTGTGTGATAATCGAGGGGGAAGATGACCGCGACACTCTCGCTGAAAGTCGTCTTTCACTCCTCGGTCGAACAAAGCGAAACGAGGACGACCGATTTCGGCGATCCCGGCCGGGCCATCGCCGACGCATCGACGGTGGCACGACAGCGCGTAATCGCTCCAGGTTTTTCAATGACCTCGAGACACTACTGACGGAGGCAGGGTAATGATCGACGTCCAAGGAAAGGCAGTGAGCGCGGCGCAAGTCATCGCCGCGGTCAAGGCGCGTCAGACCGGCGTTCGCATTCAACGCCAATTCCACGACGCACCGATCGACGTCCTGCGGCAGATGCTCCGCCACGAGGCGTCGGTCCGGCATCTGGAAGTGGCTGTGGACCACGTCGACGAAAATATCCTGCTCGTCATCCCGGCACGGCACGAGCCCACCTCGGTCGACGTGTACGCGGCGATGAACGTACCGACCGGAATCTGATTCCGGCCGGACGGTTCGAACCTCCGGCGCGCGCGTTCAGTCGGGCAGACCGACGGGCCACAGATGAGAGGCCTCAGCGCGCCTGGGTCGGGGCATGACACTGTGGGTGCCTGAGAGATCATTGCCGTTCAGGTGGTGCCGCAGCAGTCGGTCGATCGTCGATGACGACATCGCCTTGCCGAAGTAGAACCCCTGGCTCGAGTCGCAGCCCAGACTGGTGACCGCATCGTGCTGGTCGGCCGTCTCGACCCCTTCGGCGACGACCGTCATCCCCAGATCATGGGCGAGGCGCACCACCGCACCGACCACGGCATGGCTGGCTCGACTCTGGGCCAGGTCGACCACGAAAGACTGGTCGATCTTGATGATGTCGACCGGAAATCGCTTGAAATAGTTGAGGGACGAGTAGCCGGTACCGAAATCGTCCAGGGCCAGCTTGACACCGAGTTCCCGTAGTCGACCGAGCGAGGAGAGCGCGTATTCGCTGTCGCGCAGGAACACACTCTCGGTGATCTCCAGGGTGAGCAGGTCCGCTCGGCTGTCGTTGGCCGCGATGACACCGGCCACCACATCGGCGAAACCGTCCGACATGATCTGGTGCGCCGACACGTTGACCGAGATGGCCAGATCGTTCATGCCCCCGGGGCGGCGCCAGCCTCGACGGTCCACCCAGGCCTGGGCCAGCACCCAGCCGCCGATGTCGTTGATCAGGTCGGACTGCTCGGCCAACGGGATCAACGTCCCCGGAGGGACCTCGCCCCGCACCGGATGCGACCACCTCAGCAGTGCCTCGAATCCGGTGATCCGGCCATCGATGGTGGCCACGATCGGCTGGTACTCGTTCCGCAGTTCCTTGCGCTCGATCGCCGACAGCAGGTCGATTTCCAGACCTGCGACGGGCGTGAAGGGCTGCAGGCGGGAGTTGAAGATCTGCTGCCGATCCCCTCCTTCGAGCTTGGCGTGGTACATCGCCACGTCGGCCTCGTGCAGCAGATGTTCCGGCGAGTACTCGCCGTGTTCGGCGTACGCGAGGCCGATGCTCGCGGTCACCTCGATCTGCACCGAGCTGAGCGCAAAGGGCTGGGCCAGCGCCGAGAGCAGGCGCCCTCCGATCGCATTCGCCATGTCCGGATCGTCCAGATCCTCGCAGACGACGACGAACTCGTCACCGGACAGGCGTCCCAGAGTGTCCCCCGGGCGGACCAGTCCGGCCAGTCGGTTGGCCACGGCGACGAGCAATTGATCACCGATCCGGTGCCCGTGGGTGTCGTTCACCGCCTTCAACCGGTCCAGATCCATGAACAGCACCGCGACGGCCTTCCCGGACCGGCGGCTGCGTTGGAACGCCTCCTCAAGGCGGGTGACCAGGAGTTCGCGGTTGGGTAGACCGGTCAACCCGTCGTGCAGCGCCTGTTCCTTGGTCCGGACCCACGCCTGATGCAGATCCTCGCGGGCCTGCGCGTTGATCAGATACGCCGCAGCGACGTCGGCCAGAGTCTGGGCCGCGGTCAAGGCCTCGGCGGACAGATCCCCGGACTCCTCACGGTAGAGGTCGAGCGCACCCAGTTGTTCAGTGCCGTGCCGGAGCGGAAAAGTGAACACCGCGGCCAGGCCTGCCGCCAGGGCCCGCGGGGTGAAAGTCGGGAACCGACTCTCTCGCTCGAGAACGGGTACCACCACCGGCTGACCGGATGCGTAGGCCAGCAGACACGGGCCCTCACCGAGTTCGGTCTGTAGTTGCTCGAACCGCATGGCCGACTGATCGGACGCGGAAATGTAGTGCGGTTCGGCGCCGGGCGAAATGATGGTCACACCTGCTGCGCTGATCGGCAGGATATCGACTATTCGTTTGACCAGGTGGTCGAGGATCGCCTGAATCGGGAAATCAGTCAACATGTTCCGGGCGAAGTCGCTCAGTACGTCGGACAGCTTCTGCTCGATGGGCATCTGTGGATCCAGCCGGGTCGTGGACGACGAACATCTGGGCGGCGAAAGCTCTTTCCCACGGTAGGGCGACCTCCCGGCAGCCACTACCGACCCCAGGCCGGCTGTTGATCAGCGCGTCTCAGCGTACGCGAGAGTGCGCATCTGACAAAGTCGCCGCCATAAACGGTAATACTGCCGACGCCCGGTCGAAAGGGGCAGGTGATGCATCCGCAGCGGCCGTCCTGGTGCGATCAGGGCTTTCATCAATGGGACATCCAGGACAATTCTTGGTTCTGCGGCCCGCAATGCCCACCACCGGCCATGACCGGCCAAGCTATGCAAGCTGCTCCGAGTGCGACCCGACCGGTCTTCAAGGCGGGACGATGCAGAATCGGACGCTCGACAGGAGACCCCACCGGTTGCCTCGAGGCCATGCCCGACGAGAGGTCACGGCGATGGCGGAGCGGCGGCATCAGCGGGCGTCCACCGCTGCGACGAATCGGGTATCCCTGGCCGAGGTGGCCAGGGCACTGGAGGTGCCCACATCGACCCTGCGATCGTGGCAGCGTCGCTACGGCATCCTCACCTGCCCCCACGAGGCGGGACGGCGCCGTCGGTACAGCCACGAGGACATCCACCTGCTGCGGATGATGCGCGACGAGATTCTCGGTGGGCGACGGGCGGCCCTCGCCGCCCGGTCGGTCCGCAGCCGGGGTGGTGGACAGCGGGCCGCCGCCGAGCTGATCGCTCGCATCCTGGACGCCTCGCAGCGCTTCGATGCGGCCGCGATCCGATCT
This sequence comes from uncultured Nakamurella sp., assembly GCA_964250735.1. GTDB lineage: Bacteria > Actinomycetota > Actinomycetes > Mycobacteriales > Nakamurellaceae > Nakamurella. The sequence continues at coordinate 81,209 of CAXUHA010000005.1, read as the reverse complement.
GCGCTGGACGAAGGAAGACAGGCCCTCGGGCTGGCGGACTGCGTGGATGAGGTCCTGCTGCCCGCGATGCGGCAGGTCGGCCTGTGGTGGGCCAACGGGCACTGCGAGATCGCCCAGGAAGCCATGACCACCGAGGCCGCACGCGCATGGCTCGACTACCGCAACGCGTTCGCTCCCCCGCCGCTGTCGGTCAATCCGATCCTGTTGGCCTGTGGGCCACGGGATCAGCACACCATCGGGCTGGAGGCGCTGGCGATGCTGCTGCGGTCCCGCGGTTGGTCGTGCCGCATGCTCGGCGCCCGCACGTCAACGGCCAACCTGCTGACCGCCGCTGCGGCCACCCGGGCCGCCGCGGTCGTCGTGGTCGCACACCTGGCCGCCGGGCGCCCGCAAGCGCTGCATTCGATCGAATCGGTCATCCGGGCCGGCGTGCCGACCTTCTACGCGGGTGGCGCCTTCTCCTACGCCGTCACCCGCAAGAACGTCCCCGGCCAGTACCTGGGGACCAGGTTGCAGGACGCCTGCACGGTACTTATCACTGCCCTGAGTTCAGCACTGACCTGAGCCAGCAGTGCCCTGAGCCAGCAGTGTGCCCTGAGCCAGCAGTGCCCTTATTCAGCAGTGCCCTTATTCAGCAGTGTCGGGGGGAAGCTGTGCAGCGCGGGACCGATGGTGCACAATCAGCGCCAGCTTGTCGCGGCCGCAACATCCACCCACGACTGAAGGAGCCCGACGTGACGGATTTGCTGGACATCACCGACAAGGTCCTGCCGGTTGCGGTGGTGGGCTCCGGGGTGACGGATCCGGTCGACGCCTACACCGATGGTCAACATTTCTACTTCGAGGATCCGGACGTGGCCAGAGTCGGGGCCTTCCTGACCGGCACCTTCGACCTGGCCGGTCGGCGGGTCCGGATCGAACGGACGGACGCGGGCTGGCAGGAGCATCGCGGTGGCCAGGTGCGCCAGCTGCATCAGCGCCGTGTCCGAGGTGAACTCGTCTACCGCTTCGACGACGAGTGGCTCTTCGCGGTGGTGCTGCCGCAGACCACCCCGGCCCATTCCGTCTGAGGGGGCGGTGATCAGCGGCGGGGCCAGGCCCGCAGCTGGTCGGCGACGCGGGTCGACCAGACCCGCGCGAACTCGACCTCCGCGGCATCGGCGCGAGCCTGCTGGAGGGCGTGCAACCGGCCGATGGTGAACGGATTCTCCCCGTCCAGATGCATCCGCACCCCGATCTCCCGAAGTGTGGACCGCGTCACCACGCTGTCCTGATGCGCGCCGAGGATCTCCTGCAGGTCTTCGGCGGCGGTCACCAGAGTGCCAGCCACCTTACCCAGCACCGGTTCTGCCACTTCCGCGGCATAGCGGACGCGCTTGCCGGCCTTGCGGATGTCGTGCAACCACGCATCTCGGGCCTCTCCGACCTCCGGTTGTCCACCCGAGACCAAGGCGTGCAGATGCTTGCAGGCGCGACGCACCCGCTTGGTAAGCACCTTCCTGGCCCTGCCCGCGGCCAATTCGGTGAAAGGCGGCACCGAGACGACGTGCTCCAACCGGTCGAGCAGACGGAAGTATCGCGGTGAAGCCATCACCTCCAGCAGTCGGTCGTGGGCGGCCCGGTAGACGGATCGCAGCTCCACCTCGACCCGCCCGGCGACCGCCCCGAGCACGAGGTCGTCCGGCTCGTCGGCGACCGCCGACAGCAGGTACATCCGCTGGACCTCGGCGTCCCGAGCAGCGCCGAGCGCGGTCGCGAACCACCTCAGTTCCTCGCGCACAGGGTCGGTGATCTCCCGGTCGAACAACGGCCGGAAGGTCGACAGCGCGCTGCGCATCCGTCGGGTGGCCACCCGCACCTGGTGCACGGCATCGGGTTCGCTGTGGCGCACGCCGTGGTCGCGGCTGAGTATGACCGTGACCTGCGTGCCGAGATAGGCGCTGACCACCGCGCCGGCCGTACTCTTGTCGGTCAGCTCTGCCACGACGGTCGGCCGGGGCGCCGGTTGGCGGTCGAGAGCGTGATGCAGAGTCGACAGCCAGCCGGAGGCGTTCGCGCCGCCGTCGAGGAACATTTCGTCGGCCGCCCGCAGCAGCTTGCGGGATCCACCGACGAGTTCGATCTGCCATTCCCGCCACGCACTGACCACCACCTCTCCCTTACGGACCGCAGCGCGCGCGCTGATCCGGTCGTCACTGACCTCCGCCAGCACCTTGTGGTCGTCGCCGATCAGTTGGTGCACCACGCGGCGCGTCGACACGGTGGCGACCGGGCGGAGCTCCCTGTCCCGGACCCAGGCCCGGATGTGGTCGAGCAACTCCGGCGGCACTCCCTCGTCGTCGTCCTTGAGCGGCTCGGCCAGCTCGGAACGGTCGTCGCCACCGTGCGGCAGTTTCAGGTGCCAGCCCGCGTCGGAGCCGCCGGTGCGCCGCAGCAGGGTGATCCCGGCGTCGGCCAGCGCCAGATCGGCGGTGTCGGAATGAATGGCCTCCCAGGACGACCGCAGAACGGCGTTCACCGCGACCACTTTGGGCAACTGACCCAGGTCAGGTAGCGCCGTGCCGGCGGCCACCTCGTATTTACGTTCGATCTCACGATCCCGGGACGTCATGAGCCCGGTCTACCAGTCCCGGGCAGCGTGCGAACATCAGGCCTGCCATCCGATGAGCCGGTCCGGACGATAGCGTTTTCGACGGACGCCGAAACCGAAGGAACGATGTTGACCGAACAGCACAAGTTCACCTCCGGCGCGTGGGCTGCGGCGACGGATATCCGGCAGGCCATCGACGAGCACCCGTTCCTGCTGGCCCTGCAGGACGGAAACCTCGATCGGTCCGTCTTCGGTGGCTATCTGGCCCAGGACGCCCACTATCTGGTCGGTTTCGCCAGGGCGTTGTCCATGTGTGCGGCCCAGGCCGCGACGGCCGACGATATCGCGTTCTGGGCGTCGAGCGCCCAGGAGGCGATCCTGGTCGAGCGGTCCCTGCACGCCCGTCACGTGGCCGATCTCGATGCCGTCGAACCGTCGCCGACGACCGCCGCCTACCTGGCCTTCCTGATGCGCGCAGCGGCCGCCGGGTGCTATCCGGTGCTGGCGGCGGCCGTACTGCCCTGCTTCTGGATCTACCACGACGTCGGCCGCCGGTTCAGCGCAGAGGTCGACCTCACCGGGCATCCCTACGCCGACTGGATCAGCACCTACGGGGAGCCCGACTTCGCCGTGGCCACCGAGCGGGTCAAGCTGATCGTCGACACCCAGGCCGACGAAGGTTCGGCCGACCTGCGGCGGCGGATGCTCGACGCATTCCTGGTCGCGGCACGCTACGAATGGATGTTCTTCGAGGCCGCCTGGCGCTCCGATGCGGAGCCGGCTCCTGCCCTGGCGAACGGCCACGCGAGGACCACCGCGACGACGAAGGACGCGATGGACGCCGACAGCCAGACGTGACCGGTGGTGTGCAGCCCATCGGCCGCGCGGGTCCAGAGGTCCGACCACCACGGGATAGACCCCGGGTTGATCAGTTGGTACACGACGAATCCGGCGGCCCAGGCCGCCCACATTCCGGGGCGCACGGGAGCCTGGTCCGAGGTGTCCCACGCGATCCCCCGGGTCCGGATCCAGGCGGCGACCAGCGCCCCGGACAGCGGGATGAAGATCGCGCCGATCAGATAGAGGAAGTTCTGGTAGTCGCTGATGTCGATGGTCAACGCGGCCGCGGTGGTCAGCACGCCGATCACCACCGTCAGCACCCGCCGATCCCATCGCGGAGCCATGTTCTGGATCGACACCGCCGTCGAATAGACGTTGGCGAAGGACTGGTCGGTTTCGCGCAGGACGAGAACGGCGAAGGCCGCGCCGCCGAGCGGCAGCGACAGGAACAGATCGAAGATCTTGTCCGGGTTCTGGGCCAGCTGGGCCAGCGCCACCACTCCGATGAGCATGCAGGCGATCTGGGTGACGCCGTAGCCGAGGAAGCCGCCGGCGAACGAAGCGCGGGCGCTGCGGGAGTGTCGGGAATAGTCGGCGCCCAACGGCACGAAGGAGATGGTCAGCGCCACGGCCGCATCCACCCCCAGCCAAAACCCACTCCAGGAGCCCGCCGCGCTGACCATCGGGTGGCGGAACAATCCGATGGACAGGACGACCAACGCCAGCACCACCAGCACCGACACGTACTTGCGGAGTACCCGGATGGCGCCGAGCGGCCGGATGGTCAGCGCGGTGGTGACGGCTCCGGCAATGAGCACACACGCCCACAACGGAAGGTGCCCGCGGGTGAGGGCCTGCAGGCCCTGGGAGATCACCACCAGTTCGAACACCGCCCAGCCCAGGCACTGTGCAATGTTGAGCACCGTCGGCACGAAGGAGGCCCGGGCCCCCAGCAGCCCGCGGAGCAGCACCATGGCCGGGGCGCCGGTCTGCGCCCCCAAGACCAGGGTGGTGCCCAGGATCAGGCCCCCGAGTACCGATCCGGCCACGATGGCGGTGACCGCGGCCGACAGGCTCAGCGGTGCGGCGCCGACCGGCTGCAGAATGGACAGCGCACCGGCGAAGCCCAGCAGGCTGACGCCGAGATTGCCCCAGAGGCCGAGTTGGTCGAGCAGCCCGAGTGTGCGGGGCGCGTCCTCGGTGAGGGTGGTCGGCGCCTCCGCATTCCTGCTGCGACCGGCGCTGCTGCGCCTTGGCTCCGACGTGGATTCCGGCCCGGAATCGGGCGTTGAGGGTGTCGACGACACGGACACGGACATGACGGCCTACCTCTCCCTGCGCCGGTACTAACCGGATCAGGTTCAAGCGGTCGGTGGCCCGAATCGTGACGTCGTCTACGGTGCGACGAGCACGTCCACCCTCTCAGCCCGAAATGCGGGCTCCCGCGGGGACGCCGACGAGTATAGGTCTGTGCGGTTCGGGCGTACACCCGCCGCCGGGAAATGCCCCGTCAGACGGGGGACTTCACGTACGGCATGGCCATCAGCCCAGGACTCCGGTGATCCGATGTGGCGATCAAGGCGTTTTCCTACCTCTGCTCGGGGTGTTGTGCGGGATGGGGTCCGCCTGGGCGGTCGGCCCGGCGGACGTGGCGGCGCTCGCTCAGGAGCCGACTCGGCTGCGGATCAAACCGATCAGCCTGACCGCGGTCGGCCGGTCCGAGTCGTCGGTGACACTGGTGACCACTTGGACCTGACAGGCGCGGTCGCCGATCAGGAACTCGGCGACATTGCCCGAGGAGAAACGGATTCCGTTCGGACCGGCCGCGGTGGACGCCCCGGGCAACGGAGCCGGCAGAGTACCGCCGACGGCCGTGCCGGTGTCGCCGATCTCCACCGTGATCGAGTGATAGTTCTGTTCGTTTTCCCACTGGCAGGTGCTGCCGCTGCCCGTGGGGCCACTGTTGGTGCCGATCACCGCGGTGACCTCGGCAGCGGTCAACAAGCGGCAGGCCTTGATGTCACCGGCAGCGGCAGCGGGGGCGGTCGTCGGGGCGGTTGTCGAGGTGGGCGCGCCGGCAGTGGACGCAGCGGGCATGGAGGCAGCCGGCGCGGAGGCAGCCGGCGCGGAGGCAGCCGGCGCGGAGCCGGCCGGCGCGGAGGCGGCGCCGGCGACCGCCGTGGCCGAGGGGGCGATCGATGCTGCTCCTTGCTGGTCGGCCCCGCAGGCGGCCGTGGCCAGCACGCCGATCAGCAGGAGCCCGGCCAGTGCAGGTGTGCGGGTCATGGGGCAACCTTCGGTGAGCAGGGGTGGGTCAGATGCTCGTGGGGGGCGCCGGCCAGAGCCAGGTCGCCGGGGTGATGCGGTCTACCCGCCAACCGGCCGCAGCCATCGACCCTGCGGTGGTGTCCGAATCAGGACCCTCCACCAAAGCGAGCACCACGTCGTCGTTGGCCAGCCGAACCACCGTCACCAATCGGACCGCACCATCCAGGGGCAGCTGCGGTGTCGACGACCAGCGGTCGTCCGAGGTCTCGTACCGTTCCAGGGCGAACAGCTGGCTGGTCATGAACGAGACGCTATAAGCGCGACCCCGCCCGGGAATCGGGTGTTTCCCTCTCCCGTTGCGCCATGGTCGGGATCTGGATAGCGCTCGACGGTGGTCCCGCGCCTACTATCGACCGCCCACCGACGTGCCGGTGCCGAGCAGCGCCCCGAGCTCGGCTCTGGTCCCGATGCCCAGCTTGCGATACGCCCGGGCCAGATTGGCCTCGACCGTCTTCGGGCTGATGAACAAGACATCGGCGATGGTCCGGTTGGTGCGGCCCTGCGCGGCCAGCGAGGCCACGCGTTGCTCCGTCGGGGTCAGCTCCGACGGCGCGGCCGCGCGGACACCGATTCTGGCCAGCTCGGACGCGGCGCGCGCGGCGTAGGCGGTGGCACCGAGGGCGGTGAATTCGGTGATCGCGGCGTCGAGCAGTTCCCGGGCCTCCCGTCTGCGTCGGGCCCGGCGGTGGGCCACGCCGGCGACCAGCAGGCAGCGTGCCCGATCCAGCGGCAGGACGTCCGCCGGGACCGCGGCCCGGGCGTCCGCCAGATCGGCCAGTGCCTGGCTGGTGTCCGCGCCGGAGGCTCCCGCGAACAACACCGCGCTGCGCGCCATGGCCAGCGTCGTCCACGGGCGCGGCAACCGCCGGTGGCGCAGAGCCAGTCCGTCGAGCGCCTCCTGTGCCGTCTTGAGGTCACCGGCTCCGACGCAGGCCTCGATCCATTCGGGCTCCCACCTGGTGGCCAGTGGCTCGACCAGACCCTGCGTGCGCAGGTCCGCCGCCAGCGAGCCGAAGATGTCGGCCGCCGCCCCGAACCGCCCATCGGCCAGCGCGACCTGCCCGGCCAGCACCCGGTACACGCGCCGTCCCCAGCTGTCGTCCGCCTCCTCCGCGCGACGGAGGCCCGCGTCCACCACCGGCCCGACGGTCTCCAGGTCGCCCCGATGGACGGCGAGCAGGATGCCCAGGTAATTCTCCTCGTCCAGACCGGTGCCGAGCTGCTCGCCGAGGTCCCGGGCCCGGGTCAGGTGCTCGGCCGCCGCGGCCCACCGCCCGGCCAGCAGCTCGGACTGGATCAGGTGCAGCAGGACCTCGAGCTGCAACGGCTCGTCTCCGTGAGCAGTGGCGTGCGACAGGTGCCGTTGCATCCGGGCAGCCGCCCGGTCGTGCTGATCCATGGCCGTCCACCACAGGGCCGGGACCGATCCGGCCAACCAGGGCGGTGCCGTTCCCTCCAGTTCCAGGGCCCGGTCCAACAGGTCGGTCCGCGGTGGGCGTCCGGCCCGGACCTCGTTGTAGAAGACCATGAGCATGGCGCTGCAGAGCAGTTCGGTGTCGGCTGCGGAATCCCGGTCGGCGAGCAGGGCCAGAGCAGCCTCGCCGTGCCGGATGGCCGCTTCCGGCGAGTCGTGGAACACGGTCAGGTGCGCGTGGATCCGGCCGGCCAGGCCGCCGCCGGGCGAGGCACATTCCAGCGCCTGATCGGCGAACGCCACCGCCGGCGGATGACCCTGCGTCACGAAGGCCACCGTGGCCCGCAACAGCAGGGCTTCGGCTCTGGAATCTCCGGTCAGCTCCTTCACGGCGGCGGCGGCGGCGGTCTCGGTCGCCGCGTGATCACCGCTGTCGAACCGGCAGCGCACGCCGGCCAGCAGACGTCGCGCCCGGTCGTCCGCCGCCGATCGCGGCGTCACCCGGGCCGCCCTGTCGAACAGCTCCGCGGCCAGATCCGGCGCACCGCGGGCCCACTGCCGACGGGCGCCCGCCTCCAGCTCGCCGGCGATACCGGCGTCCGGGTCGACGGTGCCGCGGGCCAGCTGCCTGGCCCGTTCGTCCTGGTCGGCCACGGTGTCGGCCAGGCGACGTTGCAGCCGGCGACGCACACCCGGCGGTATCCCGGCCCTGACCGCAGCGGCGTGCAGCGGATGCGCGAACCGGATCGCCGTCTGCCCGACCTCGACGATCCCGGCCTCCTCAGCGGGATCCAGCGTCGCCGGATCGATCCCGGCGGCAGCCAGGTCGGCCACCGTCGGAGTGGTGAGCAGCGAGGCGAGCCTGATCGCCGCCTGGGTCGGCCGCGGCAGGCCGTCGACGGCGTCGGCGAGCAGTTGGGAAACGGAGGCGGCGACGGGCAGGTCCTCGCCGGGACGTGGCATCTCGGGCAGACGCAGCACCGCCCGGGCGATCTCGATCGCCATCAGTGGGTTGCCACCGGAGTCCCTGGCGATGCGGGACAGCAGGGGCCGGCTCAGGGCCACCCCGAGTCGGGCCCGCAGGACATGGTGCAGAGCACCGACCCCGAGCGGGGTCAGGACGAACCGCAGCAGCGGCGGGTCGGACTGCTCCAGACCCAGCGGTAGCGCGACGGGCTCGTTGCGCTCACTGCGGGCCGAGAGCAGAAGGGCCGGTCGTCGGGTGAGCCGGCGCAGAGCGAATCGCAGGGCCCGCTCGCTGGGGGGATCGAGCCATTGCGCGTCGTCGATGGCGATCAGCACCGGTCCGGTGTGCGCGACGCCCACCGCGGCGTCCAGCAGAGATCTGGTGGCCGCCCCCACAGCCCGCTCATCGAAGGCTTCGCTGGCCTCGGCGGCCACCAACACCACCTCCGCAGCCAACCGTTGTGGCTCCGGGAGGCCGGGAATCGACCCGGCCAACGGACGCAGCAGATCCGCCAGGGCGGCGTAGGGCAGCAGGCGTTCCGATTCGGCCGGCGCGGCGGACAAGACGAGTGACCCGGTGCGTTCGGCCTCGGCCCGCAGCGTCTGCCACACCGCTGTCTTGCCGATGCCGGCCAGCCCCTCCAGCAGCACACCTGCACCGTTCAGCGCGATCCGGGCCTGCTCCAGCAGCGGATCCCGCCCGATCGCCGGGGTGGCAGCACTATCCATATCGGTGATGATGACACGACCGGCCGACAATCCGACGTCCGGCCGTGTCGGCCTGCCGGACAACATTTTCGGCGGTCACCTTGCGTCGGTCCCCCGTCACCGGTGAGCTGCGGCCGTCACTTATTGGGGCAGCGTGACCCCTGGTAATAGGGTTTTTCTTTCTTCAAGATGACGCGATTGGCGTTGAACCCGATAGGGCCGAGTTTGGCCTCCACACCAACCAGGATTTGAAAGGACAGGTCGGTTTGGATGCAATCGAGCAGGCCGGTGGACGTGGCACCGGTCGCCGAAACGCCCACTGCGCCCGCGGCGGTCATCGTGCCGCCGATAAACGCGATCGCCTTGCCGCCGACGACCAGGCCGGGCCCGAACCCCATCTTGTATCCGGCGGCGAACACGAATCCCGACGGGGCGAGGTTGACGAACGAATTGATCGCGGGCGCTTCGAGTTTGCAGGTGTCGACGGAATTCTTCCCGGAGTCGCTGCCGGAGCTGAAGGTACCGTCGCAGCTCATACCGAGGTACTTGCCCTGGATGATGTCGTGGCCGCCGGAGAATCTCGGTTCGATGATGATGGGCACACCGACCCTGATGACGAAGGGGATGTCACCGACCAGCACCGGCCAATCGACCTTGATGGCATCCCAGGTGAACTTGAATTGCTTCTGGATACCGCCGGGTTCCTCCGACCGTGCCTGGCCCGTGAGGTTCAGCGCGCCGGACAACTGGACCCCGCCGGAGGTGGATTCGCCGGCGCTGCCCGCCGAGACGTGCCCGTGCAGCTTGATCACGGAAACGTTGCCGCGCAGCGTGAACGCTGCGCTCAAGGCCCCTGATCCGGCCTTGATGTCGGCGCCGAGGACGAACGCGGAACAGTCCGCGTTGGTGGTCATGAACGGTTTGAGCTCGATCGGGTCCGCGGTCAGCGTGAAGGCGAGTGTCTTTGCGTGGCAGGCGTTCGCGCCGATCGCCAACGCGTCGCGCCGCAGCTTCGTCGGGGTGACGGCCGTGGTGGTGCCGACTGTCGTAGCGGCAGCGTCGTCGACCGCGGAGGAAGAACTGACCGGATCACCGCCGGCGGCGACCACGGGATCATCACCGACCCGCACCCCGGCCGGATCGGGCTTGCCGTCGAAGCTGACATCGAGATCGGAGAACACCTGGCCGGGGGTGGCCTGCTCGGTGGAGACCTGGACCGAGTCGCCCGCCGGTTGCAGTGCGGTGACGACGCGGCTGGCGATCTTCGGGACGACGAACACGCCGCCGACGGTCAACTTTCCGGCGGCCGCCTTCGTGATCGTGAACACCGCACCGTCGGCGCTGATCATCGTCACATCGGTGGCCGGCACCGTGACGGTGGACGGCTTCATCACCATCTTCCCCTTGGCGACGAAGGCCGAAGGGACGGGCGTGGGGGTGCCCGCGAAGCCGCCCGCCGGCACGCCCGTAGCGGTGCCGGCCGTCGCGGTGCCGGCCGTCGCGGTGCCGGCGGTAGCGGTACCGGCGGTAGCGGTGCCGGCGGTAGCGGTGCCGGCGGTCACCGACGCGCCGACGGAGGAGGTGGTCGTTGTCGTCGCGGTGTCCTTACTGGCGGTGCCGGACATCGGCGAACTGCACGACACGACCAGCAGCCCGGCAACGAGTGCCAGACAAGCCGCCCGGCGGGTCACAGCCGACCGGCGACGATCTTGGCCGCCTGCCGCATCCGCTGCACGTTGTCCTTCGGATCGTTGAGCAACACCAACCCGATGTTCACCCAGTTGGTGGCGACCCGCAGGAAGATGGCATCGTCTTCCTGCCATGCCTCGTCGCCGATGCCCGGTACCTTCACGAACGGGTGCTTGAGCGTGTCCTTGTCGATGTCCAACGCCTTCTTCGCGCCGTCGCCGATGATGATCGAGACCTGGGCCGTTCCGTCCAGATACGGGTCACGGGTGTACTGGCACAGCGTGTTCACACCGTGCTCCGAGCCGGCGCCCACGCCCGCCTTCAGCGGTAGGTCCGCCAGAGCGTTCGCCTCGCTGTGGGTCAGCAGAGAACACGCGTCCGGGTGCCTGATCGCCGCGATCGACACTTCAGTCGGTGCCGACGACCGCGGCGACGTCGGTGCCGGCGACCCGGTCGGCGCTGTGGGGGTGGCGGCGGGGGTGGGGGTGGCCGTCACCGTCACCGTCACCTTCGCGGTGACCGTGAGGATCGACGACGGTGCCCCCGCACCACCGACCGACGAGCTGCATGCCGCAGGCAGGAGCGCCAAGGCTAGGAATACCGCGGCCGTTGTGCCTCGTCCGGGTGGCCGGCCGGTGAACTGCCCGCTCGTACCCGCACCCGCCACGTGGATCTCCTGCTCGCTGGATCTCCTTCTCGAGGGAGACGACCGTGCCAAGGAGCGTAAGGACCAGGCTCCCGGTCCACCGACCACTAACCGGGTGAACTTCGCTATGACATCGCAGCGGCCGGGCGACGTTCGGCACCGGCGGCGGCCGGCAGCACCACTTCGAAACAGGCCCCGCCGTCCCACGGCAGGCAGCGGAGTTCGCCGCCGTCGGCCCGGACGATGGCCCGGGAGATCGGCAGACCCAGACCGGAGCCTTCCCCACTGCGCGCGGTGGACAACCGGACGAATCGATCGAAGATCCGTTCCCGATGCTCGGCCGGGACACCCGCTCCGGGGTCGACGATACGAATTGAGGACAACCCGTCGGCGAACGTGTGCCGCACCGACACCACACCACCCGTAGGTGTTGCTGCCGCAGCATTCTGGAGCAGGTTGCCGAAGGCACGTTGCAGTTGGTCGGGATCGGCCAGGACGAGATGGGGTGCCCCGGCGGAGACGACGACCTCGAGATCCGGACGGCTGAGCCGGACCAGGGCGACGCCAAGCTCGATCAGGGCGACCGGATCGACCAGCCGGCGGGGCCGGTCGGGTGCACTGGGTGCGCCGGTATGGGCAGCGGTGTCCAGCGTGGTCATCAGCAGCAGGTCGTCGACCAGCCGAGCCGCTCGGCGGGCCTGACGGATCACCTGCACCAACCGTTCCTCCCGCTCGGTCCGGTTTCTCGGCGTACGCAACAGCTGCTCCGCGCCGGCAATGACACCGGCCAGCGGCGTGCGGAGATCGTGCGACGCGTCGGCCAGGAACTGGCGCATCCGATCCTCGGCCGACCTGGCCGCGGCCACGGCGTCCTCCAGCGCGTCGAGCATCTCGTCGAAGGCGGCCGCGGTACTACCGAGATCCGTTCGGGGGTCGGTCGGTCGGAGTCGCCGACCGCGGGTGCCGTCGCGGATCCGTCGGGCCAGGCCGGACATCCGCTCGAGCGGGCGCAGCGCCGCCCGCACGACGGTGACCAGGACGAACCCTGCTATCAGTAGCGTCCCGCCGCCGGCCAGCAGTTCGATCTGCCTGAGCCGGGACAACGTGTCGGCGATGTCGACCTCGGTGGTCGACAAGGTCAGTGTGCCGTTCGGCAAGGTGACAGTCGCCGTCATCCGGCCGTCGGTTTCGGCGAAGTTCACCGTAGGTGCCACCGCCGGGGCGGGCTTGGCCGGTCGAGGACTCGGGCTGCCGCCGGGCTGGCGGGGTGGTGGCTCGCTGTCCCGCCCGATAAACTCTTGATTTCCCGATTCGAACGAGCTGAAAATGCCCGCGCCGGCCATTCGGTCGGCGAGCGTCTGGCCGGTGACGCCCTGCTCCTGCAGCACGGCGGCGTAACTGGCCCGGTCCGCGAGCCGCTGCCGCAGATCCGACCGCAGCGCGTCGCCGAGCAACCAGTTGACCACCAGTCCCATCACGGCCAGCACGACGACCAGCAACAGCAGGACCCAGACCGCGACCCGCCGGCGTAGCGACACGGTCTTCAACGGACGGTCCGGGAGCAGCCTGCCGACGGTCACGAGACCCGCATCCGCGGCGCGGTCTCGCTCATCCGGTAACCGACACCGCGCACGGTGTGGATCAATCGGCCACCGTTCACCTCAAGTTTTCGGCGCAGTCCGGAGACGTACGCCTCGACGAGGTTCGGGTCGTACGCGTCGTACCCCCAGACCTGGGTCAGGATCTGGGTTTTGGACAACACCCGACCGCGGTTCCTGGCCAGGTAGCTGAGCAGTCGCAGTTCGGTCGCGGTCACCGGAACCGCCTGCCCGTCCCGCATCACCTCGCCGGCGTCCTCGTCGACCAGCAGATCGGCGACCTGCAGCCGCCCCGACCTCAGTTTGCCGCTACGCCGCAGCACGGCCCTGGTCCTGGCCAGCAGTTCGGCCATCACGAAAGGTTTGACGATGTAGTCGTCGGCGCCGGCCTCGAATCCGGCCAGCCGGTCGGGGACCGCATCGCGGGCGGTCAGGAACAGCACGGCCGTCTGGCTGTGGTCGCGAAGATGGCGGGCCAGCACCAGCCCCGACGAACCGGGCAGCATCACATCCAGGACCGCGACATCCGGGCGGAAGACCTCCACCAGCGAAGCGAACCCGGAACCGTCCTCCGCGGACCGCACGTGGTAGCCGGCGTCGATCAATCCGTCTGCGATGCACGTCCGCAGCACCGTGTCGTCTTCGACCACCAGCACCCGCGCCGCGTCCGTGTCCACCTGGTCAGCGTGCCCCGGCTACCTGAGGGAATCCTGAGGGTCGCGCCTCAAACCGGGCGCATTCAGCGGCCGTTCAGGCTGGAGGCACAGGGTTCAGGTATCCGGCGGGAACGTCCCGGCCGGTAGCGGAAAGGTGCACAACGAAAGACATGACAAACTTGGATCCGGCCGACTCGGCCGCACGCAAGCATCGACCGGAAGCGCGTCCGGTCTCCTCCCGCAGTCGCCTGAGGGTGGCGGCGATCGGCGGTATCGCGGCCGTGGCCATTCTCGGCGGTGGCATCGCCGCCGCGGCCGCGGACACGACCACCACGCCGACGCCCTCTACCGCGACCCTGCCGCTGGACCGGTCGGCCGGCGCGACCCCGCCTGGCGCGCCGACACCACCGACGGCACCGACACCGAAGGCGCACAAGCCGCACCTCAACGGCACGGTGACTTCGGTCAGCGGTGCAACGGTACTGATCAAAGACCACGATGGCTTCACCAGGACGATCGTGCTCAGCAGCAGGACCATCTACACCGATGGTCTGACCAAGGCGCCCGCGGTCGGCACCAAGATCCGGGCCGAAGGCACCGTGGACGCCAACGGAACGTCGTTGGACGCCACGTCCGTCGGGGTGGACAAGGGTCCGGCGGGCCGACCCGCCGGACCCGGCCCGGGCACGCGCGGCCCGCACGCCGGCCCGCCACCCGCCGGTGGTCCGGACGGCCGGGGACCTGAGGCCGGAGGACCGGGTACGCCAGGCCCGGGCCGCGGAACGGGTCCGACCACGGCCCCGACCACCGGCACTCCGGCGCCGCCGACCCAAGGCACCCCGGCGCCGCCGACCACCGGGTCGACCACGAAGTAATCACCCGCGGCACGGCACCCCGCTTGCATGGTCGGCGGTGGAGTAGCGTGATCATTGTGTCTTTGCCGTGGTTTGCGCTCTTCGAAGGACAGCGGTTACTGGACGAAGTGTTGCGCGTCGCCGACCATCGAATTTCCAGCACCCAGGGCCATGCTCGCCGATTAGTGTGAGGAAGCGGTGCTGACTGGCGGTGTCGGGTAGTCGCTATGTCCGGTTCCGTATTCGTCGTGCCCAGGAAGGTACCACTGAGATCCCATACCGACCAACCGATCACCATATTGAATGGATAATTGTTGGCCGGACGAGCTAACGAAATCTACATAAAAGGACTCGTATGCTGATGTAGGCTGCTGAATCGCTGTAGTAATTGTCCCGGCATTCCCCACCAATAACTTGACGTCCGGGACCACTATTGTAACGGCTATCGCAGTCTCCAAGGGATGAAAGAGCTCTAATTCCCCCACCCGCATTCCAAATTTCTCTGCAATGGTATTGATCCGTGTTCTGATCTGCACATCCGATTCCTTGTTTCGGACGCCGTATGAAACGTAACCCGTACCGCCCCCCGCCTCTGGCACTACCGAACCGTTCGAAAGCCGTAGATCAAACGTGGAGCCTACGAAGCCGTTGCCTGCACTGATGCTTTCAGCTGAATACAACCGGGCGGCGACGGCCCCCTGGGCGGTATATCCTTGCCAAAGCGCGTAGTTGAGATTTTGGGGGGTCTGATCTTTCGCGGCTAGCGTAGCGTAAAACCACAGTCCTTGTCTCTCTAACTTGTCCGGCGATACACCAATGTGCGCATCGACGAAACTCGTCGGATCAAGTGCGGCAAGAACCGTTCGTACTACTTCGGCAGGATCAGGCGACGCACTCGTCGCTGTCACTGTTGACCCTACGGCCACTGTAGCAGGGCCGGTTGACGTCGTCGCCGGCACGATCAGCGCCGATATTGACGCGGAACTTGGCGGACTGTTGGCAGTAGAAGATGCCTGGACGCATCCTGAGGCCAGCATAATACTTAATCCCGTGACAATGAGGGTTCGATGCTGGCCACTAACTCGAGACATTAAAGCTGCCTCCTATACTAGAGAGATTTCCTACCAGCCAACAATACTCGGAGGTCTGGTATGAAATTCCGATATTCGGTGTTATGATATGCCACCCGTCACCGGCGCGGTACCGAGACCATCCAGTAAAGTTAGCACCGCCATTCCATCCCGCACAGGTGTCTTTTGGCGTGATAATCTCTTCTGCCCAGGCGAACGCGGTCTCGACCTGACGGCCCGACTGTCTGCAACCAACGCCGGACACAACCCACTCCAATGAACATGCGAGTCGCAACCGCGTTGTGGCTTGAGGTTGGGCGCATAGGGCCACGACCTCTGCCGCCAGCCAGTGCAGAGCTCTCATTCGTTTTGGCCGAAATCTGACGGATTCCCCTGCGTCCACTCCTGTCTACGGCCTATGCTCGCCAAGCAGCGCGTCGCATACTGTAGGACGTTTTCAACGAATCTTCCACTTACTTCTTCTGATAGTCAATAAGCGTCCTTGTCAATAACTTTCATTCACCCTAAGGAGTGGTGGCATTCGGAAGCGGCCAGGCTTTGATGGAGGCTGTGATGTGCTCCGTGGACCCCGGCGTCGGGTTGTCAGGCTCGAACGGTGCTCCGTCGTTCCCGGCGGGTCGTGGTGCGGGAATGCCGACGGTCGACCCGTCGGATCCGTTGAACAGCAGACCTTCGGCCGCGGACTCGTCGGTCACACCGCCAGGTCGCATCCCCGGCGTCCGGAACCCGGGGAACGATCTGGTGAAGCCTGGGCCGAACTCCCTGGCCGCCCCCGGTCCGCTCACTTGCGGGCGCCAATGCCTCCGACAGTTCCCGGTTCGAACTGACCTTTCCGGCGGTGACGCCAGGGGGCGATCGGTGCTCCCGGCGGCCGGGTCGGGCCTGACCACCCGTCCGCCGGTCAGCGCACCCGGCGGGCCCGCACCACCAGGTCGTCGACGTGGTGCGCGCCGGCGCCCCCGACGGGGGCGATACGCGGCCGCTGCTCATCGACCTCGACCTGCCAGTCGTCGTCCAACAGTGCGGTGACCATCTCTGGCCAGACGTAGTCGGCCGGGTCGAAGCCGCTGTCGTGGGCCTGGTGGGTGTCCATCCCGGCGTGGTGAACCAGCAGCAGCACCCCACCGGGTGCGACGGCCCCGAGCAGCGCGCGCTCGGCCGCGGCGCCGGGGGTGCGGAGCAGGGCCGGGTACTGGGCGGAGACGAGATCGAAGGAGGCCGGCGGGAGCGCCGCCTCCGCCAGTTCGGCGTGCACCCAATGGATGGCCACGCCGGCGTCCTGCGCGTGCGTGGCCGCCCGCTTCAGCGCCACACCCGAGACCTCGAGCGCAGTGACGTCCCAGCCGAGACCCGCGAGCCAGATGGCGTCCGCGCCTTCGCCGCAGCCGACGTCGAGCACCCGCCCCGGCGTGAGTCCGGCCACCTCGGCCACGAGCGCACCGTTGGGCCGGCCGCTCCACAACTGTTCCTGCTCGGCGTACCGGTCGTCCCATTCCGCCTGCACCGCAGGGTCTCCGACGTATCCGTCGGTGGAATCGGAATGGGACGCCGTCGATCCTGTTTCGGTCTCGTTGGTCACCGACCCACGATCACCTACCGCGTCCGGACATTGCAAGTCCGGTTGCCGGACCGGCAAGTCGGCCGTGCCCGGTCAGCCTCCCCGAACAGGGGTGCCTGCGGTTCAGCCGCCGAGTTCCGCAGCCGGGCGGTCCCAGCCCGGCACCTGATACGGCCCGAGAATGGTCGCGTCTCCGGGGTAGGGCTTGACCCAGCCGGTGGCGGTGTACCAGTCCAACCGGTTCAACTGAGCGGGGTTGGCGGCGTCCTCGGTGGCCCGGACGCCGCCGAAGTTCTGGTGGCTGCTCCAGGTCTGCCACTGGGCCGCGATCGATGTGACCGCCGCCGGCACCCTCGGGGCCGCGGCGGCCGTGACACCCTTCGCGGCCGTCGGAGTGGTGACCTTCAGCCCGTAGGTGAGCGGAATCTGGTTGGGCAGGGCCGTGAAAGCCTTCAGATCGGGAATGTTGGTGAAGGCGTCCGTGATGGGCTCGGCGGCCCTGTCCTCCTGATTCATCGGGGCGATGGCGAGGATCTGCTCGATGGTCTTCACCACGTTGAGTTGGCTGTAATAGGTGCTGTCGACGGCGCCGGTCCTGGCGTACGGGCTGATCACGTAGAGCGGCGCGCGGTGTCCGTCGACGTGGTCGGCGCCGGCCTGGGAGTCGTCCTCCAGGATGAAGATAGCCGTGTCCTTCCAGTCGGCAGAGTGGCTGATGGTGTCGACGATCCGTCCGACGGCGAGATCGTTGTCGGCCACCTGGGCCGTCGGGTACGGGTCGGTTCCGGACGTGCCGGCGGTGTGGTCATCCGGCAGCCAGAGCAGATTCAGATTGGCCAGTTTTCCGGCGGCCTCCGCCTTCGCGAAGTCCTGCTGCCAGATGTCCACCCGGTACTGGTCCGGGATATCGGTGTTGAATTTCGGGTAGGCCGGATCGAGAATGGCGTTCAGCGACGGAATGTCGGAATAGGTCGGGTATTGGCCGTCCGCGATCGGTGACGGGCCCGGTACTTTTCCTTCCTTGACCCGGCTGGCCTGATACCAGTCGGCCCAGGTTGGTGCTCCGGTGGTGGGAAGGGTTTGGAAGTTGGCATATTCGCCGAACGCCGCGACGCTGTTGCCGGCCTTTTCGGCGGCGTTCCACAGGAACCCGTCCCGCTGGTAGGCCAGAGCGTCGCCGCCCTGGGCCGGGTAACTGCGGTAGAACGCGCCGAATTCCTTTTCGATGTAATCGTTGGCGTCGGCTTGCATGAGCCAGTTGTGGCCGTCCGCGGACAGCGTGCCCTCGTCGTAGAAGTTGTCGAACAGGCTGTACCGATTGGCCAGTGCGTGCTGGTTGGGCGTGACGCTTCCGCCGAACTGGGTCAGCGATGGATCGCTGTCGCCCTTGCCGATGTCGCCCAGAACCTGGTCGTAGGTGCGGTTCTCCTTGATGATCAGGAATACGTGTTTGACCGTGGACGGATCGCCGAGGGTGGCGGGGATGGCCACGGGCGCCACCGCCTTCCGGGCCAGCGGGGCGTTGAGCAATTTCTGCCAGTCGTTGTTCACGAACACCCGATGGGTCAGATCGGCCAGAGCCGCCTCCGTCGGCGGGCGGAATCTGGTCAGAGACCCGGTGTCGTTGTACGTGTTGTGCCCGGTGACGACATTGGCGTCCGGGCCCTCGCTGATGGTCGTTTCCGGGCCGCGGGCTCCGATGCCCTTGTCGTTGGTGACGATGATCTGGCCGGTGGCGCGGTCTAGTTGGACATTGACCGGGTACCAGTCGGTGGGGATCAGGCCCTGATACTGCACCGGCGCCGTCGGTCCGTTGTACCGGTAGACGGCCAGCGCATTGTCCCGGCCGATGCTGACCAACAGGTGGTCGGCGTCGGTCATCTCGATGGCGTTGGGGTTGCTGCCGATGGTTGATCCGGGCAGCGGCGCGACATTGAAGGTTTGGGTGACCTTGGCCGTCCTGGTGTTGATGATCGAGACGCTGTCGCTGTTGGAGTTGGCGACGAACAACGTCGAACCGGACACTTTCAGCGCGGTGGGTTGCAGCCCGACAGCGATACTCGCGGTCTGGATTCCCTTGACCGGGTCGACCACGGAGACCGTGCCGGAGGTGGCGGCGCCGGTCACCGGATCGGCGACGACCGGGGTGTTGTCGGACAGGTTGGTGACATCGCCCGCGGTGGCCGGACGGCCGCCTTCGTTGGAGACGAACAACCGACCACCGACCAGCGCGACCTGCCGGGGGGCGATGCCCACCGGAATCTGTTTGACCAGCTTGTTGGTCGCGATGTCCAGGACACCGACGGTGTTCGCGCCGTTCAACGCGATGTACAGGCTCTTGTGGTCGACGGATTCCACCATGCCGGACGGCAGTTCCGGCTCGCCGGCATTCACCAGCGTGATCTTGAGCGGCGTGGCGGCGAGCGTGCCGTCGGCGTTGACGGTGAAGCGGAGCAGGTCGGAGGTTTGGGATACCCACAGGGTCCGGCCGTCGGCGGAGTAGTACGGGCCGTCGGCGGCGACGGTGCCGTCCCCCAATTCTTTGTCGGCGCCGATACCGGTCCCGATCTGCTGCACGATCGTCCCCGCCGCCGCGTCGAGCACCGAGACGAACCCGGTGCCGTGCTCATAGCTCAGGGCTGCCACCCGCCGGCCGTCGGGGCTGAGCACGCTGGACAGGAGTCGGCCGTTGGTGACCAGCGTTCGCTCGCCCAATGGCTTCACCCATTGGTTGGACGGCAGCAATACACCGCGGGAGTCACTCTGCCCCACTTTGCTGTTCGCGAAGGTTCCGTTGATGGTGATCGCCGTAGCCGCACCGGCGGTCACCACCACCGCGGCCACCGCGATGAACGACACTGTCGTGCCCCGGAGCTTTCGACCCGACCTGGACCGGAACCTGCGGGTCCGTTCTGCGCGGCCATTGACGGTCTGGGCCATGGTTGGTCTCCGATCACCCGGCGAGATCCCCGACGGATCCGTGATGCCGTTAGCCACGCTAGAAGCTCTTCGCCGGGCCGAACCAGAACATCCGATGAACACCGAATGACCACGCTGCGAAGAACTTTGTCTTGCCCCGCTCAGCCGAGGCTCGAACTCAGCTGGTGTCGAAACAGCCGTCGAAGGCGAACAGCGGATTGGTGGCCGTGACACCGCCGGCCGTGTCGATCTTCTGCGGCCCCACCACCACCGGCGGCCCTGTCGCGGTGTAGCAGCCGATGGGCGCTACCTCGACATCGAAGGCGAGCGGCTCGATATGTCCGTCCGGGTAGGGGAAGTGCACGGTGCACGTCCAACTACCCGCGCCTGACGTCGCCGCCGTGCCGTTCCGCACACAGGCCGCCGACCGGTCCGGCGCTGTGACCTGGTGCCCGAGTTCGGTTTGCTGCAACACATAGAGCCGCTGGAAGCTGACGCCCACGGCCGCCTGCAGCCGGGTGCTGGTCACTGCCGGTCCCCCGCATCCGGCCAGCACCATTCCCGCACTCACCCCGCACACCAAGGTCCGGACGGCCGCAGCCCCGATCCGTACCCGGGCCCACCCGGTCGACGGCGTCATCACGCCCCCGTGACGTCTCGCCGGCGGAACAAAGCCCACGAGGACCCCAGGAAAATCGCCGAATACACCACGGCGCCGGCGATCCCGACGACCATGGGACTCGGGAACGCCGGATCGGCGAACAGGCCGAGCCAGGCCAGGAACGAGGCGCCCAGGAGAAATGGGCGCACGGCATCGAGCGGGCCGCCG
The DNA here is from genome assembly GCA_964250735.1 of uncultured Nakamurella sp. Lineage (GTDB taxonomy): Bacteria > Actinomycetota > Actinomycetes > Mycobacteriales > Nakamurellaceae > Nakamurella. The sequence continues at coordinate 60,523 of CAXUHA010000005.1, read as the reverse complement.
ACCAGTAGCAGCAGTTGCAGCAGCGCACCGACGATGGTCGGCAGCAGGATGCCGGCCAGGCTGTTCCGGGTGGCCACCGAGACCAGGATCCCCAGTGCGGCGAACGAGAACACCGCGGGCAGTACCGACATCCAGCTGGACAGCACCAGCCCCACCGCGCGCCCGGGGGGCAGCAGGTTCCCCGACAACCCGACCAGAGGTCGATTACCCACCGTCCACAACCCCGACAGCAGGCTGCTGATGGTGGCCAGGACGAGGACGACCAGGCCGTAGGTGGCGACCGCCCAGACCTTGCCGCCGAAGATGGTGCGGCGAGCGACCGACCTGGTCAACAGACCGGTCCAGGTCCGGTAGTGGTCCTCGGCCGAGAAGATGTCCCCGGCGACCAGGCACACCAGCAGAGGGAATCCCCAGGAACCGGCAAAGCCGAGCACCACGAGCGGCACCGCGTACCCGGAGTCGGCGACCCACCGGCCGAACAGCGTGTCCGATGGCACATCGGTGGCGAACAACAACCCGACCGCGAACAGCGGCGGTCCGAGCAGGGCCACCGCAACGGCCAGCCGCGTCCGGAATTGAGCGGTCAATTTTTCCATTTCCCACTGATAGGTCAGCCATAACGGATGACGGATCGCAGGTCGCGGCGACGGCGGCTCGGCCAGATCAGGTGGATCGCTGATCGGCCGTTGCTCAGCGGTCATCGCGCACCGCCCGACCGTCGGGACTGATGATCACCGGGTCGGCCAGCTGGAAATACAGCGACTCGAAGGGCAGATTCTGCGGGCACAGTTCCCGAACCGCAACACCCCGCGCGGCCAGGGTCAGGACCAGCGAGTCCAGATCGGCCGTATCGGCGCGGATCAGAAGGTGCCCCGCAGCGGTGGCCAGGAACTCGACGCCCCGGGGCCGGCCCGCCAATTCCACGGTGATCCGGTCGTCCGCGGTGTGCAGTCGCCAGATCCGCCCCGGCGCCCGTTCGCGCAGCGCCGCCACCGTGCCGTCGTAGACCACCCGGCCGGCCCGCAGGACCGTCACATCGGTGCACAGCAGAGCCACTTCGTCCAGGTCATGGCTGGACAGCACGATGCTGCGACCCGCGGCCGCCAGATCCAGGAGCAGGGCGTGCAGATCCCGAACACCCGACGGATCCAAGCCGGTGGTCGGCTCGTCGACGATCAACACCTGCGGGTCGCTGATCAGGGCCGCGGCCAGGCCGAGGCGCTGTCGCATGCCGGCGGAGAAACCGCGGACCTTGCTGTGCGCCCGATCGGCCAGCCCGACCCGATCCAGTAGTTCCTCGACCCTGGCGTGTGGGATCGGGCCGTCCCAGGCGGCAAGCAGTTCCAGGTTTCGGCTGGCCGTGAGGTACGGGTAGAAGCTGGGCGTTTCCACGAACCCGGCGATCCCCCACCGACCCCGCGGCGCCTCGCCCGGCAACACGTGACCCCGGCAGGTGATGCTCCCGGCATCCGGCCGCACCAACCCCAACAGCAACCGCAGCACGGTCGTCTTCCCCGCCCCGTTCGGACCCAGCAGGCCGTGAATCGTCCCCTCGCGGACGACCAGATCGACCTGGTCTGCGGCCGGCCGAGCCCGGAACCGCTTCGACAGTCCAACCGCCGCAAGGACAGTCGGGGCCAGCGTGGGATGGGCCACCGTAGGATGCCCAGCCGGATTTTCGTTCAACGCGCCGCCAGGGATCATGGATCACAGCTACACCCAACCACTGCCCCGAGCACACTACCGGCGGATGAACATCCGGTGACCCGCACCAGTGCGACCGCAGCGGCGCACCGGTCAGTCCCGGCGGCGCCGCTGCAGCGTGAACGTTTCGAACGGTTGCAGTGCCCCGCCCGTTCCGATCACCTCGTAGTAGGTGACGGTGATCGAGGTGGTTCCGCCGCGGTGGGTGCCGGGGTCGACGCTGAACGCAGCGAACCCGTACGCGTGGGCGGCGTCCCGATTCGCCGACCAGGGCGCGTCCTCGGTGGTGTACACCGGCGGTCGTTTCCCGGTGATCGGATCGGGTTCGCCGACGGCGGTGATGACCCGGCACTGCGGCGGGGCGAAGAACAGCTTGTTGGACGGCGCCGAGGTACCGCCGCCGCCGATGACCATGTGCACCGTGCCGCGGCCGGTGTCGATCACGTCGGTCTCGGTGGAGACCGGGATGGGCGTGAGGGTGTCGTTCTGTTCCCGGCCGCGGATCGGGTGGGAACGTTCGTAGTGATGCTCGTGGCCGCAGACGACCAGGTCCACCCCGTACCGGTCGAACAGCGGCAACCATTCCTGCCGGACGCCCAGGTCGGCCCCGTTGAACTTGTCGGCGGTGCTGATCGCGACCTGGTGCATGCAGACGACGATCCAGTCGATTCCGCTGTCGCGGCGGGTCGCGGCGAGTTCGCCTTCCAACCAGTCCCGTTGAGCGTTGCCGGAGTAGCCGTGGACGTAGCTGTCGCCGCCGTCCTGGTAGCAGATGTCGTCGTTGTTCAGGCTGATGATCTTCACCGAACCGACGGTGAACGAATACCACAGGCCCCTGGTGATGTCGGTCTGCCCGACGACGGGTGGTACCGAGAAATAGGTCTGGTAGGCGCCGTATCCGATGGGGCCGTTGCCCTTCTCGTTCTCGTGGTTCCCGGCGGAGGGCATCCACGGCCGGGATCTGGCGCTGCGGGTGTTGTTCTCCCAGAAATCCGACCAGGTCCGGACCCGGTCCACGGCCAGGTTCGCATAACACAGATCCCCGTTGAACAGGTGGAACAAAGGCTGGACACGCTCCACGCCGGAGGTGGTGTCCCCCGCGGCCGGGGAGCCGAGGTTATCGTTGACGAAGGGCGGATTTGCGATGCTGACCCCGGCCGGCGGCGTGTAGACCTTTCCGGTGGTCGGGGTGCCCTGGTCCCCGAAGCTGGTGAAGGTGAACGGCGCACGCCCGCGCGGGCCGGTGACGAAACGGGCGAACTGGGGATCGGCACCGTCGTGACCCGCGGCGTACAGATATTCCGTGGACGGTCGCAGCCCGGTGATCGGCGCGTGATGGGCGTACACGACCTGCCCGGACTTGGCGTCGGTGTACCGGACCGTCGCGGCGTCGACCGCTCGTTCGAAGTCGCCGTCCGGGGTGCCCAGCAGCACCCGGGGCCACGCCACCGGCTGCAGCGAGTGCCAGGACACCACCACTTCACCGGCGGCGTCGGCGCCGAACTGCAGGTGCACCCCGGCGACCCTGGGGGTGGTGACCGGACTGCGGGTTCTGGTTCTGGAACCGCCCACCCCAGCCGTCACATCTACTGTTTCTCCTTCGGCCGCGGAAGCTGTCCCGCTCACCGAGGCACCGACCAATCCGATACCCGCTGCTCCCGCAGCGGCCAGGAACCGCCGCCGATTCACGGCCGCCATGCCGGGCTCGCTCCGCCCCATTACTTCATCCATGGAGGTCAGCATGTGCCGCGCACCTGACACCTCGGTGACCCCCTGATGAACGAGTACCGAACCAGGCCCGACGACCCCGCACCACCGGTCCTGCCTGCCCGTGGCGCTGATCCGATCCCACCACGTCTCGGGGGCGCTCCAGAGCGGTCTGCGGACACTGATGTGCGTCCACCTGTATGACGCTGGCGCCGACCCGTATGGACAACGCAGCACCCGTATGAGCGTCCGGAGACCGTACGAGTGCTGCCTGCGTACTACGGGTGAGCGAAACGGACGCGAGCTTGTTGTGCTTCTCGCCGCAGAGGATCTCGACTCCCTCGAGGCAACCATCGAGCTACTCAGCGATTCCGCAGCGATGCAACGGGTTCGCGAGGCGGAGGCCGCCATCACGGCGCGCGACCTCACCGGCGCCGATGAGATGACGCAGCTCATGAACGCACGGCGATACCGCGAGCGTCGTGACACCGCAGACTCCTGAACAAGCGCCGTACCGGGTCGTCCTTGCTCCAGGCGCCCGCCGAGCCCTCGCGCAATCGCTGCCCGCCAGTGCAGCGTTGGCCGCCTGGGAATTCATCAGCGGGCCACTCATCCCCAGACCACGCGTTGTCGGCGCTCCGCTGCGTGCGCCGTTCGAAGGGCTATGGCGCACACGTCGTGGCGAATATCGAGTCCGATACCGCATCGACGAGGCCAACCACGTGGTGATCGTCCTAGACATCGACCACCGACGAGACGCCTACCAACCTTGAGACGCCTGGCCCGATCTCGACCGACGATCGTGATGCGAGGTCAACGCAACCTGGCCCACCCTGCTTGCGATCAATTCGTCACGCAAACGTGGCGTCGCGACACCCTGGCAAATGAGAAAGACCCCCGACCAGGCTGTGATGTCTGGTCAGGGGCCTTACCGACTGCGGTGGTAGCGGGGACAGGATTCGAATCTGTCACCATCAACGCTATGTATACACAGGTACAACACTAGGTTACCCACACTTGCCTACCTTTAGGGCTCGATTAGGGGGCCTGACCTGCAGTTTCTGTTACCTGTGACCGGGTACGCAAGGGTATGCGGCTATGGTGTTGGATAGTGGTCCGTTGGGTCACGTTCGGGGCCAGTGGGTCACGAAAATGGATCTTGAAAGGCCCTCGCCATGCCCACTCAGTTCGGCACGATCACCAAACTCCCCAGCGGTCGGTATCGGGCTCGGTACCGCCACCTCGGCGAGCGGTTAGCGGCGCCGTTCACCTTCCAAACGAAAATGGACGCGGGCGCGTGGCTGGCCCACATGCAAACCGAACTGGCCAAGCTCGCCCACCGCCCAGAAGCGGTGGTCAAGGCCGAGGCCGCCGCGCTGGTGGCCAAGAGTCGGCTGTTCGGGCCGTACGCGGTCGCCAGGGTCGCCGCTCGCACCCTGAAGCCTCGCGCCCGGGAGGAATACGAGAATCTGCTGAATCGGTACCTGTTGCCGACGTTCGGGACGGTGCCGATGGTCGACATTGATCCGCCGATGGTGCGGCAATGGTTCGACACGGTGATGGGTGATCGGCGGGGGAAAAGTAGTGGGAACACCGCTCGGGCGCACGCCTACGGTTTGTTGAAATCGATTCTTTCCAACGCAGTATCGGACGGGTACCTGGTCGCCAACCCGTGCACCGTGGTCGGTGCACTTAATGTCCGTGCCGCTCACAAACCGGTGCCCGTCACCGTGACGCAATTGAATGCGCTCGCGGCGGCGACACCGGAGCGTTACCGGGCCATGGTGTTGATGTCCTGTTGGTGCGGGTTGCGGTTCGGTGAGGTCGCCGCCCTGCGCCGGTGCGATCTGACCACCGATGGCTCGGAACTTTCCATCCGGCGCGGTGCGATCCGCCTACGCGGACAGGGCACGCTGACGGGCACGCCGAAGAGTGAGGCGGGTATCCGGCTGGTGTCCGTGCCGGGGCCGCTTACCGGCGTGCTGGTGGACCACCTGGCCCGGTTTGTCGGGCCTTCCTGGGATGATCTGCTGTTCCCCGCCGAAAACGGCAGGACCTTGCCCTCTGCCACGTTCTACCGGTGGTTCCACCGGGCACGTGCCGCCGCCGATCTGCCCGACCTGCATTTCCATGATCTGCGACATACCGGCGCCACCTGGGCCGCCGATGGCGGCGCCAGTCTGAAAGAGATCATGCAACGCATCGGCCACTCGACACCGGGCGCCGCCATGCGGTATCAGCACGCCGGGCGCAAGGGCGATCGGGCAATCGCCGACCGACTGGCCGCAAAATTCGTCCAGTAACGGCTACGCATTACCCGGCGTGTCCCGGAATGACACGCCGGACAGTTCAAATCTATCCAAATGAATACAATGATGGGCCAGATATGTTGCAAATCAACATATCTGGCCCGAATCATTCTGGCCGAACGGTCGTTCTATCTATGCGCAATGGTATGCACAGATTAGCAGTGATGATCGATGAGCGTTTGCCGTGACAACGTTCTTAAGGTAGACCTTATGACTACTACCCCCCCACGGGCGTCGATGAATCGGAGCAGGCCAAATGCGGAAACAGACTGTTATGGCCGAGCGTCGGCTGGCCAGCGTCACCATCGCCGCCAACTATATCGGCGTGGCCGAGGTGACGATTCGTCGTCATATCGCCGCCGGAACGTTAACGGCCTTTCGGCTCGGTCCGCAGGTGCTACGTGTTGATTTGAACGAGATTGATCGGGTGCTACTCGGTGGCCCCGATGCCGCCTGACGAAAGAAAACCGGCCCCGTTGGTGAACGGGACCGGCTCGGGTGACCTGCTGGCGGGCGAGGTCGGTTCCAACGGTACCGCGTGCATCACCATGGACACCAGGCCCTATGCGACCGGGGCGGCACTCTATTTTGACGCCGGCTGGCGCGGTGTCCTACCCGTACCGGCCGGACGTAAGGGTCCTCCACCGACCGGATTCACCGGTCGGTGCGGCGCTGACCCGAGCTGGGCTGATATCCAAACGTGGATCGACGACACGCCTGGGGCGAACATCGCACTTCACATGCCGCCGGGCGTGCTCGGTGTCGACGTCGACTCGTACGGCGGCAAACCGGGCGCGGCCACCCTTGCCGAGTGTGAGGCGCGTTGGGGCGCACTACCGCCGACGTGGACCAGCGCCAACCGAGCAGACGGCGCGAGCGGGATAAGGTTCTACGGGGTGCCGCCGAGGCTGGACTGGATCGGCGGCCTAGCGGGTATCGATCTCGTTCACGCCGGGCACCGGTATGCCATGGTGGCGCCCTCCATTCATCCCGAGGGTCGACCGTATTACTGGCTCAACCCTGAAAACGCAGTCAGCGCTATGGTTCCCGACGTCGCCAATCTGCCTGCCCTGCCGGATCAGTGGGTCCAAGAATTGAGCAGTGGTGTGCACGTCGACTCGCCGAGCGTCGACGCCGGCCACCACAGCACCGCAGAGGGCTGGATTGCCGCCGCGCCCGAGGGTCCACCGTGCGCGGTCATGGCCAGTCGGGCCAACAAGGTCAGCCCCGGCGGTCGCCACGACGGCATGGCGTCGACGGTGCTGGCCTTGATGAGACTGGCCGAGGAAGGGCACACCGGATTGACGGCGGTACTCGACCAGCTTCGCGGGGAGTTCATAGCCGCCGTGACCGGTGACCATTCACGCACCGACGCCGAGGCTGGCCGGGAGTTTGACCGCGCCCTGGTCGGCGCGGTCGTCAAGGTCGAATCCAAACCGGGTCTGGCCGCAGGGACCGCCGGTGACCCGTGCGGGTGGTCCGCATCGACACCGACCGCAGGTGACGCCTCCACGGTGCCTGTAGTCGCCACTGACGCCCCTCCACCGGCCACCGAGCAAGCGCTACCCGTTCCCCGACACAAGGGTGCAGGAACGGGGAACACCGCCATTGAGCGCGGTGGCGCACTGTTCTTCGACGTCGCGGGCCTGCTGTCCGGTGGGTTACCGGACCCGCCGAAACCGTTGATCTTGACCCGCGACGACGGTCACGCCATTTTCTACGGCGGCCAGGTCAATTCACTGTTCGGGGAGTCCGAATCGGGGAAAACGTTCATCGCGCTGGCCGCCATCGCCGAGGTGGCCAAGGCCGGCGACCGAGCCGCGTTCATCGACATTGATCACAACGGCGCCGCCGCCATCGTGGCGCGACTGATGGCGCTCGGCGTGCCGGCCGACTACCTCGGGAATCCCGAGCAATTCCGGTATTGGGAACCAGCAGACAAAGCCGAGCTTGGCGACCTGGTGGCCTACATGGTCACGTGGAAACCGGCCGTCGTCGTCGTCGACTCGGTGGGTGAGCTGTTGCCGCTGTTCGGGCTGAACAGCAACTCACCCGACGATTTCACTGCCGTGCATACCGGTGTGCTTAAGCCGATGGCGATGGCAGATTCAGCGGTGATCATCATCGACCATCTGGCCAAGGGCACCGAGTCCAAGGCCGCCGGGCCGACCGGCACCGCCGCGAAGAAACGCGCGGTCGGCGGCGTGTCGATCAGAGTCACCGTGCACGAACAGTTCGTCCCCGGCGACCGCGGATCGGCATGGCTTGCCGTCAACAAAGATCGACACGGTGGCCTGCGTCAGCACTGTGGCCGTGGTGACCGTGAGCCGTCCGCTGGGCTGTTCACACTGACCGCCGAGGGTGATCACCTGGTGTGGAACATCTCCGCGCCCAAGGACACTGACGGCGCCGAGATGATCGGTGTTCCGCAGGCCGATCTTGACGCCTTGACCGCGTTGAAACCGCCGCCCGAATCGGTGCGTGACGTCGCCCGGCGGATGAGCTGGGGCTCGAACAAGGCCACGAAAACGCTGGGTATCTGGCGTTCCGGTAGCGCTACCGAGAAACGCGGGAACGTTAGCAAGACGAATGTTCCCGGTTCCTACACCCCTATGTCAGGGAACGGGGAACACTCGCCCGAGAGGCAATTGTCGCTGGTCACGGTTGATCCCGACGCCGAGAGCGGTGACGACGAATGACCACCGTCATCGGCGCCAGCCGGGAGATTCTCAACCATCACGCCGCACTGCATTGGCGTGCGTGCCCGGCCAGCGCCAGCACGCCGCTGCACTACATGGTGTGCCCGTGCTTCACCACGATGGTGATGGCGTGCGGCGCCTGCCATGACGCCCTGTTCATCACCACGGCACCGAGGACGTGGTGCCACCACGCCGCCGACCACCTAACCACCAGCACAACCCACAGGAGCAACTGATGAGTACGCCCATGATCATCCGCAACGCCGAGCCATCATCTTGGCTACGCGGCGCAATCCAGACCGCGCTCGTCGACGCCGAGCGCGGCTGCGACCACCTGAGTTACGACGTGATCAGCGACGTCGAGACAGTGCACGTCGCCTGGTCCGACCGGGCACGGTGCGTGCCGTGCGCGAACGCGACACTTGCCGACGACGTCATCCCGGTCGACTGCCACCGGTGCGGCCGGTTCGCCGGGCCGGACGGCGGCCTGGTGCGGTGCGAGTACGAGACACAACACTTCACCTACCTGGTGCCGTTATGTTCGGCCTGCATCCGACTGGAGGCCGGCTCGCCACCGGCCGCCGCGTAACCCGGCGGCCGTCGGTTGCCCGCTACGGCCGGGCCACAGACGGGCCGCGAGTTTTTAGGGCGCCCCGGATCGGACATAGACCCCGTGTGTCCCATTTTTTCACCTCCAAATTTGCTCGGCGGGGCGCCCCGGGGAGGGCGCCCCGCGACCTAGCAAGAAACAATGCGACCGGCCGGCGCACCTTTGTGCAAGAATTGATCCCAGTACCTTCGCATTCCGGCCTGATATCGGCCGAACCGCGTCGAAAATGCGCGCGCCCTGCCCGACCGCTCCATGCGGACTGGCGGCTGGGGCCTGGCCCGCCGACCTGGTGCCGATAATTCCTGGCCGGCCACCGGCGCGCATTTTTGCCGCCGCTCACAACTCCCTGTTGCTAGCCCGTGCCCTCTGCCGAGCCGGCAATAGCCTTCCCGAATCGAGCACACAAAAATGACCCTGCAGGATCTCATTGACCGGCTGACCCGTCAGCGGGCGGGCAAGCTCGCCGAACGCGCCGCGATCACCGCCGATCTGGCCGGCATTCGCGCCGCACTCACCGACGACGACACGCGAGAACTGACCGCCGCCGAACAAGTCCGCATCACCACCGGCCTGGCCACCCGGTCGACCCTGGACGACCAGATCACCGATATGGACCGCCAGCTTGACACCTGGCGGCGCGAACAGGTCGAGGACGAACGCGTCAACGCGCTGGCTAGGGAGTATCACCCGACCTACTCCAGCCAACAGAGGGCCGCTAGTGGGGTTCCTGACGGCCTCTACCGCGTCGACCAGGTGGGCGGGCAGGGCGCCAGCCGTGGCGGTGACCGTCCGGGCGCCCGATGGACCCGCCAGGACGGGCGCCCGGCGGTTGTCGAGCGCTCCCAGCGGTTCGGCGATCATCCGATCGTTGCCGAGTATGTAGACCGGCGGGCCATGGCAGAGCGGGCGGTCATCGAGGGTCACGGCTCGCTCGGGAACCTCGTTCGCTCCATGTCGACTACCTCGGGCTCGGCGATCGTTCCGACCGTTTGGAGCGCCGATATCATCGACCGGGCGCGGAATATCTCGGCGGTCATCTCGGCGGGTGCGGAAATTGTGCCGATGACCGCGAAAACCGTTCAGATTGGCAGATTGGCCGCAGATCCCAGTTCGGCATTTCGCACAGAGGGTAGCTTGATTGCCGCGTCCGATCCGACATTTGACAATGTGACGCTGACAGCAAATACGTTGTCCTGCCTCGTAACCGGTTCGATGGAATGGTGGCAAGACGCAGAAAATGTCGACGAAGTGGTTTCAAACGCCATTGCCAAATCCGTGGCAACCGAATTAGACCTGAACGCGCTCTACGGCGGGATCATCGCCGGTTCCGAAGTCGGCCCGACCGGGTTCAATCCGCCGCGCACGCTACCTAGCCCGCCGAGCCCGCGCGGTGTTCTGGCCGCCCTGCTGGCAGTAGCGCCCGGCAACGTGTTGGGCGGCGCGGTCAACGGCACCACGCAAACCGCGACAACACCATTCAACGAAATTATTGACACTATCTACACGCCTGCCGATTCAAACGAGACGGTCAACGGTCTGCTCTGGTCGTCACGAATGGCACGGCGGTACAATGAGCAGTACGATACGACGAATCAACCACTGAGGATGCCGGATGCCCTGGCATCTATACCGCGATACATGACCAATCAAATTCCCTCGAATATGACCGTTGGCACCTCTGTCACCAATATGTCCGATGTGTTCGCGGGTGATTGGACTCAATTGCTGATCGGTCAGCGGCTTGATTTCCAGATTCAGATATTGCAAGAACGATACGCAGAATTAGGGTCTATCGGAATCGTCGCCACCTGGCGCGGCGACATTCAACCGGCCCGCCCGCGCGCGTTCGCCTGTTACCGCTACCTGAAGAACACGTGATGACCACTACGAAGGGCGGGGTCGACCCGCTCGCCGACGACCGGGAACAGGCGGCGCTGGCCGCCGAGCTGGCCGCCGCCGAAGGAGCAGGCGCCATCGCGCCGAACCTGGGCACGCTCTCGCCCGGATTCATGCGGGCGGTTCATCCCGAGCACGGCGAACCCGTTACGTTCTGCCCTGGCGAAATGTTGCCAGCATGGGCGGCGGCGGCCCTGCACGCTGGCACCGGGCACTATGACGCCGGTAGCGGTGTGTTTGTGCTCGGTGCGTCATGAGCGGACTTACAAGCCATCTCAGCGGCGCGAGCAAGGGCACCGGCGGCGCCGCGCGGCCTGATGGCACCTGGCGCACGTTTCAGGGCATGCTGACCGGTCAGCGGGCGCCGGTCGCCACCATGGGCATCGTGGTGGACGGCGCGGTGTATCCGCTGGACGGACAGCCGCCGGCTGCCGTCACCCACGGGTGGGGAAACCTGGCGTTCATGTTCCAGAACCGGCGACGTTAGAACTTGCCAGCGCGGCGTCAACGCTCGGTGCGTACGGCTCTCCTTTCGGCCCGCGTTACAGCTAAGGCGACCACACAACGGGCCGGGCACGGTTTGTAAACCCGGCCGGTCGCCTGCGCCGCGTCGGCACTCCCCGAACGGCCCGTGCCGCCCCTCAGGGGGCACTGCGGGCCGTTCGGCTGTTCGGGGGCGCCGTTAGCATCCGGCCATGGAAACCCTCAGGACCACGGTCCTCGAACTGCTCACCCGTCATCACGATGTCCACCGCCGGGCGGCCGAGCTGGCCACCGAGGGCGGTGCGCTCGGGCGGCTCGGGGACGCGCTCGACCTGGCCGCCGACGCGGCCTGGTCGAACGCCGACCAGCTCGCCGAGGTGCTGTACGGCCCGGACTGCGGCGCCGGCCAACTGAAAGCGGTATCAGCGGCGCTCACCGCGCTGGCGCGGGCCGGGCACGTGGAGGTCGTGCGGCGGGCGTCGGGGCGGTGGGTTCGCCTTGCTCGATCCTCAAAGGGTCCTCGCCGGCTAGGACCGGTGACCCATACGTGACCCGGCCTGGGTCACGTATGGGTCATGCGACCCAATTCCTAACCTGTTTTCGCAGGTCAGACAGTAGCGGGGACAGGATTCGAACCTGTGACCTCTGGGTTATGAGCCCAGCGAGCTACCGAGCTGCTCCACCCCGCGCCGGCGGTGTTACTACGTCACAGTAACAAGCGGGTCACCGATCACCAAATCGACGCCGCCGCAACGCCTTCGTCGATCCGGCGCGAGCAGCGGTGATCAGCAGCCGGGCGGCACAGTCCGGCAACGGGGTGCGTCAGCCACTCGCGGTCGTCTTGGCCGGCACAGTCGGCACAGTCGGCACGGTCGGCACGGTCGAGCCGACGGCAGCACCGACCAGACTGAGGTAGTTGTTCACCGCGTTTTCCAGGGCCTGGCTGGCCGCGCCGATCTTGCCGAGGTCACCGGAATCCTTGGCGGCGGCCAACGCCCGGTTGGCCGCGTCCATCGCCTTGAGCGCCTCGGCCTGGTTGGCCGGCACGGACACCGCGGTGGTCGGGCTGGACGACGACGTCACACCCGCCGAGTTACCCGTCGACGAGACAGAACCGCCGTTGCCGGTACCACCCGTCGTGGGTGTCTGTACCGGGGCCGCATTCTCCAGCGCCAGGGTCAGCGAATTCCCGACGCCGACCTTGCCGTCGTACCAGACCAGCACCTTGTTGAGCTGCGGGTAGGAGGACGTCGAGGCCTGCCCCTGGATGTAGAACGGCTCGACATACAGCAGCCCACTGTCCACCGGGAGGGTCAGCAGGTTTCCGAAGATCACCCGCGAGCCACCCTGCTGGGTCGACAGGGTGACCAGGCTGCTGATCTGGGAGGTGGTCCGGAACAGCGTCTGCACCTGGGCCGGACCAGGTGTCTGGGTCGCCGTGGGCAGCGTCAGGACGGTGATCTTCCCGTAGGTGCCGGGGTCGGACGAGGCAGACACATAGGCGGCCATGAAGTCGCGGGAGAAGCCGGTCAGCACACTGGTCAGATCGAAATGCGATTGGGTGTCCCCGGGCAATTTGACCTGCAGGTAATAGGGCGGCTGTTTGAGGGTGGAGTCGGCGGTCGACGTCGGGTCACCCGGCACCTTCCAGAATCCGGAACTGTTGAAGAAGTCGACCGGTTTCTGCACGTTGTAGTTGACCAATAAGGAGCGCTGAACCTCGAAAAGGTCTTGCGGATACTTGAAATGAGCTCGCAGGTCGGGGGAAATCGCGCTGGTCGGCTTGATCAGGCCGGGAAAGATTCCTTCCCACGCCTTCAGCACGGGGTCGAGCTTGGCATCGTTCACCGAGTACAGGCTGACGGTGCCGTTGTAGGCGTCGACGGTGGCCTTGACCGAATTCCGGATGTACGAGACCTGGGTGTTGGCCTGGCCGGCCGCGCCCTGGGCGTCCAGTGAGTTGTTGGTCGCGGTGGCCAGCGAAACATTCTGTGAATACGGGTAATTCTGAGCCGTGGTGTAGGCGTCGACGATCCAGACCAGGCGACCGTCGACCACCGCGGGGTACGGCGACGTGTCGGTGGTCAGGAAAGGCGCGACCAACTGGACCCTGGTCCGTGGGTCACGGTTGTACAGGATCTTGGAATTGCCGTTGATCTCGGAGGAGAACAGGAAATTCGCGTCGCTGTAGTGGGTGGCGAACAGCACTCGTTCGAACAGGTTGCCGATGTGAACCCCGCCGGACCCGGTATAGGCGTAAGGCTGGTCGTTGGTGTCCTTCTCCCGCGGCTGACTGCCGTTGTCGACGCCCACGATCGAATAGTCGGTCGTCAACTGCCCGTAATAGATTCGCGTCTGGTTGACCTTGATCGCGCCCTGGCCGGAAATATCGGAAATGGTGTAGGCGGGATAGCCGCCGTTCGCCACCTGGTTCGCCGGGGCCGCCACGAAACCATCGCCGTGGGTGTACACCATGTGCTTGTTGATCCAGTTGGTCTGATCGCCCGACAGGCCCGCTTCGTCCAGTTCGCGGGCCGCCACCACGTAATCCTGGGTCTTGCCGTTGATCGTGTAGCGGTCGACGGCCAACTGCTCGGGGAAGCCGTACCAGTTGCGGAGCTGCTGCTGCTGGGTGAAGGTCGGCGACAGCACATTCGGGTCGAGCAGCCGGGCGTTGGGCACGGTTCCGGTGTCGTCCACCACGTCCGAGGCCGGCACGTCCAACTGGCCGCTGTACGGCTTGTAGGTCACCGTGTCGGAGCCGATGTCGTAGGCCGCTCTGGTGGCGTCCAGGTTGCGCTGGATGTACGGCGGCTCCTTGGAGATGCCGTTCGGGCTCACCACCACCTGCTGGAGCACCAGCGGCCACACGCCGCCGATGAGCACGCTGGACAGCACCAGCAGGGCGAGCGCCACGGCCGGTAGTTTCACCGACCGCAGGAGGGCGCCGACGATGAAACCGATGGCACAGATGGCCGCGATGACCATCAGGATGATCTTGGCCGGCAGCACCGCGTTGACGTCGGTGTACGACGCCCCGGTGAAGGACCCGCCGCGGTTGGAGAACAGCAACGCGTACCGATCGAACCAGTACTGCACCGCCTTGATCAGCACGAACACGCCGACCAGCAGGGACAACTGGAGCGCGGCCTGGGAGGTGATCCGGCGACCCGGCCCGGACAGCCGCAGCCCGCCGTACAGGTACTGGGTGACCAGGACCGCGAAGAAGCTCAGCGCGACCACCGCGAACAGCCAGCCCAGGATCAACTGCAGAGCAGGCAAAGTGAAAACGTAGAAGCCGACGTCGTGTTTGAACTGCGGATCGATCTGGCCGAACGTCTGCGCGTGCAGCCACAGCTGAACCGTCTGCCAGTTGCCCTGCGCCGAGAATGCGCAGATGAGCGCGATCAGGATGGAGATGGCAAACACGAACGTCTTCGGGCGGCTGCTGATCACGGTGCGGTACGGGCTGAGTGGGTCGACCTCTCCGGACGGGACGAACACCGGCCGCGATCGGTAGGCCAGCAGGAGCGAGGCGAACACCACACCGCCCCCGACGACCCCGCCGATCAGGAACAGCACGATTCGGCTGATCGCCTGCGTCGTCCACACCTGCCGGAAACCGACCTCGCCGTACCACTCCCAGTTGATGAAGATCCCGACGAACTGGAACCACAGCACGGCCAGCACGATGATCACGCCCAACGTGATCATGAGTCGTTTAGATCGCTTCGACATGCTGGGCATGCCGATCGGGGGCCGCATGGCCACTACGGGACTCCTTGCATCCTCGCACCGGTGGGTATTCGAACTGATCATGTGTTCGACCCGGTGGCACATCAATCGCCCGGCAGATCACTCCCGGTCTTTGCTGGCTCAACTGTAGGCGGGTGATGTTGGTTCCGCGGTAAAGCGCTGTGCGCGGCGTGTGCACGTCGCCGCCCTCCGGCGGCCTGGGGAACGCACGTGCGGCGTAGGTGTACCGCAGGTTCGAGTGGGACACCCAACACGTCACGGCGCCGTGGGCCGGCGCGTCGAATGCGAGGATCGTCTGGTGTCCCCCACCGATCCGTCGTCCCCGGCCACCCCGACCGGGTCCGATCCGGCCGTCCCGCCGCAGACCACGCCGTACTGGTGGGAGGATCCGGACCTGGCCGCCGCCGTGGCGGAGGTGGAGGAGTTTGTCGGGTCCGCCGGCTGGGACGGTGCACCGCAGATGTTCGCGCTGGTGCGGACCTCCGACCTGTTGGCCGCCCAACCCGAGCTGGGCGCGACGCTGACCGACGCCGGAACATTCACCCCGATCGCCCAGGACGAACTGCCGGCCGGTGATCTGTCCGAGGCGCTCTCGCAGATCGCCTGGCCCGACGAGGTCAACGGGTGTGTGCTGGTCCAGGAGATCGTGGTGCTGCCGCCGGCCGCCGCATCATCACCTGACCTGCGCACCGAACATGACCTGCGCACCGACCACGACGTGGAGATCACCGCGGAGCAGGCTGCTGTTCACCCCGACCGGACGGAGGCCAGGCTCGCGGCCGGCGTGCTGCGGGGGAGCCGTGGCGGTGCCTGCCTGCTGCGGGTGCGCGGCCGGGACGACGCCACGCCACTGCGGGGCGCGGATCTGGCCCCCAACCTGTTGACGGTGCTGCAGGCCACGTTCCAGGACTGACCCCGGCGCGGGCACCGCTGGACAAGACGGCCCGGGCACGGCTCAGCAGGACGGCGGGGTGCCCCCGGAGGCCAGCGCCTTGAGCGCCGCCACCGCATCACCCAGGGTCGACACCCGGGCCAGTTCCAGCCCGGCCGGCACCCTGGTCAACGCCTCCGGGCAGTTGTCCGCCGGAACCAGGAACACCGTGGCGCCCGCGGCCCGGGCCGCGATCATCTTCAGCAGAATGCCGCCGATCGGCCCGACGGTGCCCTTGTCGTCGGCGACCTCCATCGTCCCGGTGCCGGCGATGTAGCGGCCACCGGTCAGACCGCCCGGGGTCAACTTGTCCAGGATGCCCAGGGTGAACATCAGACCGGCCGACGGGCCGCCGATGTTGGCCAGCGAGATCGAGATGGAGAACGGGGCCTTCGGGCGCTCGACCGGGGTGATGCCCAGGAATCCCTGCTTGCCGACCGAGGGTTCCGCCATCAGCTTGACCTTGACGACGACGGGTTTCCCGGCGCGGAGCACGGTCACGCTCACCACCTGGCCGGGCAGCGTGGTCTTCAACGTCGCTCGCACCGACGCCGCGTCGCCCACCTGTTTGCCGTCGATGGCGGTGATCTGGTCCTGCGGCTGCAGCCGCCCGGAGCTGGGCGAACCCGCGTTGATGGTGCCCACGTACGCGACGGTGGGATACTTCTTCAGATATCGCAGAGCGGCGATCTCGGCGGACGACTGCGAATCCTGGAAAGCCTGCGTGTTCTGCTGATTGACCTGCTGCACGGTCTTGTTCGGCGGGTACACCTCGGCCCTCGGGACCAAGGCGTACCGACCGGACATCCACAGGCCCAACGCCGTGAACAGACCCAGGTCCGAGGACACCGAGACGGTCGTCATGTTCAGATGCCCGGACCCGACCTTCGCTCTGGCCGACGCGGGCACCGCACCGGTGAACGAGATGACCTGGGTTCCGTCGACGCTGCTCAACGTGTTGAAGGTCGGCCCGGGACCGAGCGCCACGTAGGGGATGGGAACGGTGGCACCGACCCCGACCAGTACCACGCTGAGGCTCCCGCCGACGATGAGCGTGCGACCTCGAAGTGACATCGACGACAACCAGGACATGTCCGTCAGAGTAGGTGTTTCCGCTGAGGGCGATAGCGCGGTGGCCGGGCGCCACGCAAGGGGGATCTTTAAGTACCGTGGTCGCATGAGCAACTTCCCGTTCGGCTTCTCCAGCTCCGGCGACGACGATCCCGATCGCGCGGGCAAGCCCAACCCCGTGCCGGGCATGCCGGCGGGGTTCGATCTGAGCCAACTCGGATCGATGCTCTCCCAACTCGGCCAGATGATGTCCAGCGCCACGCCGTCCTCCGGGCCGGTCAATTACGACCTGGCCAAGCAGTTGGCCACCTCGCAGGTTCCCGCCTCGCACCCGGCGTCCTCCATCGACGTCAAGCAGGTCGCGGAAGCCGTGGCTCTTGCTGAGGTCTGGTTGGACGGTGCGACGTCGTTGCCCGCGGGGGCCAGGACCTCGACGGCGTGGACGCCCCGGCAGTGGATCGAGGCGACCATGCCGATGTGGGAGAAGCTGTGCTCCCCGATCGCCGACCGGGTGTCCACCGCCTGGCTGGAAAACCTCCCCGAAGAGGCCCGCGAGCAGGCCGGACCACTCCTGGCCATGATGGGTTCGATGGGCGGAATGGCTTTCGGGTCCCAGCTCGGTCAGGGGCTGGGTCAGCTGGCCGTCGAGGTGCTGACCTCGACCGATATCGGTCTGCCGCTTGGTCCGGAGGGCACCGCGGCGCTCCTTCCGGTGGCGGTGTCGGAGTTCGGCAAGGGCCTGGATCTACCGGAGGATCAGGTCCGTCTCTATCTGGCCGCACGGGAGGCCGCGCATCACCGGCTGTACGCCGGTGTGCCGTGGCTGAAGAACCGGGTGATGAGCCTGATCGCCGCCTTCGCCGGCGCCATCTCGGTCGATTTCTCGGCCGTCGAGGGTCTGGCCGCCACCATGGACATTTCCAATCCGGCAAGCATCGAGGCCGCCCTGAGCCAGGGCATGTTCGAACCGAAGGTCACCGAAGGCCAGCAGGCGGCACTGGCCAGCCTGGAAACGGTGTTGGCCCTGGTCGAAGGGTGGGTCGACACGGTGGTGGCCGACGCCGTCGGCGACCGGCTGCCGGGCGCGGCCGCTCTCCAGGAAACCCTGCGGCGGCGTCGGGCCACCGGCGGTCCGGCCGAGCAGACCTTCGCCACCCTCATCGGTCTGGAGCTGCGGCCGCGGCGGTTGCGGGCGGCGGCCGACCTGTGGCGGGCGCTGGAGGATTCCCGCGGTGTCGAGGCCCGCGACGCGCTCTGGTCCCACCCCGACCTCCTCCCGGCCAGCGCCGACCTCGACGACGCCAAGGGCTTCGTCGACCGCGATCGCCAGTTCGCCGACCTGCTGTCCGGTATCGAAGACGTCGACACTGAAAACATCGGCACTGAGAACATCGGCACTGACGACGTCGACATCAAGAAGGTCGACATCAAGAAGGCGGACGTGAAAAAGGTCGACGTGAAAGATCTGGACGCTCTGGCCGACCCGGGCGCCGCCCCGACCGACGGCACCACCGACCACCCGGAAGATGACCGCCCCCGTCCGGTCTGACCCAACCTCGTCGGATCAGACTGTGCTGGAGGACTGCCAGAGGTTGATCCCGGACTCGACCGCGAGCCGATCGATCAGGGCCAACTCCTCCTCGGCGAATTCCGGACCGTCCACCGCACCGAGATTCTCCTCGAGTTGAGCCACCGAGGACGCGCCGACGAGTACCGAGGTGACGCGGCGATCGCGCAGCGCCCAGGCCAGGGCCATCTGGGCCAGGGTCTGACCGCGCTCCGAGGCGATGTCGCCCAGGGCCCTGATGTTTCGCAGCGCCGTGTCGGTGAGCAGATCCGGTGACAGCGAGCCGGGCCGGGACGCCCGCGAGCCTTCCGGCACACCGCCGAGATAGCGATCCGTGAGCATGCCCTGCGCCAACGGCGAAAAGGCGATGCACCCGACGCCGGTTTCCGCCAAGGTGTCGAGCAGTTGCTCCTCGATCCAGCGGTTGAACATGGAATAGGACGGTTGGTGGATCAGCAATGGTGTCCCCATATCGGCCAGAATGGCGGCGGCCTCCCGGGTACGAGCGGGTGAGTACGAGGAGATTCCGGCGTACAGGGCGCGCCCGGACACCACCGCGGTATGCAGCGCCCCCATGGTTTCTTCCAGTGGCGTCGCCGGATCCGCCCGGTGCGAATAGAAGATGTCGACGTACGCCAATCCCATCCGCGCCAGCGATTGATCCAGTGATGCCAACAGGTATTTCCGAGATCCACCGTCGCCGTAAGGTCCCGGCCACATGTCGTACCCGGCCTTGGTCGAAATGATGAGTTCATCGCGATACGGGGCGAAATCGTCGGCCAGGTGCCGGCCGAAGTTCGTCTCGGCCGACCCGTACGGCGGCCCGTAATTGTTGGCCAGATCGAAATGGTTGACGCCCAGGTCGAACGCCCGACGCAAGATGGCGCGCTGCGTGTCGAACGCCGCACCGTCACCGAAATTCTGCCAGAGCCCCAGGGACACACTGGGCAGCCGGATACCGCTGCTGCCGACCTGACGATAGGGCTGACGTTGGTACCGGGTGTCCGCGGCGGTGAAGGGCATGCTGTGATCCTTTCACCTCATTCGCCCGATCCGCAGTTCCGGTGCGCGGAACAACACCAGCTCTGCCGGGCGCGCAAATCCGGTGTAGACCGCCGACCTGCGGGTACGGTTGGCCACGGTTCCCGGGACGAGCGACCGGGGCCCCGTTCATCCGACCAGCGGCCCCGCCGCCGGCGGCCTGAGGAGAGGAACAAGGCTGATGGCCGAGACATACAACGGATACTGCGTGAAATGCAAGGAAAAGCGTGACTTCGACGGCGAGGTGCACGAAACCAATGGCCGCCGAATGGCCAAGGGAATCTGCCCGGTCTGTGGCACGAAGATGAACCGGATCCTCGGAAAGGCCTGATCTCTACCCCCGCCGGGGACGACTCCGACGCCGCGGCCCCTGTGCACAGTCGGAGCGCATGTGGACAAGTAGGGCACCTCCTTCTCCAGGTCTGCGACGCTCGGGACGACGGGGGCGGACCGCCGGTCCCGGCGCGAACCACGACCAGGGATCTGGCCGTGATGGCGAGGGGGCTGATGGTGACTGAGAGCGCGGCCGAGCTGATCAATCTCGGCGGGGTCTATACGTTGATCCGCGGCGTCCAGATCGTGGCTCGAAGTGATGACACCGTCCAGATCGGCAGCGAGGCGCCACGCTGGCTGTTGCTGCACCATCCTCCGGCGAACGCCGTCAGTATTCTCAAAGCCCTGAACGGCACGCGGGCACTTGGCGACGTGCTGGATCGGCAGCGGGCCGACCCGCTGCTGTGGCGCCGGCTGCTGACCCGGCTGCGGGACGCCCGCCTGCTGGTACCGGCGGCCGACTGGTCCTTTCCGGGCATGGAGCCCGGGCCGTTCCTCGAACCGGAGCGGGACAGCCTGGTGCATCGTCACGGCATCGCCGTGGCCCGCCGAGTCCTGCAGGCGCGTCAGGACGCCGTGGTCGTGGTGCGGGGCAGTGGGCGCGTGGCCACCGCGGTGGCCACCTCGCTGGCGGTGTCCGGGCTGGGGCACGTTCACCAGCAACCGGACCGGGCACTGCGGCCGGCCGACCTGCCGCCGTTCGAGACGGCGGCCCCGACGGCGGGCGCGGACCGGGTCACCCACCACGTCGGTTCGGCCACCCGGGCCGACGCCTCGCTCCTGGCCGCGAACCTGCACCGCGCGGCGCCGAACATCCATGTGCACGCGCCGGCCGCGCACCATCGGGTGAGCCTGGTCGTGCTGGCCGGGGACGGCCCGCCGGCACCGTCGTTGGCGGCCGAGTTGACCGGCCAGCGCATTCCTCACCTGGCCGTCAGGGCCGGGCTGACCAGCGCCACCGTGGGTCCGTTCGTCCTGCCCGGGCGGTCCAGCTGCCTGGTCTGCGCGCTACGCCAGCGGACCGATCGCGATGGTGGCCGGCCGGCCTTCGAGGAGGGCCTCCGGCTCGAATTGGTCGTTCCGCCGGCCCGGCTGGTCTGCGCCGCGGCCGCGCTCGGCGTCGCCGACGCCCTCGATCACCTGGACGGGATCACCGTACCCAGCACGGTCGACGGCACCGTCGAGTGGCTGCTCGGGGACCGGACGCCCCGACGACGGTCGCTGACGGTGCATCCCGACTGCGGGTGCTGCAGCGCCCCGCCGCGAGGCGCCTCACCCGATCCTGCGGACGCCGTACATCGCGAGCCGTAGAACTCGTCGCGGCCGGCGAAGTCGTACCCGTGGGCGGACTCGTACCGGGCCGGAGTCGTACACAATGGGGATGTGACCGACATTCCGCGTGGTGCCATGAACAGGACGGCCCGGTTAGCCAGCCTGCCGTTGTCGGCGGCCGGACGCGTCACCCTGGGCTGGGGTCAGCGGCTGATCGGTCGTGACCGCGACGATGTGTCCGCCGAAATTCAGCGCCGAACTGCTGAGCAGCTCTTCGAAGTCCTCGGCACGCTCAAGGGCGGTGCCATGAAATTCGGTCAGGCGCTGAGCGTCTACGAGGCCGGGATACCCGACGAATACGCCGAGCCCTACCGTGAGGCGCTGTCGAAGTTGCAGAACGCCGCACCGCCGATGCCCCCGAGCACCGTCAATCGGTTGATGGCCGAGCAGCTGGGCACCGGATGGCGCACCCGCTTCGACGCCTTCGACGACGAGGCGGCCGCGGCGGCCAGCATCGGCCAGGTCCATCGTGCGGTGTGGAAGGACGGCCGGGAGGTGGCGGTCAAGCTTCAGTACCCGGGCGCCGGGCCCGCGCTGAAGGCGGACATGGATCAGCTGACCCGGTTGGGACCGGTTCTGGGCATGCTGATTCCCGGCATGCAGGTGCGCCCGTTGCTCGCCGAGATCCGTGACCGGGTGATGGAGGAGCTCGACTACGCGGCCGAGGCGGCCAATCAGCGCGCGTTCGCCAAGGAGTTCTCCGATGATCCGCAGTTCCTGGTGCCGAAGGTGTTGGCCAGCGCGCCGAAGGTGATCGTATCCGAATGGGTGGACGGGACCGGTCTGGGCAAGATCATCAACTCGGGTACCAGGAAGGAGCGGAACCTAGCCGGACGGCTGCTCACCGTCCTGCATTTCTCCGCGCCGGAGCGGGTGGGCCTGTTGCACGCCGATCCGCATCCCGGCAATTACCTGCTCACCGACGACGGGCGGCTGGGCGTCATCGATTTCGGGTCAATCGCCCGGCTCCCCCACGGCGCGCCACCCATCATCGGGCGCCTGTCCCGTCTTGCGCTGGACGGGCGGGCCGATGAGGTCCTCGCCGGGCTGCGCACCGAAGGCTTCATCCTCCCGGGTTACGACCCGGACCCGGCCGCCGTCCTGGACTACCTGACGCCGTTCGCGGAACCGCTGCGGCATAAAACGTTCCACTTCACCCGAGCCTGGATGCAGTCCCAGGCGGCGCGAATGTCCAACCTGTCCAGCCAGGAGTCGAAGCTAGCCAGACACCTCAACCTGCCTCCGTCGTACGTGATGATCCACCGGGTCACCTTCGGGTCGATCGGCGTGCTCTGCCAGCTGGACGCCACCGCACCGTTCCGGGAGATCGTCGCTCAATGGCAACCGGGATTCGCCGACCCGGACGGCTGGCCGGACGACCCGCCGGCCGGCCCGACTCCCACCGGGACCTGACTTTCGAGGCCGACGGGCCACCCCGGTCCGGTCAACCGTCCTTGGCTTCCAGACGAGCAAGCTTCTTGCGTTGACGCCGAAGGCGGGCCGCTCGACCGACCTCGGCGCCCCGCGCAACGCTGCGCATTCGGTCGCGGGTCAGATATTCGATCATCATAGTCATCGGTGATTCCTTCGAAATTGATTCGGCCGTTCGGTCGAATGACAAGTGTTACTAGACGACGTTTTTGCACGGCCAAGGCGCACACGCCGCGGGCGCGTGCACCATGGACCGGCGGATATGCATAGTGCCCTATGGTTCTTGCGACGTGACCGCACCGATCATGCGGCGACCTTGCGGGGTCGGCCCCGGGGACGCTTGCGGGCGATCACGACGCCCTGGTCGAAGATCTCGCCACCCCATACGCCCCAGGGTTCGGCCCGCAACAGGGCAGCGGCCAGACACGCGTCCCGCGCCGGGCATGAGGCACACAGCGATTTGGCCTTTTCCAGGTCGGCGGGACGTTCGGCGAAGAACAGATCGGGATCCCCGGTGTGGCACGGCAGGTCGTCACCGAGGATCGGTTCGAGCGCTGTGCCCGGGTCCTGGCCGAGAAGCATTCTGATCAAGGTTCTCTCACCTCCGGGAGAAGTTTGATAGCCGACGCTCTTTGTCCGGCGGCGGCGTTGGTGTTCGAGGCGGACGACCCCGGCACAGGTAGTGAGGCGGGGGTGCGGGTCCGGGATACACCACGGCCGCGGTATCCCGCCCTGATGGGGAAGGATCCGCGGCCGGAGGCGAGCGTGAAGCTAGGTTCTACCTCAGCTGCTCATCCCCGGCCAGGGCCCGGAACACCTGCGGCGTGGCCATCGGGTGCCGCAACGAAACGGGACCTTCCTGCACACGCGCACGAGTACCAGCATCCGCGACACCTGCGGTGTAGGACGGGATCTCGATGTTCTTGTTCACGTTCGACACCTCCTGGCGTACTCGCGGCCTCATCCTGGCGGGGGAGGCGGTCATCTGGGAACGAGACGACCATATGCGCCTGCGTACCGCCCGCGCAACCGCTTAAACAAATTCATCGGATTTCTTTTCCCGCTGTTCATGCGACGTGCTGTTCATGCGACGTGCTGTTCATGCGACGTGCTGCGCCGCACCGCTGGAGCACCACCTCAGCGCGTCGTGGTCACGATACCGATCACGTCAGTCCCGTAGGCGTCGAGTTTGGTCCGGCCGATGCCCGGGATGGCCAGCAGCGCAGCATCATCGGTCGGCCGGCGCTCGGCGATGGCCAGCAGCGTCGCATCGGAGAACACGACGTAGGCCGGGACGCCGGCGCCGGCCGAGGTGGACTTGCGCCAGATCCGCAGGGCCTCGACCAGATCGGGATCGGCGGTGGACGGGCATTTCCCGCACCGACCGATCTTGAGCTCGGCCGGTGTGCCCAGTGGTCCGCCGCACCGGCGGCACCGCCCGGCCACCGTTCGGCCCGGCGGGCCGGCCTCGGGTGCCAGCCCGGTGAGAAAACGGCTCCGCCTGCGTCCGCGGCGGCCGCCCTCGCTCCGGGACAGCGCCCACGAGATGGCCAGCCTGGTCCGGGCTCTGGTCACCCCCACGTAGAACAGGCGTCGCTCCTCCTCGATCTCCTCCGGCGTCTCGGCGTGCTGGATCGGCAGGGTCCCTTCGGTCAGTCCGACCAGGAACACCGCGTCCCATTCGAGCCCCTTGGCCGCGTGCAGGGAGGCCAGCGTGACGCCCTCGACGGTCGGCGCGTGCTGCGCTTCGGACCGCTGGTCGAGTTCGGCCACCAATTCCGGAAGACCGGCATCGGGTTGCCCGTCGGCGAGTTCCTCCGCCACGCCGACCAGAGCGGACAGCGAATCCCAACGGTCGCGAAGAGCACCGGCGGGGGGTGCTTCCGCGGTCAGGCCGACCGGCACCAGGAGCTGCCGGACCGCCGGCACCAACGGCAGTTCGCTGTTCCCCGCGGCCTCCTTGCGCAGGGCGATGATGGCCTGGCGCACCTCGGGTCGGGCGAAGAAGCGCTCTCCCCCGCGGACCACGTACGGCACGCCCGCATCGGTCAGCGCCTTCTCGAAGACCTCCGACTGAGCGTTCATCCGGTACAGGATCGCGATTCCCGAGGCCGGCAGGCCCGCGGCGATCTGCTCTGCCGCCCGCTGGGCCACCGACGCGGCCTCGGCCGGTTCGTCCGGGTGTTCGTCGAACGTCGCCGGCGGGCCGTCCGGCAGCACGGCGACCAGCTTGAGCCGCAGCCGGGCGGTCTGGCCCTGCGTTCCGGCGATGATCCGGTTGGCCAGCGTCACCACCTGGGGGGTCGACCGGTAGTCCCGTTCCAGTCGCACCACGGTGGCCTGCGGATACCGACGGTCGAAGTCAAGCAGGTTGACGGGTGAGGCGCCGGCGAACGAATAGATGGTCTGATTCGCATCGCCCACCACCGTGAGCTGGTCCCGGCCCCCCAACCAGGCGTCGAGCACCCGTTGCTGCAGCGGGGTGACGTCCTGGTATTCGTCGACGACGAAGCAGCGGTAACGCGAGCGGAATTCGCGCGCAACGTCCTCGTCGTCCTCCAGAATGGCCGAGGTGTGCAGGAGCAGGTCGTCGAAATCAAGTTGCTCAGCCTCCTTCTTGGCCTTCTCGTAGCCCGCGTAGACCTTGACCACGACGGCGGCGGCGACCGGGGTGTCCCGCTGGTACCTGGCCACCGCGGCCAGGTAGTCGTCCGGCCGGATCAGACTGGCCTTGGCCCATTCGATCTCGCCGGCCAGGTCGCGCAGGGTGGCCGCGTCGGTGGCCGTCCCGGCCCTGCGGGCGGCCCCTGCGACGAATCGCAGCTTGTGTTCGACCACCGGCCACAGACCGCCGCCGACGGCCTTGGGCCAGAAGTACCGGAGCTGCTTGAGCGCCGCCGAGTGGAAGGTGCGGGCCTGTACCCCGGGAACCCCGAGAGCCCTCAGCCGGAGGCGCATCTCGCCGGCGGCCCGGGTGGTGAAGGTGACCGCCAGGATCTCGCTGACCGGGTGGGAGCCGTTCGCGACCAGGTGCGCGATCCGGTGGGTGATGGTCCTGGTCTTGCCGGTGCCGGCCCCGGCCAGCACACAGACCGGGCCGCTGGGCGCGAGCACCGCGGCCCGCTGCCCGTCGTCCAGCCCCGCCAGCAGATCGACCGTCACCCGGTCATTTTCGCACAGGTGTACGGCCGTGGAGGCCTGGGTCGACGGTGATGACCACGCGCAGATCAGCCGAGGGCGGCCCAGCCTTCGATCATCCGGCGCGCGATGGAGATTCCGGCCGGCAGGGCGATGCCCTCCGCGGTGCCGTCCGCGGCCAGCACCCGGCGGATGGTGGCCCGATCCACCCACTGTGCGGACTCGATCTCACCGGCGCGGGGGTGCAGCGGGGCACCGGCGTCGGCCCTGGCCGCGAAGCCGACCATCAGCGACCGGGGGAACGGCCACGGCTGTGATCCGAGGTATCCGATATCGGTGACACTCAGCCCGACCTCTTCGGCGATCTCACGGGAAACGGTACCCTCCAACGACTCCCCCGCTTCGGTGAAGCCGGCCAGCACAGACACCCGACCGGGCGGCCAGCCCGGCTGCCGGGCCAGCACCATGTTGTCCGCGCCGTCGTGGACCAGCACGATCACCGCCGGATCGGTACGCGGGAATTCCTGATGACCGTTCGGGCACGTCCGGGACCAGCCGGCGGACTGGGCGGTACTCGGCTCGCCGCAACGGGGGCAGAAGCCGCCGTGCCGGTGCCAGTTCAGCACGGCCACCGCCGCGGTCAGCAGACCGGCGTCCGCGTCCGACAGCAGGCCGGCGATTTCGCGCAGCGTGGACGGGTCGGATGTGCTGCCCGGTGCCTGCCAGAGCTCACCGCCGATCTCCACCGTGCCCGGCACCGCCCAGTAGTCGACGGGCCGGCCCTCGTCGGGTGGGGTGAGGGTGCCCAGCAGCACGGCCTCGGGCGGCGGCACCTGACCGAAGTCCCGGGCGGGCCGGTCGGCCAGCGTGATCCCCGACCCGGTGACCCGCACCGGAGTTCGGCCGGCCGGGTCGACGATCAGCACCCGGGCGTTCGGCCAGGCCGTCACAGTCCGCTCGGTATCGCGGAGATCTTCGGAGCGGTCGGCGGAGCCGCGCGAGAGAAGCGGTCTGGCGATCGGGAAACCATGGATGCCCGCGGAGAGCACCGCGTCGGCCAGGGGCGGCCCGGTCACAGCTCGACGCCGCCGATCGCCGCCAGGGATGGACCGATCGCACCGAGGTCACCGACCACGACGCCGGTGAACGCGGACGGCGCGAGCAGGGTCGCCGCGACCCTGGCCACGTCGTCCACCGCGACCGCGGCGAGCCGGGTCGGGTGTTCTCTGACCCAGTTCACGTCCAGACCGAGCCCGGCCAGTGAGGACAAGGTCGACGCGTAACCGGCCTGGGTGGCCAACGAGCTGGCCAGGGTGCCCAGTGCATAACTGCGGGCCGATTCCACCTCCTTGCTCTGCGGCCCGTTCAGCGCCAACCGGCCCAGTTCGTACCGGGCCTCGAGCAGCGCCGCGGCCGTTGATCCGGTAGTGGTGTCGAAGCTGACGGTGAGCGCGGCCCGACCGGGCCAGAACTCGAAAGTGGAGTGCGCGCTATAGGTGTAGCCCTTGTCCTCCCGAATGTTCTCCACGAGTCGGGACGAGAAGAACCCGCCGTACACGAGATTGGCGAGCTGGGCGGCGGCGTAGTCGGGATCGGTGCGTTCCAGGGCCGCCGCGGACAGCCGGACCTGCGACTGCACCGCACCGTCCCGGTGGAACGCCTTGACGGCGCCCCCGACGACCACATTCGGGGTGCTCATCAGACGAACGGAGCCGCCGGACGACCAGCCGTCCAACGCCTTGTCCACCAATCCGATCGCCTCCGCCGGATCAAGGTCGCCGACCAACACCAGCGTAGACCCGTTGGGAATCAAAGCATTTCGCTGCATGGCGCGCAGCGCGGCGACCCCGACCACCGCCACCGCCGCCGGATCGGGCATCTCCCTGGTCACCGGATGGCTACCGAAACGGCGCACCTGCAGGTGATGTCGCGCCACCACGGACGGCTGACTGGCCGCAATGGCCAGGTGCTCCACCAACCGGTCTCGCTCCCCCACCACGTCGTGCCGGCGAAACGCCGGATCGGCCAACGAATCCGCCAGGATGTCGAGCAGCACGGGGAGTCCGGTGGACAGCACCGAGCCGGTCACCGACAGTCGGGCCGGATCGACGGAGGCGTCCAGATGACCGCCGACCGTGGCCAGTTCGGCGTCCACCTGCTCGCGCGTGCGAGATCCCGTGCCCAGCAACAACGTGGCGGCCAGCAGCTCAGACCGGGCACTGTGCGTGGCCGACGTCCCGCCGAAGGGCACCCGGAGCCGGACCTCCACCAACGGCGTGCCGGGCTTTCGAACGGCGATGACCCGCAGGCCGTTGTCGATGGTTCTGCTCAGGAGTTCCGGGTGCGCGGCGACCCGCGCCGTAGTCAGCCCCGGAACCGGTCGGGGACCGGTTGCGGTGACTGCGATCTCGTCGGCAGTCCGGGACACCGGCGCGGCCGACCGGCCGGCCGCTTTACCGGCCCGCTTCCGCTTTCCGCGACCGTGGTCCTTCCCGCCGTCGCGGTGGTCCTTCCCGCCGTCGTGGGACTTGCCGTTCTCCTTCTTGCTGCTCGCCATCACCTGCTCGCTCCCGGGACGATGGTCAGGATGGCGCAGGCCTGGGGATCGAGGGTCCTGGCTGCGGCCCCGATCTGATCGGTACCGACCTGTTCCAGCCGGGAAGGGATCTCACTGAGCAGTTCGGCCCGTCCGTGCAGGAGTTCCAGCGACCCGATGGACCGGGTGCGGGCGCCGATGTTGTCGTTCTCCCGGTAAAGGCCCGCGACGAAACGCGCGATGGCCCGTGACCGCTCCTGCTCGGTCGGTCCGTGTGTCGCCACCGCCGCGATCTGCTCGGCGGCCGCCTCGATGACCCGATCCGCGGGCACATCGACGGCGTGCAACGCGCCCAGCACGAAGACATCGGGATCCCGGGCGTCCAACGGGCCGCCCATCAGGCCGGGGCCGGCCCAGATCTCGGTGGCCAGCCCGGCCTCGGCGACCACCGCGGCCTGCAGGCGGGACGATTCACCATCGGAAAGGACCTGTCCCAGCAGCACATGGGCCAGGTACCCGGGCAGGTCGGCCACCGGGTCGGGCAGCCGCCAGCCGACGGCGAAAGCCGGTGCGGGCGCCAGGGCGTCGTGTTTCTCGGCCCGGCGGACCGAGGAGGGCCACGGCTCGGCGAACGATGGCCGCACCGGCGCAGGCCGGTACGGAACGTCGTGGAAATGCCGGTCGATCAGATCGGCGGCCGTGGCGGGCTCGAAGTCACCGCACACGGTCAGAACGGCATTGGCCGGGGTGTAGTACTTCTCGAAGAAGTCGGCGCAGTCGGCCACGGTGGCCGCCTGGAGATCGACGAAGTCACCGTACCCGTTGTGGCCGTTGGAGAAAGTGTCGAACAGCACCGGCGGAAGGTCGATCCAGGGAAATCCGCCGTACGGCCGGTTCAGCACGTTGAGCCTGATCTCTTCGCTGACCACGTCGACCTGATTGGCCAAATTCTCGCCGGTGATCCGCGGGGCGCGCATCCGGTCCGCCTCCAGGAACAGCCCCCGCTCCAGGGCCGCCGCCGGCAGCACCTCGAAATAGTCCGTGTAGTCGGTGTGGGTCGAGCCGTTGAAGGTGCCGCCGGAGGACTGCACCAACCGGAAATGCTCGAGCTTGGGAAGGGATTCACTGCCCTGGAACATCAGGTGCTCGAAAAGGTGGGCGAATCCGGTCCGCCCCAGCGGCTCGGAGCGGAATCCGACGTCGTAGTGCACGGCGACGCCGACCACTCCGCTGCTCGTGTCCGGGGCCAGGACCACCCGAAGTCCGTTGGCCAGGGTGAGGCGGGTGACCGGATAGTCCGCGCCGGGTACGGCACCGGACCCCCGGTCGACGGCCGCATCCCGCCGAGGCGCGGTCGGCCGGGTGCGCTTGTTGGTCGAGTGTTTCTTGGTCGCCGGACCGCTCGCTGTGGGACTCACGCATCCACCCTAACGACCGGCTTTCACTTGTCCGGTGTTTCCGCCGCGCGGTGTGTGAACAGATCGTCGTGCAGGGCGATCTCACTGAGTCGAAACGGTCTGGGGGGCATCACCGGAAAGCGCGCCATGGCGATGCGGGAGGTCACGTCCGGATTCGCGTCGTCGACACTCTCCGATTCGCCGCCCCCGTCGGCGGCGCCCCGGTCACCGCCCGGGGAGTCCACTGGGTCGACCGAGCCGCCTTGGTGGCCGGAAGCGGGGTACCCGGCGACGAACCGGTGGCCGCCGGCGAGAGCAACCGGCGGGTTGCGGTGGCTTCCGGCCCGCAACTGCCCGACCGTGACACCCGCCGGTAGCACTGCGCGCCAGGAATCCCGCCGACTGATCATCAGGGCGATGGTGGCGACCAGTGCGAGCACGCTGACCGCGACGACGGCGACCACGAACCCCTGGCCGGGCATGCCGCCCTGCTGGGTCGACGACCACCAGATCCCGATTCCGACGACGGCGAGCAGCTGCAGTCCGACGGTGACCAGCGGCAGCGAAAGCCCGGCCGGACGACGACCACCTCCGCCGACCGCGTGTCTGCCCATCTGCGGATCATGGCACAGGATTAGGTGTATTGCGGGCCGAGCGGGAAAGTGCTAGGCGCTCCCGGTTTCCGGGTCCTCGTCCCGCTCGGCGGGATCGGCCGCGGCCAGGCCGTCCCGGCCGATCGCGGCCAGCTCGCGCCACAAATGGGCGACCGCCTCGCATCCTCTGAGCAGCAACGCCACCGGTGCCTTCTCGTTGGGCGCATGGATCTGGTCCTCGTCGGTCATCACCCCGAGGAAGACCAGCGGGGCACCGGTCACGGCCGCCAATTCGGCTTCCGGGCCGGACCCTCCTTCCCTGGTCATCAGCACCTCGTCCGTGTCGAAGGCCAGTCCCAGCGCCCGGCGGGCGGCCGTGGTGGCCGGATGGGTGGTATCCACGTACACCGGCCTGACACCTGCGCCCTCCCAACGGATCCGCACGGTCACCCCCGGACGGGCCACGGTGGCCACAAAGTCATCGGCCTGACGCTGGACCGTTGCCGGGTCCTGTCGGCCGACCAGCCGGAAGGTCAGTTTGGCGTAGGCGTCGGTCGGCACGATCGTCTTGCTGCCGGGCCCGGTGTACCCGCCCCAGATGCCGTTGATCTCGGCCGTGGGACGCGCCCCGACCCGCTCCAGCGTGCTCCACCCGGCCTCGCCGGCCGCGGCCCGGGACGCTGCCGGACCGGTGATCCAGGCCTGCTCGTCGAACGGCAGCGCTGCGGTGGCGGCTCTCTCGGCGGCGGTCGGCTCGACCACGTCGTCGTAGAAGCCGGGGATGGCCACCCGCCGGTGGTCGTCGTGCAGGGCGGCCAGGATCCGGGACAGCTCCGTGACGGGGTTGGGGACCGCTCCGCCGAACGACCCGGAATGCAGATCGATGTCCGGGCCGTGCACGTGGATCTCGCCGGCGACGAGCCCGCGCATCCCGATGCAGACGGACGGGGTGTGCGGTCCGAAAATTCCGGTGTCGGACACCACCACGAGGTCGGCGGCCAACTGGTGCCGGTGCGCCGAGAGCAGCTCGGCGATGTGCGGGGAGCCCGATTCCTCTTCACCTTCCACCAGCACGGTGAGGTCGACCGCGGGGGACGTGCGGCCGGTCGCGCCCAGGTGCGCGGCCAGCCCGAGCAGATGCATGGCGATGTTGCCCTTGTCATCGCTCGCACCGCGGCCGTGCAGGACGCCGTCGATGATGCGCGGCTCGAACGGCGGCACCGCCCAGCGCTCGACGCCGTCGGCCGGCTGCACGTCGTGGTGGCCGTAGACCACCACCCGCACCGCGTCCGGCTCTCCGGACGGCCAGTGCGCGAGCACGGCGGGCAGCCACGGCCCGTCGTCGAGGACGTCGACCTGTGGAAATCCGGCGCCACGCAGCCGGTCGGCCAGGAATCGGGCGCTGGCCGCGACATCGTCGTGGTGCGCCGGGTCGGCGCTGACCGACGGGATGCGCACCCACTCCAGCAGCATGTCCAGCCATCGGTCGGCGCCTTGCAGGACCGCCTGGCGCTCGGCCGTCATGTCGCTGCGCTCGGGCGGGTGCTTGTCATATCCGCCAACCTAGGCGACGGTGGGCTTGCCGCCGCGACCGGTCGTCGCGGCCCATCCTCACCGGGTCGCACACTCACCGGGTCGCACGCTCACCGGGTGGCGGTGACCTTGTTCAGCCCGGCCGGACTGTCCGGGTCGAGACCGAGGGCCAGGGTGGTGGCCACGGCCAACTGCTGGCCGCGGATGACCAGCGGTATGACGGCCAGGGCCTCGCCCACGGTTTGCGGGACGGGCAGGCAGACGGCGCCGTCGACGCCCGCCCAGACCGCCTCCGCGCCGACACCGATCACCGGCGAGCCGAGCTCGGCCGCGGCCCGCGCGGTCCGGGCCACATCGTCGAGTACCGGACCGACGGCGCCGTACGCCACGACGGCCACCTGCTCCGATGCGACGGTCAACGGCCCGTGCAGGAAGTCCGCGCTGGAATATCCCTCGTGCACCCGGCGGCTGGTCTCCTTGGACTTCAGCGCCCCTTCCAGTGCGGCGGCATAGGTGAGCCCGCGGGCCAGATGGATGGCCGAGAGGCGCGGCGCCAGCACCGCCACCGCCGCGTCCAGATTGTCGGTGTCGGCCAGGGTCCGGGAGGCGGCGTCGGCCAGTGCCGACCACGCTCGCTCGCCCCCGGTGTAGGCGGCGATGCCCGCGCCGACAGCCTCGGCCAACAGCGTGACCAGGGCCAACTGGCCGGTGACCGTCTTGGTGGCCGGCACCGCACGCTCGCGGGAGGTGCCCACCGCCAGGGTGACCGCCGCCGCCCGGGCCAGCGGTGAAGCGTCGTTGTTCGTGATCGCCACCACCACGCCGCCCGCCGCGGCCAGCTGGCGGGCCACGTCGACGATCTCGGGTGTCTTCCCGGACTGCGACAAGGCCACGATCAGGTAGTCGGTGGTGTCCAGGTGGCGGTGGTAGCGGGTCAGAATGCTCGGCGCGATCAGCGAGACCGGCAGTCCGGTGGCGAGTTCGAGCAGGTAACGGGCGTGCACCGCAACGTTGTCGCTCGACCCCCTGGCGATCAGCGAGACGCCCCGCAGCCGGCCTGGGAGGCGACTCCGCACCAGGTCGTGCAATGCCGGACGACGCTCGACGATGCCGGCCAGCACAGCTGGTTGCTCGGCCATTTCGGACCGGACCTGGGTTCCTGCCATTGTCGTCTCCTGCCCACCAATGCTCTTTACTGCTCGAATCATAGCGATTACGTGCAGCTTTGAACAGAGCGGCGAGCCAGTCAATGGCCCTGGCGAGTGCCTACTGATCGAACCCGAGTTTGCGCAGCTGGCGGGGATCTCTTTGCCAGTCCTTGGCCACGGCCACATGCAGGTTCAGGTAGACCCTGGTTCCCAGCAGTTGCTCGATTTCCAGGCGGGCCCGGCGACCCACCGAGGACAGCCGAGATCCCTGATGTCCCAGCACGATGGCCTTCTGCGAGTCGCGTTCGACGAAGATCGTCACGTAGATGTCGGTCAGGTCGCTGCGGCCGGTCCGTGGGCCCATCTCGGTGACCAACGCGGCCAGCGAGTGGGGCAGTTCCTCGCGGACGCCGTCGAGCGAGGCCTCCCGGACGAGTTCGGCGATCCGGGTGTCCATCGGCTCGTCGGTGAGCTCCGCGTCCGGGTACAGCCGCGGACCCGCCGGCAGCCGTGCGATCAGCAGGTCGGTCAGCAGGCCCACCTGGACGTCGGCGACGGCGGACACGGGGACGAGCTCGGCGAAGTCCCGGACCTTGGACAACGCCAGAAGCTGCTCGGCGACCTGCTCCTGGCTGACCTTGTCCGTCTTGGTGACGATGCCGATGACCGGTGTCCCGGCGGCCTGCTCACTCAGTTCGGCGGCGATGCGGCGGTCGCCGGGACCGACCCGCTCGTCGGCTGGCACGCAGAAGCCCACCACATCGACGTCGCTGAACACACTGCGCACCAGATCGTCCAACCGCTCGCCCAGCAGGGTGCGAGGCTTGTGCATGCCCGGGGTGTCGACGATGACCAGCTGGGCGTCGGTGCGGGTGACGATGCCGCGGACCGCCCGGCGGGTGGTCTGCGGCTTGTCCGAGGTGATCGCCACCTTGCTGCCCACGACCGCGTTCAACAGGGTCGACTTGCCCGCGTTGGGCCGGCCGACGAAACAGGCGAACCCGGACCGGTGGGCGTCGCTGGTCGTCATACGGCGAACCGTTGCACGACGACGCCGGCGGCATCGGTCAGTGTCACCAAAGGGGTGGCCAGATCTCGGGCCACAGCCAGCGACGCGTCGTCCACCGTGGTCCCGCCGACGATGACCGCCGCTTCCAGGGTGTCGGCGCCCGAGGCGACAGCGATCGCCACGGCGGCCTGGAGGGCGGTCAGCTTCAGCGACGGCAGCACCACCGTCGCCGCCGCATAGGTGCGGCCGTCCTGATCGCGGACCGCCGCTCCCTGAGCGGCGCCGGTTCGGCCCCTGGCCCCTCTGGCCAACATCACCAGTTTCGCGTCCTCGGCCGACATCGCCGCGTCCTGGCCCGGGTGGGGCCGGTCGGAAAGGCCGGGGTCGGTCACCTGTCGACCCGTTGCTGCCTGTCGGTCTTCCTCTCATCGGGCACGGCGAGGCGTTCCGGTTGACCACCGCTGTCACCGAAATCCAGTTCCGGTTCGTCCTGGACGCCGCCGTCGGTGTCCGCGCTCACCTCGGCTTCGGTGAGCCGACGGACCAGCAGCGTCTGGACCCGTGGGCGTCCGCGGCGGTCCACCCCGGCTTCCCCGTGCAGGAACAGGCCGTTGATCCTGGCTTCCGCGCCGGGCAGGGCCACCCGCCCCAGCAGTTGGGCCAGCAGGCCGCCGACGGTTTCCACGTCCTCGCTCGGCAACTCGACGTCGAAGACGTCACCGAGGTCCTCGACGGGCAGTTTGGCCGACACCCGGACCACGCCGTCGTCCAGGTGCTGGATGGGATCCGGCGATTCCGCGTCGTACTCGTCGGCGATCTCGCCGACGATCTCCTCCAGGATGTCCTCGATGGTCACGATGCCGGCCGTGCCGCCGTACTCGTCCACGACGATCGCGAAATGGGTTCGGCTGCGCTGCATGTCGCGCAGCAACGCGTCGACGTTCTTCGACTCGGGGACGAAGACCGGGGCCCGCATCACATCGGACAGGATCGGCCCGCGCTCGCCGGGCTCCATGGCCAGGGTGCGGGCGATCAGGTCTTTGATGTAGATGATCCCGAGAACGTCGTCGACATCCTCACCGATGACCGGGATCCGGGAGAAGCCGGAGGCGGTGGCCAGGTGCATGGCCTGTCGCAGCGATTTGGTCTCCTCGATCCACACCACCTCGGTCCGCGGAACCATCACTTCGCGGACGATGGTGTCGCCCAGTTCGAAGACGCTCTGCAGCATCTCGCGTTCGGCCTCTTCCACCATGCCGCGGTCGCCGGCCATGTTGACCAGTTCGCGGAGTTCGATGTCGGAGGAGAACGGTCCCTCCCGGAAACCCCGCCCCGGGGTGATGGCGTTGCCGATCAGGATCAGCAGGGAGGCGACTGGGGCGAGCACCCGCCCGATGGCCCTGGTCGGGCCGGCCGCGGCCAGCCCGACCGTGTACGGGTGCTGCCGTCCGAGGGTGCGGGGCAGCACACCGATCGCCACATACGAGAGCAACAACATGACCAGCATCACGGCCGCGCCCACCCAGACGTCGAATCCCCACGTGCTGAATGCCACCGCGGCGACCAGAACGGTGGCGGTCAGCTCCGCGCCGACGCGCAGCAGCAGCAGCAGATTGGTGTAGCGCGGCTTGTCCCCGACGATCTCGTACAACGGTCCGGCGCTGCGCCGGCCTTCCCGCTGCATCTCCTCGACGCGCGCCGCCGACACCATGGTGATGGCCGCATCGGCGGCGGCGAACAGTCCCGCGATGGGGATGAGGGCCGCGGCCAGGATCAGTAGGACGACGTCCAGGGCGTCCACTCCCGGACTCAACCCCGGCCGGCGGCGCGGTCGGCCGGGCTGCCCCCGGCCTCCGCCGAATCGATCCCGACCACGTCCAACACCGCGGAGTCGACCGCCGCCAGACGCGCCCGGTAGGCCTGGCGTTCCCGTTCCTCGCGCCAGTCGTCCAGCAGCTCGTTCTGCAGCTGGAACATCTTGCGCTCCTGCGTCGGCTCGGCGTGGTCGTAGCCCAGGAGATGCAGGATGCCGTGCACGGTGAGCAGGTGTAGCTCGTCGTTCAACGAGTGGCCCGCCTGGCCGGCCTGTTCCATGGCCACGGCCGGGCACAGCACCACGTCACCGAGTAGAGCCGGGCCGGGCCCGGCCTCGTCGGGCCGGCGGGCCGTTTCCAGCTCGTCCATCGGGAAGCTCATCACGTCGGTCGGCCCCGCTTCGTCCATCCATTTGACGTGCAGCTCCGTCATCGCGTCGACGTCCATCAACAGGATGGACAGCTCGGCCAGCGGATTGATACCCATCCTGCCCAGCGCGAACCTGGACACCGACACCAGAGCAAGCTCGTCGACGCCGACCCCGGATTCGTTGGCGATCTCGATGCTCACGTCGAATCCGGCTGGGAACGCATCCTCATCGGGCGCCGCCCCGGCGGGCGGAGTGGCCGAGCCGGCGGTCCTGATGGTCCGGCGCGGCGTCCGCGTTCACCGCATCCCACCGGGCGTAGGCGTCGACGATGTCGCCCACCAGTCGATGCCGGACCACATCCGCCGATGTCAGCAGCGAGAACGACACGTCCTCGACCCCGACCAGGATGTCCCGGACCACCCGCAGGCCGGACGGCTGCCCTCCCGGCAGGTCGATCTGCGTCACGTCACCGGTGACCACCATCTTGGAGCCGAAGCCCAGCCTGGTCAGGAACATCTTCATCTGCTCGGCGGTGGTGTTCTGGGCCTCGTCGAGAATGATGTACGCGTCGTTCAGCGTCCGGCCGCGCATGTAGGCCAGCGGCGCCACCTCGATGGTCCCGGCGGCCATCAACCGGGGGATGGACTCCGGGTCGAGCATGTCGTGCAGAGCGTCGTACAACGGCCTCAGGTACGGGTCGATCTTGTCCGACAGCGTCCCGGGCAGGTAACCGAGCCGCTCCCCCGCCTCGACCGCCGGCCGGGTCAGGATGATCCGGGTGACCTGCTTGGCCTGCAACGACTGGATCGCCTTGGCCATCGCCAGGTACGTCTTGCCCGTACCGGCCGGACCGATGCCGAAGGTGATGGTGTTGTCATCGATCGCGTCGACGTATCGCTTCTGGTTCAGCGTCTTGGGCCGGATCACCCGGCCGCGGCGCGAGATGATGTTCAGTCCGAGCACCTGGGACGGGTTCTGGGTGTCCCGGTCCGGCGAGTGGGCGGCGTCGCTGAGCATGCCGATGGTCCGGCGGACCGCATCCGGGGTGATCACCGAACCGGACTCCTGCAGGGTCAGCAGTTCGCGGATGACCCGCTCGGCAAAGGCCACGTCCGTGTCGGGGCCGCGCAGGGTGATCCGGTTGCCGCGAACGTGGATGTCGGCGACCAGGTGCTCTTCGAGCAGCCTCAGCAGCATGTCCCGCGATCCGAGGAGCCCGACCATCGCCCTCTCGTCCGCCACCACCAGGGTGAACTCTGCCGGTGTGAGGCCCCGGGGCGGTTGACCTGGAACAGGGTCGGGTGTCGCCTGGGCGGCCATGGGAGTTTCCGGCACTAGGAGCGTTGCCTGCTTTCGGTTGGCAATTTCGGGCGGGATTCGGTGCGGTGAGGTACCTGCCTACCCTGAAGATCCTATCGCCGGAGCCGACAAAGGTTCGCGCTCATGATCGTGGCAGCAATGGGACGCCGGTGACGCGAGTCGATCCGATGGTCAGCGCCGTCGATGTTGATCAGCGCGAGTCAGGCCAGGGTCAGTCGCAGAGCGGTCCCGGCCAGCAGGTGCAGGTGCGCGTGGAACACCGTCTGCCCGGCGTCGGCCCCGGTGTTGAAGATCAGCCGGTAGCCCGAACTCTCGGCCCCCTCGGCCGCAGCGATGCCCCTCGCCGCCCGGACCATGGCCCCGACCAGGGCCGGGTCGACCTCCGCGACGTCCGCGATCGACCGATGATGGGCGCGTGGGATGACCAGCACGTGCAGCGGGGCCTGCGGGTTGATGTCCCGGAACGCCAGCAACCGTTCGTCGGAGAACACCACGGCGGCCGGGATGTCGCCGGCCGCGATCTTGCAGAACAGGCAATCGGATGTGTTCATCGCTCCCTCAGACCATCTGCAGCAGGGCGTCGCGGCAGACGGACCATGCCTGGTGGCCGACGTCGACGAGTTCCATGTGGCCCACCCCGGGCAGCACCACCAACCGGGCCGGGTCGCCGGCCAGCACCGCGGCGTCCACATACCGGCTGGACTGGGACAACGGCACGCTCTCGTCGGCGTCGCCGTGCACGCAGACCACCCGTGCGCCGTCCCCGACGTGGGCCATCGGCGACGAGTGGTGGTAGCGCTGCGGTACCGAACCGGCGGCGCCTTCCATCAGATCGTCGACCGCGCCGCCACCCAGGCCCTCCTGGGAGGCACCGACCAGGTCGAGAACGCCCGCCTGGGCGACCGCGCCGATCACCGGGACGAACGTCGACGCCGAAGTGATGGAGCCCGCGGTCCCCGAGCGCAGCGACCTCCGGTGGGTCAACCAGACGGCCAGCTGACCACCGGCCGAGTGGCCGACGGCGGCCACCCGATCCAATCGGAGTCGACCTTCCGCCACGTACTGGCCGGCGGTGGCCAGTCGATCGACGGCCCGGGCCACGTCGGCCATCGTGGTCGGCCAGCCCCCGCCGTCGCCGACGCGGCGGTACTCGACGGTCGCCGCGGCGATACCGAACTTGGCCAGATCGGCGGCGAGCGGCTCGGCCAGTTCGATACCGTGCCCGGCCCGCCAGAAACCGCCGTGCAGCACGACCACGACGGGCAGATGGTCGCCCACGGGCAGGTGCAGCCGGACGAACTGGCTGGGGTGTGCGCCGTAGTTGTATTCCTGCAATGTCGTCACCGGATCGTCCCCTTCACCCGGCAGCCGGTCCGGCCGGTCATTCGTCGGCACCGCTCGTGCCGATGCCCGAGCCGTCGTCGTCCGTCCACCGAGCGGTCAGCACTCCGAGGGCACCCAAGGCCACCGCACCCGCGGTCGAGGTCCGCAGCACCTCCGGACCCAATCGCACCACCTGGGCCCCGGCCGACCGGAAGGCGGTCAACTCGTCCGGCGTCAAACCACCTTCGGGCCCGACGACCACCACCACATCCCCGGACGTGGGCAACTCCGCGGCGGCGATCGGCATCGACCCGGCCTCGTGCAGCACCAACGCGGCCGACGACGCCGTGATCAGGGACACCACCGCCGCCGTGGAGGCCAGCGTCGCCACCGCCGGTACGAACACCCTGCGGGACTGCTTGGCCGCTTCCCGGGCGACACTGCGCCACCTGGCAACTCCGGCGGCCGCCTTGTCGGGGCTCCACCGGGCCACGCAACGGGCGGCGTGCCACGGCACCAGGGCGTCGACGCCGGCCTCGGTGGCCAAATCCACGGCCAGCTCGCTGCGATCCCCTTTCGGCAACGCCTGCACCAACGTCACCCGCACCGCAGGGGCGGGCCGGTCCACGGCCGGCTCGACGATGAGATCCACGCCGGCGCGGCCGACGACCGAGACCGTCGCGGCCGCCCACCGGCCCGCGCCGTCCGTCAACACCAGGCCCTGGCCGGGCCGCAGCCGCCGTACGACAGCCGCATGCCGACCCTCCGGGCCGTCCAGGACGAACTCTCCGGGCCCCGGAACCGCATCGACCAGGAAGTACGGCCGTCCGGCGGGCGGCACATCCAGCTGTCCACGCACCCGGTCAGGCCGAACCGAGCTCACCTGCCGACGAAGGAGTCACGGATCCGCGAGAACAGGCCGCCATGCCCCCGGGTGGCCAGTTCGGGCTGTTCTTCGCCGCGGAGCACGGCCAGTTCCCGCATCAGGTCGGCCTGCCGGCCCTCCACCCTGGTCGGGGTGACGACCTCGAGGTGCACGTGGAGGTTCCCCGAACCGGTGCCGCGAAGCCGCGGCATGCCCTGGCCGCGCAGGGTGATCACGGTGCCGGACTGGGTGCCGGGCTGGATGTCCAGGTCTTCCACCGACTGCAGTGTCTGCAGCGCCATCGAGGTGCCCAGCGACGCGGCCGTCATCGGCAGATGGACGGTGCAGTGCAGGTCGATGCCGTCCCTGGTGAACTTCTCGTGCTGCAGCTCGCGGACTTCCACGTACAGGTCTCCAGGGGCGCCACCGCCGGGGCCCACTTCGCCCTGGCCGGACAACCTGACCCTGATGCCGTCACCCACCCCGGCCGGGATGTTCGCCCGCACCGTGCGCCTGGTCCGCACCCGGCCGTCGCCGTTGCACTGCCGGCACGGCTCCGGGATGATCTCGCCGAAACCACGGCACACCGGGCAGGGGCGCGAGGTGATGACCTGGCCGAGCAGCGAACGCTGTACCTGCTGGATCTCCCCCGCCCCCTTGCAGGTGTCGCAGGTGATCGGCGTCGTCCCCTCGGCGCAGCCGGTGCCGTGGCAGACCGAGCACAAGGTGGCCGTGTCCACCGCCAGCTCCTTGGCCACCCCGGTCGCGCACTCCTCCAGGGTCAGCTCGACCGGGATCAGCGCGTCGTCGCCCTGCCGGACCCTGGACCGCGGGCCGCGGGCCCGCTGCCCGCCACCACCGAAGAAGGCGTCCATGATGTCGCCCAGTCCGACGCCCGCGCCGCCGAACGGATCACCTCCGCCGCCTGCGCCTCCGCCGCCGCCCGGGGACAACGGGTCACCGCCGAGGTCCACCACCTGCCGCTTGGCCGGATCGGACAGCACCTCGTAGACGGCGGTGACTTCCTTGAACTTCTGCTGCGCGGCGGGGTCGGGGTTGACGTCCGGGTGAAGCTCGCGGGCCAGCTTGCGGTAGGCGCGTTTGATCTCGTCGGCCGACGCGCCCCTGGCCACGCCGAGCAGGCCGTAATAGTCCCGTGCCACCTGGTGAACTCCTGTTTTCCGTTATTCAAGGGCCACCTTAGCGGTGACCCGGTGTGTTCCTTCGGCCTGCACACTCGGATCGAGCGGGGCGGTGATCGGCCGGCACCGCGCTGCGACGGCCTCGGGGCTACCGACCGCCGACGACCTCGCCGACGTACCGGGCCACCGCCCGGACGGCCGCCATCGTCCCCGGATAATCCATTCGGGTGGGCCCGACGACCGCGAGCCCTCCCATCAGGGTGTCGCCGCTGCCGTAGCCGGCCGACACGAGCGCGGACGTGGACAGGTTCGCGTCGTCGTTCTCCTGTCCGATCGACACCATCACCGCGTCCGGCGCTCGCAACACGGCCAGCAGCTTGAGCAGCGTGACCTGTTCGTCCAGTGCCTCCAGGACGCCACGCAGACTTCCCGGTTGGTCGGCCCAGGCGCCCGTCGCGTGTGACGTTCCGGACAACACCAGACGGCCCTCCGGATGTTCCACCAGAGCGTCGAGCAGGACCGATACGGTGGCGGCCACCGTCTGGCGCACCTCGGGATCGGCAGTGCCGGCCAGATTCCGCAAGCCCTCGGCCGCCTCGGCGAAGCGCCGGCCGATGACGTGGGCGGCCAGCAGGGAGCGCAGCGCCGTCACCGACTCGTCGGTGACGCTCTGGTCGACATCGACGACCCGCTGCTCGACCCGGCCGGTGTCGGTAATCACCACCAGCAGCAGACGGGTGGGGCCCAGCGGCACGACTTCGACGTGCCGGACCACCGACCGGGTCAGGTTCGGGTACTGCACGACGGCGACCTGCCTGGTCAACTGGGCCAGTAGCCGGACCGACCTGCGCAACACGTCGTCCAGGTCGACGCCGGCGGACAGGAAGGCCTGGATGGCCCGCCGCTCGCCCACCGACAACGGCTTGACCTGCGAGAGCCGGTCGACGAAAAGCCGATACCCCTTGTCGGTGGGGATACGGCCGGCCGAGGTGTGCGGCTGGGCGATGTAACCCTCGTCCTCCAGCACCGCCATGTCGCTACGGATGGTCGCCGGGGATACCCGCAGCTGATGGCGATCGACCAGGGCCTTCGAGCCGACGGGCTCGTGGGTGGCCACGTAGTCGGAGACGATGGCGCGGAGCACCTCGAATCGCCTGTCGTCGGCTGACACTCCTCACCTCCCGGCCTTCTCGCCGGCCTGACCCCGGTCACGCATGAGTGGTCAGGACGACGACTGGCACTCTCCAGAGCCATCTGCCAAGTGTAAGCGCCCGCTGAACCTGCCGGCCGAGCCAAGACAGTTACTGTAAGGACGTTGTTCGGCCACCGGAGGACCCGCGATGATCTTCAAGGATGTACGCGACGGACGGCCGTACCCGGATCACGGATTCTCGATG
The DNA here is from genome assembly GCA_964250735.1 of uncultured Nakamurella sp. Lineage (GTDB taxonomy): Bacteria > Actinomycetota > Actinomycetes > Mycobacteriales > Nakamurellaceae > Nakamurella. The sequence goes on along the minus strand of CAXUHA010000005.1, from coordinate 18,067 downwards.
CGCGACTGGGCCAAGATCCCGCCGCGGCAGATCCGGCTGGACGAGTTGGTCGCCACCAAACGCGAGCTTCGGCTGGACACCCTGCTCGACGAGGACTCGACGTTCTACGGCGACCTTTTCCCGCACGCCGTTTTCTGGTCCGGGGAGGTCTATCTCGAGGACGGCCTGCACCGGGCCCTGCGGGCGGCGTTGCAGCAACGCACCGTCATCCACGTCCGGGTGCTCAATCTGGATGCCCTGCGTCCGCCGTCCTCTTCAGAACCCCCGTCGCGTTGAACCCACCAGTCGCGGTGATCCGCCGCGTCGACTTTCAGTCGAGCAACCGCAGGGCGATGCCGTCGGCCAGCAAACGGCCGCGCAGGGTCAACACCGCCGATCCGGAGGCCAGGGCAGCCGGATCGAGCAGGCCCTCCGCGGCGGCCGCGGCGGCCTCGGCCCGCCCGGGTGCGCGCAGCGTCTCCAGCGGCAACCCGTCGACCAGTCGCAGTCGCAGCAACACGTCCTCGGTGCGGCGGGCGTCGTCGTCGAGCACCTCGCGGGCGTAGCCGGGTGAGTGTCCGGCGCCGAGCGCGGTGGCGTAGGCGTGGGGGTGCTTGACATTCCACCACCGCACGCCGCCGACGTGCGAGTGCGCGCCCGGCCCGATGCCCCACCAGTCGCCGCCCCGCCAGTAGGCCAGGTTGTGCCGGCACCGCGCCTGGTCGCCGGCGGCCCAGTTGGAAACCTCGTACCAATTCAGTCCGGCGGTGCTGAGCAACTGCTCCGCCATGAGGTAGCGGTCGGCCAGGACGTCGTCGTCGGTCATCGGCAGCCGACCGGTCCGGACAGCCCGAGCCAGGGCGGTCCCAGGTTCCACGATCAGCGAGTACGCCGACACGTGGTCGACACCGGCGCCGATCGCGGCCTGTACGGATGCGGCGAACTGTTCGTCCGTCTCTCCCGGGGTTCCGTAGATCAGATCGAGGTTCACGTGGTCGAAGCCCGCCTGTCCGGCCCACCCGACCACCTGCAGTGGGCGTCCGGGGGTGTGCCTGCGGTCCAGCACCCGGAGCACGTCGGGGTCGGTGGACTGCATCCCCAGGGACAGCCTGGTGTAGCCGGCGGCGCGCAGGCCGGCCAGCAGTGCCTGGTCGGTGGATTCCGGGTTGGCCTCGGTGGTGATCTCGGCGCCCGGCGCCAACCCGAGCGCGTCCCCGACCCTGGCCAGCAGGGCCCCGAGCCGTCCGGCACCCATCAACGACGGGGTCCCGCCGCCCACGAAGACGGTGGAGACCGCCCGATCGTCGCCCCTGGCGTGCAGCACCCGCGCCGCCAGGTCGATCTCGGCGCCGGCGGCCACGAACCAGGACTCGGGTGACGCGGATGTGCCCAGCTCACCGGCCGTGTAGGTGTTGAAGTCGCAGTAGCCGCATCGGGTCGCGCAGAACGGGACGTGCAGGTAGATCGACAGGGTTCGCCCGGCAGAACCCCGATATGCCTGGTCGGGCAGCGAACCGTCGCGCGGCACCGGGTCGCCCTCGGGCAGCGTGGAGGGCACGCCACCATCCTGCCCGACGTCTCGGCCCACTCGCCGCGGGTGAGCGGCAGGCGGGTCAGCGCCAGAGGGAGAAGGCCAGCGCCAGTAACAGCAGCACCAGCAATGCGATGGTCATCCACCGACGACTGATGACCGGGAGCGGGCGGCTCACGGCCTCGGCCCGCGGCCGTCGGGCGGCGTTCCGGGGGCCGGATCATGGCCGGCGATCGCCGCCGCGGCGGCCGACCGCATCTCCCGCCGGGTGTAGGGCCACAGGATCTTCTCCACGATCCGATCGATCAGGCCGGCCAGGCCCCAACCGATCGGCAGCAGCACGGCCAGCAGCACCGGAACCTGCACCCAGTACGAGACACCGGCGATCCACGACTCGATCGCGTCGACGACGTCGGGTACCACGCGCCAACTCACCACCCCACCCTGCCACACCCCCGGCCGGCGCCCTGAGCCGTCTGCGCCTCCTGGCCGGGCCCGTCGTGGCCGGAAGCGTGGCCGTCGCGGCCGGGGGCGGTCCTGGCGGCCGGGCGGGGGGTCGTGGTGGCGGGAGCGTGGTCCTGGCAAGGGGAGCGTGGTCCTGGCAAGGGTTGAGGACCCTGCCACGACCACAGAACCGTTGCCAAGTCGACCTGACCGGCGCGCTCGACCCCATCAGCTTCCGTTCGGTCCGTGAAGCGCCGATCAGGCGGTGGTTCGGGAGACCACCTCGAACTCCAGCAGGGACGCACCAGTCGCCACCGGCGCGCGACCCGCGGCCGACGCCGGACCGGCGTGCGCGGCGGGTGACCGGGTCGTCGACCAGGTCTGGAAGGCCTCCTCAGATTCCCAGCGCGTGTAGACGAAATACCTGCTTTCGCCGCCGACCGGTCGGAGCAGGCAGAACTCCTCGAAACCCGGTGACCCCTCGACCGCGCCGAGGCGGGCGGCGAAACGCCGCTCCAACTCCGGTCCGGCGTCGGCGGGAACGTCGATGGCGTTGATCTTGACGACAGACATGACCTGAGCCTAGGGCAGTATCCCGCACCGGACCTCGCTGCGCAGATCGCCGGATCGACGCTCCCCGCGGGTCCCGATGGAGCCGCGGTTCGGGCGAACCTGCTCTGGTACCGGCACTCTTCGCTGCCGTTGGGGCGCGGGAGACCCAGCGCGGCCGGAGCGGGTCACTGGTATGAGCGCCCCACTCAGATCGGGCCACGTATGACTCACACAGCACAAGCCAGGATCATGGAACCTGAGCCAGAACCAATTGAATGGCGTGGTTTCCACGAGCTGTCTGGTGACGTCCAACAGCGTGAGGGAACGAGGCCATGTGGCCTGAGGACCGACAGGCTCGAGTGGTCAGCCGTTTCGGACGGCGTCGAGCGCGTCCATCGTGAGCTCGTCCAGCTCAATCGCGGCGGCGGCGACGTTGGCATCGAGATGGGCGATGTCGGCCGTTCCGGGAATGAGCAGGATGTTCGGCTTGTGTCGTAGCAGCCAAGCGAGTCCGATCTGCGAAGGCGTGACACCGAGCCGTGTCGCGGCCTCGATGACGGCGGGCTGCTCGGTCACTTTCGGGAAACCCGCGAACGCACCGCCAAGCGGGAAGAAGGGCACCCACGCGACTCCGGCGGCAGCGGACAGTTCCAACATGGCCTCGTCCTCGCGACTGACCAGGCTGTAGGCGTTCTGCACGAAGACGATTCCGGCAGGGATGGACCGGCGGAGAGCATCCGCACCCACGCTGCCGATACCGAAGTCGCCGATTTTGCCCTCGTTCCGCAAGGCGATCATCGTGGCGAGTTGGTCGTCGAGGTTGACGACCTGGTCGGCTTCGACCTTCATCCCCGGGCCTGCGTCGGGGCGACGGAGCAGCACGACGGGCAGCTGCTCAAGTCCTAGGCTGTGCAGGTTGGCCTCGACGCTCGCCCGGAGCTCGGCGGGGTGCTGAGCGAACCGGAGCGGAACAGGCCCCTCAGGGTGCGGATCCGCGCCGATCTTCGTCACTAACGTGACCGCGTCGTCGGGCGAGATCGCCTCCCGCAGCAATCCGTTGACGAAGCCGTCGCCGTAGAACTCCGCGGTATCGACGTGGTCGACGCCGAGCTCGACGGCCCGTCGTAGGAGGGCGATGGCGGCCGGCCGATCGCCGCGCAGCCGTTCCAGCTGCATAGCGCCGTAGCCGATACGGGAGACGGTGCGGTCGCCGAGGCGCCCGGTACCGCCCGGACGCGGTGTGGTGATGTCGGGCATCATGCACTCTCGATTCATGGAACGATGGACAAGCGGAGGAACCTCCGCTCGACCAACGCTAGCACTAACGGAGGTGCCTCCGCTTTGACTACTCCCGGACGACCGCTCCGCGCGGATGCGCTGCGTAACCGCGAGGCCCTCGTCGCCGTTGCCCGCGACGCATTCAACGCGTCCGGTCAGGCGGTCCCCCTGGAGGACATCGCCCGCGACGCCGGCGTTGGAATCGGTACCCTCTACCGGCACTTCCCCACGCGCGAGGCACTCGTCGAGGCTGCTTACGCCGCCGAGCTGGACGACGTGGTCTTGAGTGCCACGACGCTGCTGGACCGGCTCGGACCTGAACCGGCCCTGCGAGCCTGGATGCGCAGGTACGGCCAGTTCTCCGTGATGAAACGCGGGATCATGGATACGCTGCGGGTCGGGTGGGCCTCCGGCCGCATCGCGACCCCGGTCACCCGCGAGCGCATCAACAACGCTATCGGAGCCATCCTGGCGGCGGGCGTCGCAGACCGCTCCTTCCGGTCCGACATTGCGGCGGACGACGTCACGACGATGGTCCTCGGCGTCGTGCTCTCCACCGGCCCCACCGCCCCTCTCACGCAGATAGAACGCTTGTTCGATGTACTCGTCGACGGACTCCTGCGTCGCTAAGCCCAGGGATGTTGAATGGGGTCGTTCTCCCGTCCGGCCTGACTCTGCTTAGCCCCGGCGCGAAGTTGTTGCCTTGCATCCGATCCGTCGGTCGGGCGGGAGAACGACCTGGCACGCCGCTGGTGGTAGTGACCTCGTAGGAGCCTGTTGAGTCCAGGCACCCGTCCCTGGACTGTCCGGCCACCCGTCGCGCCCGTGCCCCAGCGGGAGAGACAACCGGTTATCCACCGCGGCATCCGACGACCGATCAACGTTGCGCCGCACCCTCCGGTCGCGGCCACGGCCGCCCGACATGCCGTTCGATGTCGTGGTTGAACCTGACGAGCATTGACACGAAGGCCTCGAGTTCATCGGGCGACCAGTCGTCGACGATCTTGGCTAGCCCGGCCGTGTTCACCTCGCGGACGGCTCGTAGCCGCTCCGACCCGTACTCGGTGATCCGGAACTTTCGCGCTATCCCCCCATCGGGATCGGGGATCCGTTGCACCAGATCAGCTTTCATCATCGCGCTGGTCTGCCGGTTCAAGGTCGAGGTGTCCAGACCGAATGCCTCGCTCAACTGTCCGATCGACAGCGGCCCGTCGAGTTCGAGCCGGCTCAACAGGATGTAGGCACTGCGTTCGAGCCCCTCGCCACGCAGGTTGTTGAGATAGGTGTGCCGGATCAGCAGCATCGTCTCGTACTCCAGCGCCTCGACCGGCTTGTCCATCCCCTGCTTCCCTCCCTTCGCGCCGTGGTCCCGTCAACGGCAAGGGTACCGCAGCGATATGCATCACACACGTGATATGCAGAATGCATATTCGTTGTATCATACACAGCACCGTCGAATCCTGGAGTGGACATGACACACACCGTTCCAACGGCAAGGACCGGGCGCATCGTCGCCGTCCTGGCCTCCGCGGGCATCGTCGCCGCGGTCATGCAGACCCTGGTCGTCCCGCTGCTCGGCGAACTACCGACGTTGTTCGACACCTCAGCGTCCAACGCGTCCTGGGTGGTCACCGCGACCCTGCTGGCGGCGGCCGTCGCCACGCCCACCGCCGGGCGGCTCGGCGACATGTTCGGCAAACGACGAATGCTCCTGATCAGCATGATCCCGCTGATCGCCGGGTCCGTGATCTGCGCACTGTCGCCGTTCATCCTGCCGCTGATCGCCGGCCGCACCCTGCAGGGCATCGGGATGGGCGTCGTCCCACTCGGCATCAGCCTGATGCGGGACGTCGTCCCCGCCGAGAAGCTCGGATCGTCCATCGCCGTGATGAGCGCATCGCTCGGTGTCGGCGGCGCACTCGGCCTGCCGTTCGCCGCCGCCGTCGCGCAAAACGGCAGCTGGCAAACACTTTTCTGGGTCGCCGCCGGCCTCAGCGGCGTCGTCGCCGCCCTGGTCTGGGCTTTCGTCCCAGCCGGCCGAGTCCCCACCACCCGGTCCCGCTTCGACTTCCTCGGCGCGATCGGCCTCGGCGCCGCGCTGGTCTGCCTGCTGCTGGCCGTGACCAAGGGCTCCGGCTGGGGATGGACCAGCGGCACCACCCTCAACCTGCTCGCCGCCACCGCACTGCTGCTGCCCGCCTGGGGTTGGTGGGAACTCCGCACCACCGACCCGCTCGTCGACCTGCGCGTCACGGGCCGGCCGAAGGTGCTGCTGACCAATATCGCGTCCCTGCTCGTCGGATTCGCCATGTACGCGCAGTCCTTGGTCCTGCCGCAACTGCTGCAGCTGCCCACCGCCACCGGGTACGGACTCGGCCAAACCATGATCCAAATGGGGCTCTGGATGCTCCCCAGTGGACTGATGATGATGGCCATCTCCCCGCTCGGTGCGAAACTGTCCGCCGCGAAAAGCCCCAAGATCACCCTCACCCTCGGCGCCCTGATCATCGGCACCGGCTACGCCGTCTCACCCCTTCTGTTCGGATCAACCTGGGGCGTGCTGATCGTCACCCTCATCTGCAGCTCCGGCGTCGGCCTGGCCTACGGCGCCATGCCTAACCTAATCATGAGCGCCGTTCCCACCTCCGAAACAGCGTCCGCGAACAGCTTTAACACCCTCATGCGTTCCATTGGTTCCTCCTTCGCGGCCGCCGTCATCGGCGTCACCCTCGCCAACATGACCACCGACTTCGGCGGCCACCAACTCCCCTCCGACGCCGGTTTCACCGTCGCGATGATCATCGGCGCGGTCGTCGCCCTCCTCGCTGCCGTCGTCGCCGCCGTCATCCCCATGCGGCAAAGGCTCACCGGCGGACGTCATCGAGCAACGTTTGCGGAAAAGGACGCTCGCCCCTTCGGCGAGCGGGCGGAAGTCGAAGGTACCGCCGCACCGGCCCACGCCTGAGCCACCATTGACCACCGGGTGGCACCGGACAGCACGACGTCAGCTGCATGGCAGCGTTCGGTTCGAGCGTGATCACTTCGCGATGGGGCTCAATCGAAACCTCCTGAGCAGCACGGCATCAACGATCGCAAAGTCGGATAGGCGGTCGCGGGTTCACGGTTTCTCTTCCTGCGATGTAGCCCGGTATATGTCAGGCAGGACCTGATCGCGCAGCGATATGAACAGGCTGGGCGTAGGTCCAGCGCCAACCGCGGACCGATTGGTACGACGCGGCCGAGTCGTTGTGGAACGTCGTCATCGACGCACCTCTGCTTCCCAACAACCTTGCCGTCCTCTCCGGGAGCTCGCAGTCTTAGCCCAGGGCTTAGGTGCGGGCGGCACGCTCGTACCAGTGGGCCGCAGGCCGCGCTGCGGTGGGTGACGCCCGGTCGGTTACTTCTTTCCGGTCGGCGCGTCGGTGGACAGCGCCGCGATGAAGGCCTCCTGCGGAACCTCGACCCGGCCCACCATCTTCATCCGCTTCTTGCCCTCCTTCTGCTTCTCCAGCAGCTTGCGTTTTCGGGTGATATCGCCGCCGTAGCATTTCGCCAGGACGTCCTTGCGCATGGCGCGAATGGTTTCCCGGGCGATCACCCGTGATCCGACGGCCGCCTGGATCGGCACCTCGAACTGCTGGCGGGGAATCAGCTCGCGTAGTTTCGCGGTCATCGTCACGCCGTAGGCGTAGGCCGACTCGCGGTGCAGAATCGCCGAGAACGCGTCCACCGGCTCACTTTGCAGCAGAATGTCGACCTTGACCAGATCAGCGGGCTGCATGCCCACCTCTTCGTAGTCCAACGAGGCGTACCCGCGGGTGCGGGATTTGAGTGCGTCGAAGAAATCGAAGATGATTTCACCCAGCGGCATCGTGTACCGCAGTTCCACCCGCGATTCCGACAGGTAGTCCATTCCCCCGAGGACACCGCGGCGAGATTGGCAGAGTTCCATGATGGGGCCGATGTATTCGCTGGGCGTGATGATGCTGCATTTGACGATGGGCTCGACCGTCTCCTTGATCTTGCCCGCCGGCCAGTCGCTCGGATTGGTCACCACGACCTCCGTCTCGTCCTCCATCGTCACCCGGTAGACGACGTTCGGCGCCGTCGAGATGAGGTCGAGCCCGAATTCGCGTTCCAGCCGATCGCGGGTGATCTCCAGGTGCAGCAGTCCCAGATACCCGCAGCGGTAACCGAAACCGAGCGCGGCGGAGGACTCCGGCTCGTAGGTGAGCGCGGCGTCGTTGAGTCGGAGCTTGTCCAGCGCGTCGCGGAGTAACGGGTAGTCGGATCCGTCCAGCGGGTACAGGCCGGAATAGACCATGGGCCGCGGGTCCCGGTAACCGCTGAGCGGCTCGGTAGCCCCGCGGACCGCGGAGGTCACGGTGTCACCGACCTTGGACAGCCGGACATCTTTCACCCCGGTGATCAGATAGCCCACCTCGCCGACCCCCAGTCCCCTGGTCGGAATGGGGTCGGGCGAGATGATGCCCACCTCGAGAAGCTCGTGGGTGGCCCGGGTGGACATCATCTGGATCCGCTCGCGCGGGCTGATCTGTCCGTCGATGACCCGGATGTAGGTGATCACCCCGCGATAGATGTCGTACACCGAGTCGAAGATCATCGCCCGGGCCGGACCCTCGGGTCGGCCGACCGGGGCCGGGATCTGCGCGACCACCCGGTCCAGCAGTTCTTTGACCCCGGCGCCGGTCTTGCCGGACACCCGTAGCACGTCGTCCGGGGACCCGCCGAGGATGTGCGCGATCTCCTGCGCGTACCGCTCCGGCTGGGCGGCCGGCAGATCGATCTTGTTGAGGACCGGGATGACGGTGAGGTCGTTCTCCAGGGCAAGGTACAGGTTGGCCAACGTCTGGGCCTCGATGCCCTGGGCGGCGTCGACGAGCAGCACCGCGCCCTCGCAGGCGGCCAGGGACCGGGATACCTCGTAGGTGAAGTCGACATGGCCGGGGGTGTCGATCAGGTGCAGCACATGGTCCTGGGTGGTGCCGTCGGCGTGCTCGACCGTCCACGGGAGACGGATGCTCTGCGACTTGATGGTGATGCCGCGTTCGCGCTCGATGTCCATCCGGTCCAGGTATTGCGCCCGCATCTGCCGCCCGTCGACCACGCCGGTCAGCTGCAACATCCGGTCGGCCAGCGTCGACTTGCCGTGGTCGATGTGGGCGATGATGCTGAAGTTCCGGATCAGCTCCGGTGGCGTGAACGTCGTGCGGTGTGCGTGCGAAGCCTGGGTCACGAGGGTCTTTCTGGGTCGGCCGAAATTTCAGAGCGCACCGGTCGGGGCGGTAGGACCAGCCCATTCTCCCACGATGGGGCGCTGCCCTCCGGGCGGTTCAGGTCGTCCCGTCGCCAACCGCGCAGTGGTCTGCCGACCCGACGATGGACCGATCGGCTGCTCACCAGTGTTCTGGGCCGGATGTTCGTTCTCACGCCCGACGTCGTTGCCAGGAGCGCGATCGGACCGCCCGGCCGGCCTGGCCGGAGGGTCGGCCCTCCCTTCCGTGGTGCAGATCGAATCTGGCGACGGCGTCGGATGGTGGCGCTCGCTCGGACCACAGCTGACCAGCCCGTACCAATCACCCTGAGGGCCAACGACCGCCGATCGACCACAGCGAACAGCCGGACATCGGATCAGAATGTGCCGATGACGACGCCCGACATGCAGCAGGTCATGGACAACGAACTTGCGCTGCTCACGTCCGGGGTTCGCCGCGATCCGTCGAAGGTCGCAGCGCTCCTGGCCCCCGACTTCGAAGAGATCGGCGCCTCCGGCCGCCTCTGGACCCGCGAATCCATGATCCTGGCGTTGGCACTGGAACCGTCGGCCGACGACGTTATCCAGGCAACTGAAATGCGCTGCGCCCAGCTGTCGCCGGACCTGATCCTGCTGACGTATGTCTCCGACCCTGGGGACCGCCGGGTTCGGCGGACATCGTTGTGGCGGCGAACCGATGGGCGATGGCTGCTGCGGTTTCACCAGGGCACGCCGAGCGCTTCCTAGACGCCGAGGCTCCGGACATGCGACAAACGGTCGGCTGTGCTCCGACCCGCTGCCCCCCGTGTCGTCCCGGGCCGGGCCGGTCCGCCGAAGCCGTACGCGCCTTGGCGGCCGGGCCAGCCGTATTTGACGTCCAAGCGGGCAAGCCAGCGCCGGATCCATTGATTCCCGCTGACTAATGGCACCGGCGATGTCGGCGAAGCTTTAGCTCGGCGTTGTGGGGGGTGTTGCGGTCATTGCCCGGTCCACGAGTTGGGCGATGGTGGTGGTTCGGAGTTCGTGTTGGATGGCGCGTTGGGCGCGTTGGTCGAGTTCGGTGAGCAATGAGTGCATGCCGCTGCCGACTTGGCAGTGGGGGTCTCCTTCGTAAGCGCCCAACACGGGGGTGTCGCCCTGGGCGATGCGCCAGACTTCGGCGAGGGTGATGGTGGCGGGGTCGCGGAGGAGGTGGGTGCCGCCGCCGACGCCGGGTTTGGAGCCGACGAGGCCGGCTTCGCGGAAGCGGCCCAGGACGCGACGGATGTGGACGGGGTTGGCGTTGGCCGACCCGGCCATGGCCTCTGAACGCAGGGTCGCCGGGGCCGAGGCGGCCAGCATGGTCAGCAGGTGGACGCCGAGGGCGAATTGCGTGTTGATCGACAAGGTAAGCGTGATGCTACCAAACCGTAACCGTCTCTGCTACGATTAAATCGTAACTGTAGCAACTACGAATGGAGTGTGGGTATGAGCCTGGTCATCACCGGTGCGTCCGGCAAACTCGGACGCCGCACCGCCGAACTGCTGTTGGACACCGCTGGCGTCCACGCCGCCGACGTCGTTCTGATCACCCGGTCCCCGGACAAACTCGCCGATCTGGCCGCCCGCGGGGCACAGGTCCGCTACGGCGACTTCGCCGATCCCGGCACCCTGCGGGCCGCGTTCGCCGGGGCGACGCGGGTGTTGCTGATCAGCATCGACGCCGGAAGCGACCGGCTGGCCCAGCAGGAGGCGGCCATCGCCGCCGCAGCCGCGGCGGGTGCCCAGCTGATCGCCTACACCTCGTACCCGAACCCCGACCCGGACCGCAACCCCGCGTCCGTCGTGCCCGACCATGCCGCGACCGAAGCGGCACTTTTTAGCAGCGGTGTCCCCTACACATTCCTGCGCAACGCCGTCTACAGCGAATACGTCGCCTCGTTCTCCGCCCAGAACCCGCTCACCGACGGCGCATTCGTCTACAACACCAGCGACGGCGCCCACGCCTACGTCAGCCGCGAAGACTGCGCCGCCGCCGCTGCAGCGGTCCTGGCCGGCGACGACGAACACGCCAACCAGGTGTACGACATCGCCGGCCCCGAAGCCCTGACCGGCGCCCAGCTGGCCGCGGTGTTCACCACCATCGCCGGCACCGAGGTCACCCCCCGCCCCGTCGACGACACCACCTGGATCGCCGCCGCAGTCGCCCACGGACTACCCGAACGGGCCGCCCAGAACGTCGCCTCCTTCGGCAAAGCAATCCGCCAAGGAGCACTCGACCAATGCACCGGCGACATTGAGCAGCTCACCGGGCGGAAGCCGCTCAGCGTGGGTGAGGTGCTCCACGGCTCGGTCACACCGGCCGGAACAGCCAGCTGACAGACCCGAGCGAGACTGGGGCACGATCGAGCGGGTGATTGTGAAGAGGCGCCGACGTCGATCAGCCCCGGGTTTCCTGGGGTGTGGCGTCGCTCGTGACGAGGGCGCGATCAGTAATGGTGATCAGCAGCGCGGCGATGCCAAGGCCGACGATGACCGACGAGATGGTGTGCAGGCCGCCGTCGCTGACATGCCGAATACCGGACCGATGATGACAAGCAGAAGCCAGAGTGAGCTGCCGGCGTGAATCGTCGCGACCAGGATGCCCCCGACCACGGCCACGGCGGCGGCGATGATGAGCAGCCGGCGCACACGGGCGGTGCGCGACACGACCACGGTCGCCGCTCCGGCGAAGATCGCGGCTGGAAGTTGCATGAGACCCGCTTGATCGCTGGACCTAGGTCGCGGTGATGAAACTGCTGACGTATGTCTCCGACCCTGGGCACCGCCGGGTTCGGCGGAGTTCGTTGTGGCGGCGAACCGAAGGGCCGTGGCTGCTGCGGTTTCACCAGGGCACGCCGAGCGCTTCCTCGACGCCAAGGCTCCGGACATGCGACAGCGGTCGGCTGTGCTCCGACCCGCTGCCCCCCCGTGTCGTCCAGGCGGGGCCGGCCGGGGTGCCCGGGCCGTCGGAGTGCCGGACGGGCGCGGAGTATTTTCCCCTCGTCGGCCGTCCACAGCAGCCGGTGACCGCCGGGAGTCCCAGGGAGTGGCATGAGCACACGATTGGCCATCATCAACGCTCACGTGGTGCCCATCGACGGTGAGCCGTTCGACGGCGGGGTGGTCGTCGCCGACGGCCGGATCCAGGACCTGGGACCGACGGTGTCGGTGCCGTCCGACGCCCGCATGGTCGACGCGGCCGGCCAGTGGCTCCTCCCGGGTTTCGTCGACGCCCACACCCACCTTGGCGTGCATGAGGAAGGTGAAGGGTGGGCCGGCAACGACACCAACGAGCTGACCGATCCGGTGATGGCCGGCGTTCGGGCGCTGGATGCCATCAACCCGGTGGAACTCGGTTTCGACGACGCCTTGGCCGGCGGGGTCACCACGGTCAACGTCAATCCCGGATCCGGCAATCCGATCGGCGGTTTGACGGTGGCCATCCACACCCACGGCCGCACCGTCGACGAGATGGTGCTGCGCTCACCGTCCGGGATGAAGTCGGCTCTGGGCGAGAACCCGAAGCGGGTCTACGGCGACCGCAAGCAGAATCCGTCCACCCGGCTCGGCACCGCGGCGGTGATCCGTAGTGCCCTCGTCGACGCCCAGAACTACCTCGACCGACTCGCCCACGTCGAACCCGACAAGGCTCGCCCGGCCAGGGATCTCACTCTGGAGGCCCTCGGAATGGTGCTGCAGCGAAAGATCCCGTGGCGGCAGCACTCGCACCGCGCCGACGACATCGCCACGGCCGTCCGGATCGCCGACGAGTTCGGCTACGAGCTGGTCGTCGATCATGGGACCGAGGCGCATCTGATCGCGGATCTCCTGGCGGCCAAGAGTATTCCGGTGCTGATCGGTCCGCTTCTCACCAGCCGGTCGAAGGTCGAACTGCGGAATCGTTCGCTGGCCAACCCGGGACGGCTGGCCGCGGCGGGAGTGGAGATCTCGATCATCACCGACCATCCGGTGGTACCGATCAACTTCCTCGTATACCAGGCGGCGCTGGCTGTGAAGGAGGGTCTGGACCCGGTCGTCGCGCTGCGGGCCATCACCGTCAACCCGGCCAAGGTGATGGGCGTGGCCGATCGGGTAGGTTCCCTCGCGGTCGGCAAGGACGCCGATCTGGTGCTGTGGTCCGGCGATCCGCTGGACGTGATGCAGCGGGCCCTCACCGTCTACATCGGCGGCCGCGAGGTGTACTCCTACGACACGCAGGCCCACGTCGGCACGGTCCGACGGTGACCGGGAAGCAACGTGCCGTCCCGCCGACTCCCGGGGCGATGGACCGGGTGGCCAGGATGAGCCTGGCGCTGCCCGGTGCGAAGATCACACCGTCGCACGGCGCCGCGGCGTATCAGGTCCGGGGCAAGAGTTTCGGCATGGTCTTGAACGACCATCACGGGAACGGCCGTACCGAGCTGTGGGTCAAGAGCTCGCTGGAGCAGCAACAGGAATGGGTGGCCGGTGATGGCCGGCGTTACTACGTGCCGCCCTACGTCGGACCCAGGGGTTGGCTCGGGGTGTGGCTGGACATCGACGTCGACTGGCCCGCGGTGGCCGAGCTGCTGGTCGACGGTTACCTGATCCAGGCGGGGCCAAAGGCGGCGGCCGGGCTGGAGCCGATCGGGCTCGTGGCCGACGCACTCGCGGCCGGTTGATGGCCGGGTTCAGCCGCGCGGAGTTGCTCACCTTCGACGGGGCCACCCTGCCGGACCTGCTCGGCGAGCACACCCAATTGCTGTTCGCCGGCATCAATCCGGGTCTGTGGACCGCCGCCGCCCAGGCTCATTTCGCCCGCCGCGGAAATCGTTTCTACCCGGCCCTGCGCAAGGCCGGCCTGATTGAGATCGATATCGACGCCTCGTCCGGCTACCGACCGGAGGACGTGAAGCACCTGCTCGACCGTGGCATCGGTATCACCAATCTGGTGGCCAGGGCCACTGCCAGGGCCGACGAACTACTCCCGGCGGAGTTGACCGCCGGCGCCGCGCGACTGGCTCAACTGGTGGAACGAATCGCCCCGGCCGTGGTGGCCGTGCTGGGTATCACCGCGTACCGATCGGCGTTCGCCGACCGCCGAGCGCTGAGCGGGCCGCAGCCCGCCCGGCTCGGCGGAGCGGCACTGTGGGTGGTGCCCAATCCGAGCGGGTTGAACGCCCACGACACCGTCGACACCCTGGCCGCGGCCTACCGCCGGGTGGGGATCGCCGCCGGCGTGGTCTCTGGTCAGGCCGTGATGCCGGACGGGGCCCACCGGTCCGCACGCCGGCCCACCTAGCCGGCCACCGGCCGGCGGTGGCAGCCGGAACGCCAGGCCCACCACACCAACGGCACTTGCAACGGAAGCCTGGCCCATGCCCCAACCCGATACCAACGCGGGCGCCCCGCGGACTGCATCGCCATCGATACATTCGCCGGAAACACACCAACCAGCAGGCCGGCGGACAGCGTTCCGCCCACTCCTCTGGTGGCCGGCAGCGCCATCAAGCCCGCACACAGAAGCTCACCGGCGCCGCTGAGGTAGACCAATTCCTTCCTGCGCGGCAACATCTTCGGGACGATCGCCACAAACGGCGCCGGCCGCAAGAAGTGCAACAGCCCGGACCCGCCCAGCAGGACGATGAGGAAAGTGGTGCTACGCGAGGGAGCAGAGGGCATCCGTAGATCGTGCCATCGTTGCCGTTCCCGACCAGGGCCTACGGTTGACTCATGGCGGGCGGCCTTCGGGGTTGGTGGTTGGTCGTCGCCCTGCTCGTCGCGGCGTCGGCGGGGTGCTCGCCCGGCCGCGGGGGTGAACCTATGCGGCCCGCTGCTGCGGCGGCCCCGAGTGCAGCGTCGTCGAACGTCAACGCCACGTCGGGTCCGGTGGCCGCTGATCCGCTCCCGGACGTCGGCCTGGCCGGCGTGAACCTCATCGGATGCCGGTCGGACTTCCGGCCGGTGATCCTGCTGCACGGGTCGTTTTCCACCGTCGTCTCGAATTTCACCGCTCTGGTGCCGGCGTTGCGGGCCGGCCACCGGTGCGTCTACGCCCTGAACTACGGCCACGGCGGGCTGGACCGGGTGACCAGCTCCGCGGGCCAGTTCGCCCGGTTGGTGTCGGCTGTGCTCAGCCTTACCGGACGAGGGCAGGTGGACGTCGTCGCCTATTCCCAGGGCGGTCTGGTGCTACGCGCCGGGCTACGGCTCGACCGGCTCGCCGACAAGGTCGCGACGGCGGTGTTGATCGCGCCGTCCTGGAACGGCACCACGTCCCCGCTGGTCGGATCCGTACCGGCCGGCGTCTGCCCGGCCTGCGCGGATCAGCGGGCCGGATCGGATCTGTTGCAGGAATTGGCGGCCGGCGGTGACCTCGACGGCAACGTTCGGTATGCCGAGATCTCCACCAGCGCAGACACAGTGGTGACCCCGGTCGCCTCCCAGGTGCCGATCGGTCCCCCGGACCGGGTGCGGGCGATCGTGGTCGAGGACCGCTGTCCGCTGCTGGTCACCGACCACATCCGACTGCCCGCGGCCCGCGGCGTGATCGGGTGGACACTGGCCGCGTTGGCCACCGACGGACGCCCGCCCCCGACCGCACTGACCTGCTGACACGAGCCCCACCGGACCCGGCGATTGGAACTCCGACCGACAGCACTGCTAATCTGGTTTCTCGTGTGCGCTCCGCCGGGGTCACATGTGGTTCAAGCAGCCGGACGCACACATCCCTAGAGACGAAACGAAGGCAATCAGGCGTGGCCAACATCAAGTCCCAGATCAAGCGCATTCGCACCAACGAGCAGGCTCGGCTGCGCAACAAATCGGTCAAGTCCGCGCTGAAGACGTCGGTCCGCCGGGTGCGCGCCGCCGCCGCGTCGGGCGACAAGGCGACCGCCCAGGCCGAACTGGTCGCCGCGGCCCGCAGTCTGGACAAGGCCGTCTCCAAGGGCGTCATCCACGCGAACCAGGCCGCCAACCGCAAGTCGGCGTTGGCGCAGCAGGTCAACGCGCTCTGATCCGCGCACGGCCGATCACCGCATCCGCCTGGCCCTCGACAGGTCGATGATGGCCTTTTCGACGGCGTAGGCCGGGTCCGCGGCCTGTCCCTTGACCGCGCTGTTCAGATCGGCGACCACCTCCATCGCACGGGCCAGGCCCGCTTCCACCCACTGACGGCCGGCCGTACGCGCCTTGTCCACCTTCCAGGCCGGCATACCCAACTCGGCGGCCAGCGCGTAACTGTTGCCCGCTCTGGCCCCGGAAACCTTGGCCACGGTACGGATGCCGTCAGCCAGGGCATCGGCCACCAGCACCAGTGGATAGCCGACCCCGATCGCCCACCGCAACGCCTCCAGCGCAGCCGGCACCTCCCCCGCCACCGCCAGGTCCGCGATGGTGAAACCGTTCATATCGGCCCGGCCTTGGTGGTAGCGCCGCACGGCCTCCTCGTCGACCAGACCTCCGGTGTCCGCCACCAACTGTCCCGCAGCCGCGGCCAGTTCGCGCAGATCAGATCCCACGGCGTCGACCAGAGCCGCCACCGCATCAGGTGTCGCGGTACCCCGGGCCGCCCTGATCTCCTGCCGGACGAACTCGATCCGCTCGCCGACCTTGACGATCCGGTTGCAGGTCATCACGGCGGCGCCGGTCTTGCGCAATCCGTCGGCGAGCGCCTTGTTGCGGGCACCGCCGTTGTGCTGCACGACCAGGACGACACCCTCCACCGGGCGGGCAACATAGTCGGCGATGACGGCGGCCACGTCCTTGGGCAATTCCTGGGCCTGCCGGATGATCACCACCCGCGGCTCGGCGAACAGACTCGGCGCCACCAGGTCGGAGAATTCCATCGGCGACAATGCGGAAGCGGCCGCTTCCCGGCGTTCGACGTCTGGATCGGACTTCCGGGCGGCGCGGACGGCGCCGGAGATGGCCCGGTCCACCAACAGCTCTTCCTCACCGAGCACCAGCAGCAGCTGATTCGACCGCGCGTCGGCCGCAGCGTTGGGGGTCATCGCATGATCCTGTCAGCTCGGTCCGACACCGGGTACGCCCTGCGATGCGGTAACCTGATCGGACAACTTCAATCACCACTCATCCAGAGGGGCAGAGGGATACGGCCCGATGAAGCCCCGGCAACCACTGTCGATGATCGTTTTCTCGTCTGAGCTGCGGCGCCGCCGCGCTACCTGACGGGGCCGGTCGGCAGCAGGTGCCTCGTCCGTCCCGCCGCGGCGGGAAAGATGAGACGAAAGGCCTCGTCATGACCACTGTTGTCCACTCCGCAACGCCCACCACTGCTGCGCCGTCCGCAACTCCCACGCCGTCCCCAACGCCCACGTCGTCCGGCCGCCCCGATCTCGGCCCGGCCGTGGCCTTGTCGTGTCGGGAGTGTGGAAACCGCATCGAACTGGGCCCGTTCTACGCCTGCACGGAATGCTTCGGCCCGTTGGAAGTCGCCTACGAGTTCACCTCGACGGGCGAGGATCTCCGCAATCTGATCGAGTCCGGACCCCAGAACATCTGGCGTTACGCGCCTTTGCTTCCCGTCCCCGGCGGTACGGCCGCGACACCGAACATGAACCCGGGCGGCACCAAGCTGGTTCGCGCGGACAATCTGGCCCGTGAACTGGGTATGACGTCCCTGTGGGTGAAGGACGACTCGGGCAATCCGACGCACTCGTTCAAGGACCGGGTGGTCGCGGTCGCGCTGGCCGCCGCCCGTGAACTGGGCTTCACCGTGCTGGCCTGCCCGTCCACCGGCAATCTGGCCAACGCGGTGGCGGCCGCCGCGGCCCGGGCGGGCATCAGGTCGGTGGTCTTCGTGCCGGCCAACCTGGAACAGCAGAAGATCCTCACCACCGCGGCCTACGGGGGCACGCTTCTCGCCGTCGACGGGAACTACGACGACATCAACCGGCTCGCCGGGGAAATCGCCGGTGAGCAGGAGGATTGGGCGTTCGTCAACGTCAACGTCCGCCCCTACTACGCCGAGGGCTCCAAGACGC
>CAXUHA010000004.1:0-162250 GCA_964250735.1 uncultured Nakamurella sp. | reverse complement strand
CCACACCAGCCGACCACCCCCACCACCCACCTCCCCACCCTGGCCCACCACGGAGAGACAGCCGAAAACCAGCTCCCCGTAACGTTCTTCGACCGACACCGGCGAACCAGGCCAGAGTTCGAGTGTTTCGCCGACTGATGTGGCATTGTGCGCCGCCGGGGGCCGCCGGCGACCTCGGTAAGCTCCTTGTTGGCAATGAACCAGCCGTGACCGAAAACAGGGCGCGGACAGCGAGCCTGTTTTTAGCCGAATGGACGAAAGTGGTGTAACAACTTGGCATATGTTCTGACGTTTATCGGGATTGCGACTGCTGGTTTACTAGGTCGCGCAGGTACCCTCAGGGTTATCAGGTGGCGACTCGGTAGAGCAGGCGCAATAAGCTGCGCAATACGCGGAAGCGGCCCAGGTCCCTCATGGTCCAAATCCTGGCGTCATGGGGTGGGTGTCATCAAATATCGAGCCATCCACTTTTACGAGGGTAGCGCGGGAAGTCCGCGCTCGTCCGATGGCGAAACGATTGATATGTTGGTAACGGAGGTGAGCGACAACCAGGGAGAGCGTGCAAGTTCTCGACACGTTTGGTCAACCGGCGGACTGCACGTCGTAAGCCTACGGACAAACAAAGGACGGTTTGAGCTGGCGGCTAGCTCCCGAGATCTGGCTACTCTCCAACAGCGGCTCTTTGGTTTCAACGGTTCTAAACCCGTCAATCCGTCTGAATAGCTGACGAACACGATCGCGCACCACAACGGGATTGACGTTCACCATGCGTCCAGTACGGCGACCACCGCGTGACGTTCGGGCACAACATGACGACGGCCCGGACGTTGTCGTACGGGTACGACGGGTCGGGGAATTTGACCAGTTTCGTTGACGGGGCCGGGCAGAGCACCCTGTTGTTACACCAGTTCGATGCTGACTGAATCGTCCTGGTTCCGCTGGAGGCCGCGGGTTACGCAGCTTCCCCGTTGGGGGGTTGGTCTGCCGGTACTGCTGCGTGGGGTGAGATAAGAACTCGCCTACCGTGAGGGAACCCGGTGATTACATTTCTCGCGATACTGGCTATGGTTGGTTGGTACTCTTGAGCATCTACCGTGCGCGATCTTACCGCCGAGATCGGCAGCCCTATTAACCGAACCTTCCCCGTGGGTGGGCTCCGCTCAGACGTCATTGGGAGCTCATAATGTTGGCCATCATCTTCGGCTTCATTTCTGTCGAGTTATTACTGAGTCATGTAAAGTAACTAAGCACCGGAAACCCAGAGTTCCGTTATTCATCGCTATTTAATCAAGGTCGGCCGAAAAGTCCGCCATCTATGGCCGGAGGTGTGGCACCTTGTTCGGGGAAACGTTCACTGTCGACGGGTGGGGCCGGATCGTGAACAAACAGGTCAGCAACGAAGCGCCGGTCACTTTGACCTGGGACGGCAATTCCCGGTTGGCTGCGTTGACCGACCCGGCGGGCACGTCCACCTACACCTGCGACCCGGCCAGATCGTAGGTCGGTATTGCCGGGCCCGGCGGGTCGTGTGGCGGGCACAGCCCGACCAGCCCGCCGACGGTGGCGTCCATCTGCACCGTGTTCTCCGTGAACAAGAACGGTGCGCGGTTGGCGGTGATCTTCCCCGGTAACCTGGCGCGGGAAACCGACACCTACGACACGTCGGGACGGGTGTCACGGTTGATCATCTAGGCCGCCCTGTTGGAGTCCTTCACCACCAATAGTTGTCCTGAGCGGTGTAGGGCTCCTCGAGCGCGGTGATTTCGTCCTGAGTGAGTTCGACTTCGAGGCCGGCGACCGCGTCCTGAAGATGCTTCGGCTTGGTGGCTCCCACGATGGGACAGGACACCACCGGTTTGGACAGCACCCAGGCAAGGGCGACCTGCGCCATCGGAACGCCCCGGGCGTCAGCGATCCTGTGGATCACGTCAACGACCGGGCGGTCCACGTCGCGGTCGAATGCCTCGGCCACCGCGTCAGCAGATGACCTGGCCGTTTGCTCGCCCCAGGGCCGCGCGGCCCGGCCCTTCGCCAGCGGCGAATAAGGAGTTAACCCGACGCCCTGGTCAAGGCACATGGGGATCATGTCCCGCTCCTCTTCACGCCGCAGCAGGTTGTATTGGTCCTCCATAGCCGAGAACGTCGTCCAACCGTTCACTACGGCGACGTGCTGCATCTTCGCGAACTGCCAGGCCCACATCGATGAAGCGCCCAAGTAACGGACCTTCCCGGCCGTGACGACGTCATGGAGGACATGCATGGTCTCCTCGACCGGCACCTGGTCATCGAACCGGTGGATGTAGTACACGTCGATGTGGTCGGTGTTCAGGCGTCGCAGTGACGCCTCCAATTGTTCCAGGATGGCCTTGCGGGAAAGACCGCTGCCGCCGGGTCCATCATGCATCTTCCCCCAGACTTTTGTGGCCACAACAATGTCCTCGCGGCGGGAGTACTTCCGGATGGCGCGTCCCACGAACTCTTCCGAGGTGCCGCTCTGGTAGCCGTTGGCGGTGTCCCAGAAGGTGACACCCAACTCGACGGCCTGCTGAAAGAAGGGGGCAGCAGCGTCCTCGTCCAGGGTCCATTGATGCAACCCGGTCGCTGCTTGCCCATAGCTCATGCAACCCAGACCGATACGACTGACCCGCAGGCCCGATCGCCCAAGGCGCCCGTACTCCATATCCACCACCTCACACCGATCCCTGGTCTGGTCTGCCTGCCTGAGTCCTGTCCCAGGCGCCGACCGGGGGGGGTGTCGGCGTAAGGTCGCGGATTCGCGGTTCGCAGTCCACAGCGGAAAGCAGGCCGGTGAGCTGACTCGTCAGCCACGCCCACCCACCAAGCTTAGTGACCCGCCCGCTGAGATGGACACAGCCGGGGCCGGCTATAGCCTTCGCAGGCGCGGTCCTCATTGGAGACGTTTCAACCAGTGGCGACGTGATTGGAGGCGATCCTCAGGTGAGTTTGCTATCCCGAAAACGACTGCTAGTGATGCCTAGGTGTGGTGGCCCGAGATATTCGAGCAGGTACGCATCTTGGAAGATTTCGGGCTCGTCGCAATTGAGGGTGTCGCCGATACGGGCGACGTGGTCGCCACACGCACCGGTGGCCCTCACCGCGGCCGGGTCCGTCTGTCCGCCGCTCTGGAGGTCCAACCCTTCCTTTCACACGAGGGGTATGATAGCGATGATAGCGACGCAATCATACCTAGGGGAAATGGGCAGTCTGGTCATTCGAGATCTGGACGATGACGTCAAAGCCCGGCTCAGGGTCCAGGCGGCCGAGCACGGCCGATCCATGGAGGCCGAGGCCCGGGCAATCCTCGCGGCCGCCGTGC
The DNA here is from genome assembly GCA_964250735.1 of uncultured Nakamurella sp. Classification (GTDB taxonomy): domain Bacteria; phylum Actinomycetota; class Actinomycetes; order Mycobacteriales; family Nakamurellaceae; genus Nakamurella. Next base: position 158,913 of record CAXUHA010000004.1, on the reverse strand, counting down.
TGACCAGACGACCGCCGACCGGCCTGGGCAGCTTCATCCGGGACAGCTTCCGCGACATCGGCGGTATCGACCTGGCCATCCCGGACCGGGGCGGGTCAGCACGTCACGTCGATCTCCAATGATCGTTCTCGACACCGATGTGCTCTCCGAAGTCATCCGACCAGCACCTGAACAATCGGTTCTGGATTGGCTCGACGGCCAAGAATCCGCGGGCATTGTGACTACCGCGATCACAGCCGCAGAACTGCGCGCGGGTGTGGCATTGATGCCAGAGGGCAGGCGGCGCGGAGAGATCGGCTCCGCCGTCGACCGACTACTCGATGAGACGTTCGCCCACTTGGTGCTGCCGTTCGATGTCGACTGTGCTTACAGGTACGCGCTCATCGTGTCCGTCCGCAAGGCCGCCGGCCATCCGATCGGCACCGCCGATGCGCAGATCGCAGCGATCTGCCTGACCCACGGCGCCGCACTGGCCACGCGAAATACCAAAGACTTCCTTGACACTGACCTCGCTGTCATCGATCCATGGCGCCGCTGAGCTCGTCACGTGCCACACCCGGCCCATTTGGCGCACGTTCATCCACCAAGAGTCGACTGCCGGCCCCGGATGCGGAGGAGCTTGTTACGGGCGCTCTTGGCCCGCCGGCCTCGAGTGGACCCATCGTGCTGGTGCGCCACGATGACCGGTTGGCCGGTTGGTGGGACGAAGTGTTCACCGGCGACCCCGACTTCTAAGGAAATGTTAAAGTGAACTCGACTAAGTGGCAAATGGCCCGACAAGCCCCACCGCATCATGAGCAATTATTTTTTCTTCGCATTGCCCGATAGGGCGGCGATTGCCAGCGGGCTGGGGATCGCCATCGCGGCGGTATTTGGGGTAGCTGGTGTGGTTGTGATCGAAAAGCGAGTGGGATGTCGAGGTTCCGAGATTGACATCGAAATGACGTGTCAGCTCCTTCGAGAACGGGTGGATGGGTTTCACCAGCGAGCGGACGAAGAAGCGAAACAATCCGATTCAGAATGGCGCAACGTGGCTAGGCGACCGGATGCTCAGCGAGAGCAAGCATCTCACTGATGTGTGCGGGAGGCCGCAGGTCTGTGAGCAGACCTATGGCCGCTGGCGTACCCGCCGAGTTGGAAAGGAGCGTTGCAGGAGATCGCCACAGGCGACTCCTCAGCCCGGAATGCCGGCGCGCTCCCGGTTTGCGCCTGATCGCCACGATGAAGGTGAGCGAGCGGTCCCCCTGCCGTTGCCGGGCCAACCGCACAACTTGTCCGGCGCGACAACTGCGGGTCGTCAATCCGAGTCTTTGTGGACGCGTTGATAGCGCTCGTAGATCACGCTTGAGTCGAACGTCTGAGTCTCGATCAGGTTGAGACGGATGTCCTGGGTAACCGGCGGCAAGTACGCCGTGCCGCCGCCCACCACGATCGGAATGCGGAAGATGCGAAGCTCATCGACCAGACCAAGTTCGATTGCTGCCGCAGCCAGACCGGCGCCACCGATCTCGACGTCCTTATCGGTCGCCCCGAGCACTGTCGCCACCTCCTCGGACACCGATGAATCAGCGAGCCGGGCGTTGCCCTGCACGTTGCCGAGTGTGCGGCTGAATACAACCTTCGGGAGAGCAGACCAGACGTCCGCGAACTGGGCCCCGAGCTCAGTGCCGCGCAACGACGGGTCGGTTTCCCACGCCAGCATCGTTTCGTACAGCCTGCGGCCGCAGAGATGCGCGCCAAGCTCGCGCACTCGGGCGAGGTGAAACGCAAAGAGTTCATCGCTCGGTGCGGTCCACCCGAAAGCGCCGTCGCGGTCGGCGATGTAACCGTCCACAGTCACGCCCATCGAAAAGATCAGCACTACCCAATGGTAATCGCCCACTCGCCGAAGCCCGTCGTCAACACCGCCGGAAGCAGCACTATACCCGTCGCTGAGGGTACGGTTCGCCCAGCTAACAGAAGCTGGCGGGCTACGCTGCAGCCGCAGCACCCGACGATGATCGAATTTCACGTGAGGTGATCAGTTGTCGGTCTCCGTGAACCCCATCTGCTGGAGGGTCGGGGCACACCTGGGATGAAGCTGCGGGAGGAGCTGGCCAATGACTGCAACGCGCGACCACGAACTGAGCCTCGACCTTCGGCCAACCATCGGCACCGCCGATGCGAGTGGGTCCGGACCTACACCGACAACGCCCAATGTGGCGACACCGACGACCAAGGGGCTCTGGAAGCCGCTATCGACGCTGTGTCCTTCCGCGGAATGACATCCTGCCGAATGCGATCCCCAGAAAGCCTGACGCAGAGGGGGCAGGCATGAACATTTCGCGACCTGAGCGCGGGATTCTCAGAAGTCTCCTGGGAGGCGCATGCCTTGTCCTGATCGGTAGTGCATTGACAGCGTTCGTTCGAATCATGGCTGCGGCCTATCCGCAGTACTGGGGCGGCCCCAACATCGGGGGCGGTGGTGTAATTCTGCTGGGCTATATTCTGATCGTGTGCCGCGTGGCGTGGTGGTTTGTCGAGTGGATGGACCGTCGTCGTCGGCGTCAAGAGAAAAAGTCGCCATTTGGCAGTTCATAAGGCGAGTCGAACCGGCGCCGCGGGTTGGCCGGCGACTCCTCGTCCTGGGCCCGATCGGCAACTTCGAATAGGCAAACCCAGTAGTCCGCATTCATTCCCATCCAACCCCGCCGCGCGCCCGACCCATCATCCGGCTCCGGGGGATTGCGACCCCGATGATTAAAATTCGTCCCTTATAGTGCTGGCCGAAGGGACATTAGAGGCCTTGAATACCAGCTCAACGATTATCTGGGCAGATTGCACATAGCATAGGCGCCCGGCGTGGTCAGCAAACGGCACGAACCCTAGCTCTCTGGTATCCGTTTTGAGTGAGCGGTATGTGACGGAGACGGCGAGCAGCATCCGGTGCGACGAACAGGCCACCAAGGACACCGAGACCAAGAACCCGATAGCGCAGCCCTCGGACGGAAACGCTCGCGAGCGGTCACCGTTCGGAGTCCCCTTCCCAGCACGCGTTGCCTGGGGCTCACAGAGCCATCTCCGAGCACGTGAGGTCATATTCACCACCTCGACACACACGGGAAACGTGTCCGTGGCGGCCGCATGATGGGCTACGAGAAGGTCTTTCGCCCTGTGTCCGAAGGAGTCTCGGTGCCCAATCTGTTCAGCCCGTTCACGCTCAAAGGTGTGACGGTTCGCAACCGCATCGCCATGTCGCCGATGACCATGTATCGCTCCGTCGACGGCAAGATGGACGATTATCACGTGTCCTACCTGGGTGCGCGCGCTGCCGGAGGGTTCGGGCTGATCTTCCCCGAGCAGATCGCGATCACCCCCGATGGGCGTACCACGGTGAGCTGTGCCGGCATCTATGACGAGAGCCAGCTCGAGGGCTTGGCCCGGGTGTGCTCGGTCATCACCCAGATGGGCGGGGTCCCCGCTATCCAGCTCGGTCACACCGGGCGCAAGGGCAGTCTCGTCACCCCGTGGGAGGGCGGCTACATGTTGCCTCCGGATCACCCCAACGGCTGGGAGACGGTGGGCCCGTCGGCGATCCCATACGGCGGTGACATGCCCTACTCGCCGCGGGAGCTCACAGTCGAGGAGATCCACGGGCTCTACGCCGCGTACGCCCAGTCGGCGAAGTGGGCCGCGGAGGTCGGATTCAAGTGGCTTGAGATGCACTACGCTCACGGCTATCTCGGGGCGACCTTCTTCTCACCGCTGGCCAACCGGCGCACCGACCAGTACGGCGGCTCCCTGGAAAACCGGACCCGCTTCCATCTCGAAGCCCTCGATGCGGTGCGGGCCGTGTGGCCCGAGGAGTTCCCGCTGACGATGCGGCTGGCCAGCGACGACCTCAACACCGACGGCGTCCAGTTCGACGACTCGGTCGTCGCGATCGGCTGGATGAAGGAGCACGGCCTCGATCTCGCGGACCTGAGTCTCGGCTTCAACACCGACGCCATGCAGTCCAACCCGTTCAACGATCCCGGCTTCATGGTCGAGCGGGCCAGCCGGGTGCGGCGGGAGGTGGGCATTCCGGTCGCGGCCAGCTGGAACCTCGGCGTTCCGGCCACCGCCGACGCGGTGATCAGGGAGGGGAAGCTCGACATGGTCTATCTCGGTCGACCAGCGCTCTCCAATCCGCACTGGCCCGTCTGGGCTGCTCGCGAGCTGGGTTACGAAAACCCATTCGGTCTGGTCCCTGAAGACTGGGGCTGGTGGCTGCGCAACTTCCGCGGCCATCAGGCCTCGATCGGGTTGCCCGAGGCCGCCGAAGTCGGAGCGGGGCCGGCAACAGCACACGAGACCCTCGGCCTCAAGGTGGCCGACGTGATCGTCGAGCCCGGGATGGCCACCATCGACGGGACAGCGGCCCACGCGATGTGATTCATAGGGCTGATCCACCGCGCATGATGGCTGGTCGGCGGACGCAAGAGGGGCAGGGTGGGGGCGTCGTACCGATTACTGGCCACCCCACCCGCGCCCGCGGTCATGGCTTGACGAAGCCGGTTCGCACCGCCCGCAGCCCAGCTGTCGCCGGACCGTGACCGGCCGCACACCGGGCCGGACGTGTCTGTGCGGAGATCGGAACCCCGATGTAACCGACCAGTCACGCTGTTGACGGCCTCAGAGCGGATGGTGGGGACAGATTCACTGCACCGTGACGGGTGCCCGAGCGTCGGTGCGTGCCAGGAACGGGAGGTCGGGTGTCTCGGTCGGCTCCGACGCTCCAGGCACCGCAGCCGACGCTGACCCACTGCCCGTACTGCTCTCTCCAGTGCGGCGTCAGAATGGTCGCTGGTGCGCAGCCCGCGACTCTGGAACCTCAGGCGGACTTCCCCACCAACCGTGGGGGGCTGTGTTCCAAGGGCTGGACCGCGGCCGGCCTGCTGGACCATCCCGACCGGCTGATGACGCCGCTGGTCCGGTCCATTTCCGGAAATCGCCGGAGCCCGCTGCGTCCGGCCGGCTGGGAGGAGGCGCTGAACGTCGTCGCGGACGGGATCCGGGCCGCGCAGGCCGAGCATGGGCCGGATGCCGTCGGTTGTTTCGGCGGCGGTGGGTTGACCAACGAAAAGGCTTACCAGCTGGGGAAATTCGCCCGGGTGGCACTGCGTACCTCCGCCATCGACTACAACGGCCGGTTCTGCATGTCCTCGTCGGCCACCGCCGGCAACCGCGCCTTCGGCATCGATCGCGGCCTGCCGTTCCCACTGGCTGACATCGCCGACGCGCAGGCGGTCCTGCTGGTCGGCGCCAACCCGGCGGACACCATGCCGCCCGCCATGCAGTACTTCGACACCGGTCGGGCCAACGGCGCGGTGCACATGGTCGTCGACCCGCGGCTGAGCTCCACCGCCGCCGGTGCGGCACTGCACCTGGCCCCCCGGTCGGGCACCGACCTGGCGCTGGCCAACGGCCTGCTGCACATCGCGATTCGTGAACACCTGATCGACGAGTCCTACATTGCTGACCGCACCACCGGCTTCGAGGCCGTGCGGGTGGCGGTGTCCTCGTTCTGGCCTGACCGGGTCGAGCGGATCACCGGGGTTCCGGTGGCCGTGCTGCGGCAGGTGGTCCGGACGCTGGCCGGGGCCACGACGGCGATGATTCTGACCGCGCGGGGTGCCGAGCAGCACGCGAACGGCACCGACACCGCTCAGGCGTACATCAACCTCGCCCTGGCGCTGGGGCTACCCGGTCGACCGGCTTCCGGTTACGGCACCATCACCGGTCAGGGCAACGGGCAGGGCGGTCGGGAACACGGCCAGAAGGCGGACCAGCTCCCCGGCTACCGGAAGCTGAACAATCCCAGCGATCGGGCGCACGTCGCGGCGGTGTGGGGGATCGATCCCGACGACCTCCCGCGCCCGGGTCTGTCCGCGTTCGAGATGATCGACCGCCTCGGCACCGAGGGTGGGGTGCGGGTGCTGCTGGTGCTGGCGTCGAACCTGGTCGTCTCCGCGCCGGACGCCAACCGGGTCGCCGACCGACTCGCCGCACTGGACCTGTTGGTGGTGTCCGACATCTTCCTGTCCGAGACCGCGGCTATCGCCGACGTGGTGCTTCCGACCGCCCAGTGGGCCGAGGAAGAAGGCACCATGACCAATCTGGAGGGCCGGGTCCTGCATCGGCGCCGCGCCCTCCCCCCGCCGGCCGGCATCCTGGACGACCTGCAGACGCTGACCGCCCTGGCCGGCAAACTGGGCCGGGGACAATATTTCTCGGCCGATCCCCGGACGGTCTTCGACGAGTTGCGCCGGGCCAGCGCGGGAGGTATCGCCGACTACAACGGCATTACCTACGAACGCATCGACGCCGAACAGGGTGTGTTCTGGCCCTGCCCGGGCCTCGACCATCCCGGCACGCCCCGGCTGTTCGCCGACAGCTTTCCCACCCCGGGCGGCCGCGCCCGTTTCGTGGCCGTCGACCACACCGAACCCCCCGAAGTACCCGACCGGCGTTATCCGTACGTGCTGACCACGGGCCGGACGATGAGCCAGTACCAGAGCGGCAACCAGACCAGGCGGGTACCGGCGCTGTCGCACACCGGGCCGACGGTGCAGATGCATCCCGACCTGGCCAGAGCCGTCGGTGTGTCGGGCGATGACATCGTGGCGGTCCGGACCCGAAGGGGACGCGCTCACTTCCGGGCTGTCGTGGACGAGAAGATCCGTCCGGACACACTTTTCGTGCCGTTTCATTACGGCGGGGCGTCCAGCGCCAATGCGCTCACCGACGCAACGCTCGATCCGTACTCCCGGATGCCCGAATTCAAGGCCTGCGCAGCGACGGCCGAGCGGATCGGCGGAGCGGACGATGACCACCTGCTCACCACCCGCCCGGCCACCCTGCCCCACCGCCCGGTCGTCCTACCCAGCCTCGCGGATCCGGTTCACCTACCAGAACCGGCTGCCAGTCAGAGGATTTCGCAACGCTCGCCGGTACTTCGACGAAAGGATGTCCACATGCCCAGCAAGAATCGCTTTCTGCAAGGGGTATTCCACTTCCAGGGGCTCGGCATCGACAAGCCGGCCCCGCTGGACGAAAGCCTGGTCTATGCCGTCCCCGACGGTTCCACAGCGCAGGCCCTGTACTTCCGTGGCGGTAACACCACCGACGAGTTGATCGCCGTGGTGCTGATGAGGGACGGAGCGCCGATGCGCTACTTCCCGATCGGTGCCAGAAGTGACGTGCACGTGCCACTCCGGGTGGTAGAGGACATCGAATCCGGTTCGCTGGTGGAACTTCACCTGGCGGCGCCGGCCGGGCTGGCCGGATCGGTCATCATCGACGTCGGGCTGGTGGAGATCTGATGACGGCCACGTTGGCCAGGGCCTCCGACCGACCCGATTCGCCGGACGAGCGGCGCCGGCTGGTTGTGGTGGGCAACGGAATGGCCGGCGCACGAGCCGTCGAAGAAATTCTGGAACGTGATGGCGCTCAACAATTTTCGATCACCATGCTGGGCGACGAACCCTATGGGAACTACAACCGCATCATGCTCTCCCACGTGCTTTCCGGTGAGGAGAGGGAAGCCGACATCTTCCTGAACACCATCGAGTGGTATCAGGACAACGACATCACGCTGCTCGCAGGTGCTCGGGCTACCCGGATCGACCGGTTCGCCAAGCTGGTCCACGCCGTCGACGCGGCCGGTGCCCGTTTCATGACCCCGTACGACGTGCTGATCATCGCCACCGGCTCCAACTCGTTCATGCCGTCCATGGAAGGCCTCCGGATGGGCGGGGAAGGGACCGGCCCGCTCAAGCCCGGGGTGTTCGCGTTCCGCACCATCGACGACACGCGGGCCATGATCGCGTACGCCGGCCTCGAACACCACACGGCCGCCGCCGTCATCGGAGGCGGACTGTTGGGGCTCGAGGCGGCCCGCGGCCTGCAGGGCTATGGGTTGCAGGTGGACGTGGTGCACGCCGGGCCGCACCTGATGAACGCGCAGGTCGGCCCGCAGGCCGGTGAGATCCTGCGGCAGAGCGTCGAGAAGCTCGGTATAGCGGTCCACCTCAAGGCCCGGACCACGGCCATTCTCGGAGAGGAGAAGGTCACCGGGATCTGGCTCCTGGAGCACCCCGCGATCACCTGCGACATGGTGGTCGTCGCCGCCGGCATCCGCCCGAATGTCGAACTCGCCGTGACCAGCGGATTCACCGTGGAACGCGCGATCGTGGTGGACGACCAGATGCGCACCCAGGACGACGACGACGTGTACGCGGTCGGTGAATGCGTTCAGCACCGTGGCGAGGTCTACGGCCTGGTGGCGCCGCTCTGGGAGCAGGCGGCCGTGCTGGCCGATCACCTGACCGGCCGGAACCTGCAGGCTGCCTATCACGGGTCCCGGACCGCGACCAAGCTGAAGGTGGCCGGCGTCGACGTGGCCTCGATGGGCCTGCAAGGTCCCGAGCGGGACACCGACGAACACCTGGTCTTCTCGGAACCGAAGAAGGGCGTTTTCAAGTCGCTGGTCATCCGGGACGAGAAGCTGGTCGGTGCCACCGTTCTCGGCGACACCTCGAAAGTCGCGTTTCTGATGCAGGCGTTCGACCGCGGACTTCCGCTACCCGCGGAGCGACTGGAGATGATGTTCAACCTCGGCGCTCCGACCGCCGAGGTCGGCGCGGCTGAACTGGCCGACGACGCGCAGGTGTGCAATTGCAACGGGGTCAGCAAGGCGGCGCTGGTGCATGCCGTCGAGGGCGGCTGCACCTCGGTGGGCGCGGTGATGGACAAGACCAGGGCCGGAAAGGGCTGCGGTTCCTGCAAGACGCTGGTGACCCAGATCGTGGAATGGGCCGCGGGCGACGCGGTACAGCAGGATCCGTCCGCCAACTGGTACGTCCCCGGCATCGGAATGGACAAGCCGCAACTGATGGAGGCCATCCGGGAGAAGGGGCTCACATCGGTCTCCGCCGTGTTCGCCGCACTCGCCCCGGGCGGTGCCGAGGACGCCAAGTCCAAGATGGGTCTGGCGTCGCTGCTCAAGATGATGTGGAATGCCGACTACGTCGATGAACGGGACGCCCGGTTCATCAACGACCGGGTGCATGCCAACATCCAGCGGGACGGCACGTTCTCGGTGGTTCCGCAGATGCGCGGCGGGGTCACCTCGCCCGATCAGCTCCGGCGGATCGCCGATGTGGCCGAGAAATACGACGTCAAACTGGTGAAACTGACCGGCGGCCAACGTATCGACCTGCTGGGCGTGCGCAAGGAAGATCTGCCCGGCGTCTGGGCCGATCTGGACATGCCGTCCGGCTACGCCTACGGCAAGAGCTTCCGCACGGTGAAAACCTGTGTGGGGAGCGACTTCTGCCGGTTCGGCGTGGGGGACTCGACGGCGTTGGGCATCGCCATCGAAACCCGTTTCCAGGGCATCGAATCACCGGCCAAGCTGAAGCTGGCCGTGTCCGGTTGTCCGCGGAACTGCGCGGAATCCCTCTGCAAGGACGTCGGTGTGGTCGCGGTCGACGGCGGCCGGTGGGAGATCTACGTCGGCGGCGCGGCCGGCGCGCACATCCGCAAGGGCGATCTGCTGGCCACCGTGGCCGACCCGGCGGTGGTGATGACCCTGACCGGGCGCTTCATGCAGTACTACCGGCAGAACGCGAAATGGCTGGAGCGCACCTACGCCTTCGTGCCAAGAGTGGGCATCGAGAAGATCCGCGCCATCGTCGTCGATGACCGTGACGGTATCGCAGCGGATCTCGATGCCGCGATGGCCGAATCGGTGGCCGCGTATCGCGATCCGTGGCAGGAGCGCGCGGAGCCCAGGACCAGTGGGCAGTTCCGCACGGCTCTGCCGCTGGAAGTCCTGCCCCAGGTGCCCGTTCGATGAGTGAGCATCGCAGCTCGGCACGAGCGAAGAGCCAGGAATGTCGATGAGCGCCAGTGTGGGCATCGATCTCGGTCCGTTGGACCAGGTGCCGCCCGGGGAGGGCCGGGCCTTCGACGTGGAAGGGCAGCAGGTCGCCGTGTTCCGGCTGCGAGGCGGCGAGGTGCACGCGGTGTCGGCGGTGTGCCCGCACCGCGGCGGTCCGATCGCGGACGGCCAGATCGACGAGCGGATCGTGCTGTGTCCCTTGCACCTGAACGCTTTCGAGCTCGCCACCGGTTGTTCCACCACCGGCCAGCCCCCGCTGGCCTCCTATTCCGTGGCCGTCGACGGGGCCGGCCATCTCGTCATCCAGGCGCAGCCCCGAGGAGCGTTCTCATGAGTTCTGACATCGCCACCACCACATCGAAGGTCGGCCCGTCGTCGCGCCGCGGGCACTGGATCCAGGACTGGCGGCCGGAGGACCTGACCTTCTGGAACGAGGGCGGCGCCAAGATCGCCCGGCGCAATCTGGTGTTCTCGGTGCTGACCGAGCACATCGGCTTCTCCGTCTGGAGCCTGTGGTCCGTGCTGGTCCTGTTCCTGGGACCCACCTACCACATCGACCCGGCCGGCAAGTTCCTGCTGACCGCAGTGCCCACCCTGGTCGGGGCGGTCCTGCGGTTGCCGTACACGTTCGCGGTGGCCAAGTTCGGTGGCCGCAACTTCACCATCTTCAGCGCTCTGCTCCTGCTGCTGCCCACCGTCTTCATCGCGCTGGTCCTCTCGCCCGGCGTCTCCTATTCGACCTTGCTCATCGCCGCCGCGGTGGCCGGCGTCGGCGGGGGCAACTTCGCCTCGTCGATGACCAACATCAACGCGTTCTACCCGCAGCGCCTGAAAGGGTGGGCGCTGGGACTCAATGCCGGCGGCGGCAACCTCGGGGTGGCCGTCGTGCAGCTGCTGGGACTGCTGGTGCTGGCCACCGCCGGCGCCGCCCACCCGAAGGTGATGGTGGCGATCTACATTCCGCTGATCGTGCTGGTCGCCCTAGGATCGGCACTGACCATGGACAACCTCGCGGTGGCCGCCAACGCCAAGGGTGCCATGCGACGGGTCTGCCGGGACCGGAACACCTGGATCATCGCGCTCCTCTACATCGGCACCTTCGGGTCGTTCATCGGCTTCGGCTTCGCCTTCGGTCAGGTCCTGCAGGTGCAGTTCAAAGCCACCTTCTCCACTCCGGTGAAGGCCGCCTACCTGACGTTCCTCGGGCCGCTGCTGGGCTCGCTGATCCGGCCCTACGGCGGACGCCTGGCCGACCGGTTCGGCGGATCCGTGGTCAGCTTCTACAACTTCGTCGCGATGGCGCTGGGGGCGGTTCTGGTCCTGGTGGCGGCGCTGCAACGCTCGCTCCCGTTGTACCTGATCGGGTTCATCCTGCTGTTCATCTTCTCCGGCCTGGGTAACGGTGCCGTCTACAAGATGATCCCGGCCATCTTCCGGGCCAAGGCGGTCCGAAGAATCGCGGCCGGCGCCGACTTCGATGCCGAGTCGGCCGAATCCACCCGGTTGTCCGGCGCCCTGATCGGAGTGGCCGGCGCCATCGGGGCGTTCGGCGGCGTGCTGGTCAACCTCGCCTTCCGGCAGTCGTTCCTGTCGACCGGTTCGGCCAACGCGGCGTACGTCGCCTTCATCGTGTTCTACGCGATCTGTTTCGCCGTCACCTGGCTGGTCTACGTTCGCAAGAGCCCGCAGCGCCTCGACGGGGTGTGATCGGGTCCACCGGCCGTCGGTCCGCTCCGTCATCGCGCCGTGGGGGACCCAGTGGCGTCACAAGTGGGACAGGAGTGACGGCAGCGACTAGCGTGACAGGCATGGCCGGACAGACCTCTGCTTCATCGCGTTCGCGCTCGGGCAGCGGCCGCGCACCCGGGGCGTCCGGTTCCGGGTCACGCCCGGTCAAGGCCAGGCCCGGCCAGGCCCGCAAGGGCGGCTCCGGAACGTCGCCGGTCGGGTCCGGCCGGTCCCGCGCCGGCGGACTGTCGGCCACCGACGGCGGCCGGTCGGCTCGCGCCGTGATGAAGACACCCGGAAAGCGACCGTCGACACGACGAGGACCCGATCGGTCGGTGTGGTCGCGGCTGCTGCGTGGGGTCGGGCGGGGTCTGGCCGCGATCTGGCGGCTGCTCGCCCGGGCGGTGGGCCGGATGGTCAGAGCCGCCGGTCAGGGCGCTGTCGCGGCCCGGGACATCGACCAGGCGCACCGACGGGACGGGCTGGCCCTCGGCCTGGTCGCGTTGGCCGTGATCGGTGCCATCGGGTGCTGGTTCCACGGGGCCGGTCCGGTGGGAACGGTCATCGACCAGGCCGTCAGCCTGTGTCTGGGCGCACCCGGAGTCGTGCTGCCGGCCCTGCTGCTCACCGCCGCCGTGGTGATGATGCGCACCGAAGGCGACCGTGGGCATCGCGCGCGCCGGGTGATCGGCGGTGTCGCCGTCGCGCTGGCCGTCACCGGCAGCTGGCACGTCTTCCACGTGGCGGCGCTGCACGGCGGGGCCGATTCGGCGGCACTGCGACGCTCGGGCGGCGGCGCCCTCGGTTGGGTGCTGGGTCAACCGTTGTTCGCCGGCGTCACCGCGGTACCGGCGGTGATCCTGCTGGCCCTGCTCGGCCTGTTCGGCCTGCTGCTGCTGACCGGAACCGCTCTGCGCGACATTCCTTCCGGGGTGGGCCGGACCGCCGGCCGGATCCGTGGGGGCCGTGGCGATGCCGCGGGCCCCGGGAGCGGCGAGGGCACCGACGGCAGCGGAGAAGACGACGAGCAGGCGCGCGAGAACTACCGGGCCGGCCAGATCGGGCTGGACGACGACGCCGACCCCGCGGCCACCACCCGGTTGCGTCGCCCGTCCCGACGTCGCCAGGCCGCCGACGCCCAGCCGACCGACACCTATGCCCCGAATACCGATGGCACCGATCCGACCGACACGCAGCCGACCACGGCGCTGGTGTCACCGATGCTGGCGGCCGCCACGGCGCCCACCGAAGCATTGCCGGCGCCTCGTCGCTCCCGGGGAGCCGCACCCGCCGCGGCACCGGCGGGCGAAGCGACCCAGCTGACCCTGGACGGGACCGTCGACGGCGACTACCGGCTGCCGCCGGCGTCCATCCTCAAGCTCGGTTCACCGCCCAAGCAGCGGTCGGCCGCAAACGACGACGTCATCGTGCGGATCTCCAGGGTGCTGGACGAGTTCCGGATCGACGCGGCCGTCACCGGGTTCACCAGGGGACCGACCGTGACCCGGTATGAGGTCGAGGTCGGTCCCGGTGTCAAGGTCGAGGCCATCACCAGGCTGACCCGGAACATCGCGTACGCGGTGGCCTCGGAACACGTCCGGCTGCTGGCCCCCATCCCGGGCAAGTCCGCCGTCGGCATCGAGGTGCCCAACACCGACCGGGAGATGGTGCGGCTCGGCGACGTGCTGGCCCACCCCGGGTCGACCCGCGATCAACACCCGCTGGTGATCGGTCTGGGCAAGGACGTCGAGGGTCAGTTCGTCACGGCCAACCTGGCCAGGACGCCACATCTGTTGGTGGCCGGGGCCACCGGTTCCGGCAAGTCGTCCTTCATCAACTCCATGCTGGTCTCGCTGCTGCAGCGAGCCAGCCCGAGCGAGGTCCGGATGGTGCTGATCGACCCGAAAATGGTCGAACTGACGCCGTACGAAGGCATCCCGCACCTGATCACACCGATCATCACCAGCCCGAAGAAGGCGGCCGTGGCGCTCGCCTGGCTGGTCGACGAGATGGAACAGCGCTATACCGACATGCTCGCCCACGGCGTGCGGCACGTCGACGACTTCAACAAGAAGGTGAGATCCGGCGACATCAGGACGCCACCCGGTTCGGAACGCGTCTACCGGCCGTACCCGTACATCCTAGGTATCATCGACGAACTCGCCGACCTGATGATGACCGCTCCGCGGGACGTGGAGGACGCGATCGTGCGGATCACCCAGAAGGCCAGGGCGGCCGGGATCCATCTGGTGTTGGCCACCCAGCGGCCCTCGGTCGACGTCGTCACCGGTCTGATCAAGACGAATGTGCCGTCCCGACTGGCCTTCGCCACGTCCTCGCTCACCGATTCGCGGGTCATCCTGGACCAGCCGGGGGCCGAGAAGCTCAGCGGCATGGGGGATGCCCTGTACCTGCCGATGGGGGCGCGCAACGCCGCTCGCATCCAGGGGGCCTACGTCAGCGACGAGGAGATCGCGGAGGTGGTGGCCTTCGCCAAGTCCCAGGCCGCCCCGGAGTACGCCGAGAACGTCACGGTGGCCAAGCCGGATCCGACCAAGAACGTGGACCCGGACATCGGGGGAGATCTGGACGAGTTGATCGAGGCGATCAACCTGGTGGTCACCTCGCAGCTGGGGTCCACCTCGATGCTGCAGCGCAAACTGCGGGTCGGCTTCGCCAAGGCCGGCCGGTTGATGGACCTGATGGAGACGCGGGGGATCGTCGGGCCGTCCGAGGGGTCGAAAGCCCGCGAGGTGCTGGTCCGGCCGGACGAGCTGGATTCCATCCTGACCACCCTGACCGGCGGCTCGGACGGCGTGCCGGACGAGATCTGACCGGCGACAGGGGGCCGGCGGCGTTGCGGCGGTATCACTGTCGGGGGTCCGGGGCACCATATGGGTATGACAACCGAAGCAGAGTCCGCGCCCGTCCCGTCGGATGGGGCGGCAGCGCACGCGGTGGCCCGCCGGGTGGTCCCGGGCAGCGACCGGGCGCCTCTGGAGAACTCGGAGAAGGTCGGCGACGTAGCCGGTTCCGAGCAGATCCAGGTCACCCTGGTGCTGCGGCGGCGAGCCGAGCTGCCGGGTGACCTACCCGCCCCTCTGACCAGGGCCGAGCTGGCCGAGGAATACGGCGCCGCCCCGCAGGACGTGCACGCGGTCACCGAGGCCGTTCGCGCCGCCGGCGCGTCCGTCGTCCGGGTGGACGCTGCCTCCCGCCGGGTGCTGATCACCGGCCCGGCCCGCACCCTCGAATCTCTGTTCGGCACCACGCTGGCCGTGGCGAGCGCACCCGACGGGGAGTCCGGGAAGGCCGTGCGGTTCCGGCAGCGCGAAGGCGAGCTGACCGTTCCGGCCCCCCTCCACGACGTCGTCACCGCGGTGCTCGGCCTGGACGACCGGCCGCAGGCCAGGACGCGGCTGGCACGGCCGGCGGTCACCGACCACCCGGTCAGCTACACCCCCCTGGAGTTGGGCACCATCTACCGGTTCCCGTCGGACACCGACGGCACCGGTCAGACCGTGGCCATCATCGAACTGGGCGGAGGCTTCGCGCAGAGCGACCTGGACGCGTACTTCGGCGGTCTCGGGATCACCGGTCCGAAGGTCACCGCGGTGGGGGTGGACGGCGCCCAGAACGAGCCAGGTCAGGATCCGAACGGTGCCGACGGTGAGGTCCTGCTGGACATCGAGGTGGTCGGTGCCCTGGCTCCGGGTGCGAATGTGCTGGTGTACTTCGCACCCAACACCGATGCGGGGTTCCTGGATGCCGTGTCCGACGCCGCCCACGCCGAACCGACGCCCGCGTCGATCAGCATCAGCTGGGGTCAGAACGAGGACGAGTGGACGGCCCAGGCCCGACAGGCGATGGACTCGGCGTTCGCCGACGCGGCAGTCCTGGGCGTGACGGTGACGGCCGCGGCCGGCGATGACGGCAGCACCGACCGGGCCACCGACAACAACGCGCACTGCGATTTCCCCGCCTCCAGCCCGCACGCGCTGGCCTGCGGCGGCACCAGCCTGCGCGCCGACGTCAGCGACGGCTCCGTGACCAGCGAAACGGTCTGGGACAACGGCTCGGGCAAGGGTGCCACCGGCGGCGGGGTCAGCGACAAGTTCAGCCGTCCGACGTGGCAGGCCCATGCCGGTGTCCCGGCCCGAGCCTCCGGCCGGTACGGCCGGGGCGTGCCCGACGTCTCCGGTGACGCCGATCCGCAGACCGGGTACGAAGTGCTGGTCGACGGTCAGAAGACCGTCATCGGCGGTACCAGTGCGGTGGCCCCGCTCTGGGCCGCGCTCACCGCCCGCCTGGTGCAGGCGCTGGGCAAGCCGCTCGGACTGCTCCAGCCGGCGCTGTACGCCCGGGTCGCCGCCGGGGTCGTCCAGCCCGGCTTCCGGGACATCACGGTGGGCAACAACGGCCAGTACCAGGCCGGGCCCGGGTGGGATGCGTGCACCGGCCTGGGCGTACCGGACGGGGACGCGCTGCTACAGGTCCTGCGCGCACAGGTCCTGCCCGGCAAGGGCCGGCCCAACTGACCCGGCTCCGCCTCAGACGAGGCCGAGAGCGGTGATGGCGTCCCGTTCCTCCACCAACTCGGCGACCGAGCGGTCGATCCGGGCCCGGGAGAAGTCGTCCAGGTCCAGGCCCTGGACGATGGTCCAGCCGCCGCCGTCCGCGGTGACCGGGAAGCCGCACATCAAACCTTCCGGGACGCCGTAGGAGCCGTCCGAGACGATCCCCGCACTGGTCCAGTCGCCGGCCGGGGTCCCGTTCACCCAGGTGTGGATGTGGTCGACCGCGGCGTTGGCCGCGGACGCCGCCGACGATGCGCCACGGGCGTCGATGATGGCGGCGCCGCGCTTGGCCACCGTGGGGATGAAGGTGTCCTCCAGCCATTCCCGGTCCACCTGCTCGGCCACCGACCGGCCGCCGACCTGGGCGTGGAAGAGGTCCGGGTACTGGGTGGCGGAATGATTGCCCCAGATCGTCATGTTGCTGACCTCGCTGACCGAGACGCCGAGCTTCGCCGCCACCTGGGACAGCGCCCGGTTGTGATCCAGCCGCATCATCGCCGAGAACCGGTCGGCCGGGACGTCGGGGGCATGGGAACGAGCGATCAGGGCGTTGGTGTTGGCCGGGTTGCCGACCACCAGCACCTTGACGTCTTCCGCGGCGCCGGCGTTGAGGGCCTCACCCTGGGGTTTGAAGATGCCACCGTTGGCGGCCAGCAGATCACCGCGTTCCATGCCGGGGCCGCGGGGGCGGGCGCCGACCAGCAGTGCGATGGAGGTGCCGTCGAAGGCGTCCTTGGCGTTGTCGGTGATGTTCACCCCGGCCAGCAACGGGAAGGCGCAGTCGTCGAGTTCCATCGCCGTGCCCTCGGCGGCCTTGAGCGCGGGGGTGATCTCCAGCAGGCTCAGCGACACCGGGGTGTCCGGGCCCAACATCGCCCCGCTGGCGATCCGGAACAACAGGGCGTAGCCGATCTGCCCGGCTGCGCCGGTCACGGTTACCTTGACCACGGGGTTATTCATGGTGGCTCTCCTCCTCGAGGACCGATGGCGACCGCACACTGTGCGGATCCGCCGACGACCGCAGGGGCATCCCGCGGCGCCATTGTTCGGTCAAGCATCCCAGTACCGCACCGGCCGGCCGTCGGCCGCAGGTGTCGGCTCTGTCACGTCCGGTGGATCAGGGGGTAGTGGTCCGGGTCAGATCGACGGGCAGCTGACCGGCCGAGCCGCGGTCCAGCAGGTAGAGGGTACGTGCGGTCCCGATCGCGCCGGCCGCCGGCAGCGACGCCTCGCCGGCTCCGCCCAGAGCCGCGGCCACGGCTTCGGCTTTTCCCGCGCCGGCGGTGACGATCCACACCTGGGCCGCCGTCCGGATCGTGGGCAGGGTCAGCGAGATCCTGGTCGGCGGCGGTTTCGGGCAATCGCGCACCGCGACCACCGACCGCTGATCGAAGACCGCCGGCGACTCGGGGAAGATCGACGCCACGTGGCCCTCCGGGCCGATGCCGAGCATCACCACGTCGAACACCGGGTGCGGGCCGATGATGCGGGCATAGGCCTCCGCCGCGGCATCGACGTCCGGGCCGAACTCGCCGTCGGACGCGGCCATCGGATGCACCAGGGCCGGGTCGAGCGGCACGTGATCCAGGAGCGCGTCCCGGGCCTGCTTCTCATTGCGCTCGGGATCGTCCCCAGGCACGAACCGGTCGTCGCCCCAGTACAACTCGACCCGCTTCCAGTCGACTGCGTCCCGGGCCGACGAGCTGTTGAGCTGGGCCAACAGACCGATGCCGGACCCACCGCCGGTCAGCACGATGCGGGGGATCCGTCCGGACGCCTGCACGTCGATCAGGGTGGTGATCAGTCGGGCCGCGGTGGCGGACGCCAGCACATCGGCGTCCGGATGGACGACCACCTCGGGCGCGCTCACGTGTGATCCTCGTGCAGATCCGGCCCCGTGGCCGGAGCGGGTGGCGGCGGTTCGGAAGGTGCGGTGACCTCCGATTCGGCCCCGGCGGCGGAGACGGGCCGGCCGGCGGTCTGCTTGGGGGCGGTCTGCTTGGGGGCGGTCTGCTTGGGGGCAGCGACTTTGGCGGCAGCGACTTTGGCGGTGGCCTTGGGAGTGGGCTTGGCGGTGGTGGCCTTGGGGGCGGCCAACCGGGTCCGGCTCTTCGACGCGACCGGCGCCGCCTTGGGCGGCGCGGAGGATTCTCCGGTGGTGGTCGCCTTGGCCGCCGACTTCACTGCCCCGGACTTGGCGTTGGCTCCGGCGCTGAGCCGGGTCCTGGTCCGGCTGGCCGTCCCGGTCGTCGCATCGGCGTCGGCGGCGGCCGTCTTGGCGACCAGATCCAGGCCCTTGGACAGCACGTCGGCATACACGTCGTCGGCGTCCAGTCGGCGCAGTTCCTCGGCGATGCAGTCTCGCAGAATCCGCCGGGGCAGGGTCAACTGGCGTGGCGCCTGATTGCTCACCGTCAGGGTGGCCGTCACTCCCTCCGGCCGCACCAGGCTGATCTCACCGGAACGCCGGGTCAGGGTGACCGCCCGCAGGCCGCTGCCCGATCGGTCGACCTTGATGCGTCGTACCGGGCAGCGCAGTTGGAGCGCCAGCCAGCCGGCCATCAGGTCGGCCGATGTCGAATCCGACGCGCCGGCCACGGTCGCCTCGGTGATCTTCTCGTGGGGCGGTTGGTCGAGCGCGGCGGCCAGCAACCCGCGCCAGAGGGTCACTCTGGTCCAGGCCAGGTCGGTGTCGCCCGGCTGGTAGCTGGTGCGGCGGGTGACCAGGGCGGCCACCGGCCGTCGGACTGCGGCCGAGTCGGTGATGCGCCGCTGGGCGAGCGCACCGATCGGGTCCTGCGCCGGGGAATCGGGGGACTCACCGGGCCACCAGGCCACCACCGGCGCGTCGGGGAGCAGCAACGGGATGACGACGGCGGCCCCGTGGTCGGCGAGCGGACCGAACAGGCGGAGCACGATCACCTCGCTGGCCCCGGCGTCACCGCCCACCCGGATCTGGGCGTCCAGCCGGGCCGCACCGCGCTTGGAGCCTTTGGCAACCACGATGACCCGGCAGGGATGCTCGAACGACGCACCGTTGGCGGCCGCGATCGGGTCCTCGGAAGAGTCCTCGTCGGTGACGATGACCAGGGTCAGCACCCGGCCCTGGGCGTTGGCCCCGCCCTTCTCCCGCATCTCGACCATCTTCTTGTTGATGGTCGACGAGGTGGTGGACGGCAGATCGATGATCACCGCGGTTCGCCTTTCCCCAGCAGGGTAGTCACGGTCGCCGCCATGACCGGCCGTCACGGGCCATCATCACGTCCGCGGACGCGGGACCCCACGTGCCGGAGACGTACGCCTCGGGCTGCGCGTTCGATCGGGCCCAGAACTTCTCCACCGGATCCAGGATCCGCCAGGACAACTCGACCTCCTCGTCCTGCGGGAACAGCGACGGCTCGCCCAGCAGTACGTCCAGGATCAGCCGTTCATAGGCTTCCGGGGAGGCTTCGGTGAACGACTGCCCGTAGGAGAAGTCCATGTTGACGTCACGGACCTCCATGATCGGCCCCGGGACCTTCGAGCCGAACCGGATCGTCACGCCCTCGTCGGGCTGTACCCGGATGACCAGAGCGTTGGAACTCAGCTCGTTGGTGTCGGTGTGCGAGAACGGCAGGTGCGGGGCCCGTTTGAAGACGACGGCGATCTCGGTGACGCGCCGGCCCAGTCGCTTGCCGGTCCGGAGGTAGAACGGCACGCCGGCCCAGCGCCGGGTGTCGACCAGAAGCTTGACCGCCGCGTAGGTCTCGGTGGTGGACTTCGTCGAGATGCCGTCCTCGTCCAGGTAGCCGCCCACCTTGCTGCCGCCCTGCCACCCGGCCGCGTACTGACCGCGGGCCGTCCCCAGCGACAGGTCGGGGGGCAGCCGCACCGCCGACAACACCTTGATCTTCTCGGTGCGCAGTTCCTTCGGCGAGAACGAGACCGGTTCCTCCATCGCGGTCAACGCCAGCAACTGGATCAGGTGATTCTGGATGACGTCGCGGGCGGCGCCGATACCGTCGTAGTACCCGGCCCGGCCACCGACCCCGATGTCCTCGGCCATGGTGATCTGCACGTGATCGACGTAGTTGGAGTTCCAGATCGGTTCGTAGAGCTGGTTGGCGAAGCGCAGGGCCAACAGGTTCTGCACCGTCTCCTTGCCCAGGTAGTGATCGATCCGGAAGACGGCTTCGGACGGGAACACCTCGTTGACCAGCTTGTTCAGATCCTGCGCCGACTCCAGGTTGTGGCCGAACGGCTTCTCGATGACGACCCGGCGCCACTCGTCACCGTGCGGATCGGACATGCCGGAGCGGTGCAGTTGCTGCAGGACGAGGGGGAAGGCCCCCGGCGGGATGGAGAAGTAGAAAGCGTGGTTGCCGCCCGTCCCTTTCACCCGGTCCAGATCGGCCAGCGTGGCGGCCAGCGCGTCGAACGCGTCGTCGTCGTTGAACGATCCGGAGACGAACCGGAACCCGTCCGCCAGGTGGCGCCACACCTCCTCGGAGAAGGGCGTCCGGGCGTACTGCCGCACCGAATCGTGGACCACCTTGGCGAAATCCTCGTTGGCCCAGTCCCGTCGGGCGAAGCCGACCAGGGCGAAACCGGGCGGCAGCAGGCCGCGGTTGGCCAGGTCGTAGATGGCCGGCATGAGCTTCTTGCGGGACAGATCCCCGGTGACACCGAAGATGACGATGCCCGACGGGCCGGCGATCCGCGGCAGCCGCTTGTCCCGTGCGTCCCGGAGCGGGTTGACGTAGCTGGTCGTCATGACGCGAGGCGTTCCTTCCCGGCGGTTCTCATCTGCGGCGAACGCCTACGGCCGACGGCGCTCCTGGCGCCGCCGGCCGGGTCGGGCGAATCAGCCGGCCAGGGACTTGCGGACCGTTTCCTGCAACTCTTCCCACGACTTCACGAATTTGTCGACACCCTCGGATTCGAGCACCGCGAACACGTCGGGCAGGTCGATACCGACCGCCTCGAGTGCGCTGAACGTGGCCGAGGCCGCTCCGTAGGTCCCCTCCACGGTGTTCCCGCGGATGACGCCGTGATCGGCCACCGCGTCGATGGTCTTCTCCGGGGCGGTGTTGACCGTCTGCGGGGCGACCAGCTCGACGACGTACTGGGTGTCGTCGTAGTTGGGATCCTTGACGCCGGTGGACGCCCACAGTGGCCGTTGGGCGTGGGCGCCGGCCGCGGCCAGGGCCTTCCACTGCTCGCCGATGAACTTCTGCTCGAACAGCTGGTAGGCCAACCGGGCGTTGGCGATGGCGGCCTTGCCGCGCAGGGCGGTGGCTTCCGGGGTGTCGATCTTGGCCAGCCGCGCGTCGATCTCGGTGTCGACCCTGGACACGAAGAAGGAGGCCACGGAGTGGATCTTGGACAAGTCGTGCCCGTTGGCCTTGGCCTGCTCCAACCCGGCGATGAACGCGTCGATCACGCCCTCGTACCGCTCCAGCGAGAAGATCAACGTCACGTTGACGCTGATGCCCTCGGCCAGCGTCTGGGTGATCGCCGGGAGCCCGGCCAGGGTGGCCGGGATCTTGATCAGCACGTTGGGCCGATCGACGATCTTGTACAGCTCCTGGGCCTGCGCGACCGTTCCCGCCGTGTCGTGGGCCAGACCCGGCTCCACCTCGATGGACACCCGCCCGTCGACGCCGCCGGTGGAGGAGTACAGATCGCTGAACAGGTCGCAGGCGTCGCGGACGTCGTCGGTGGTCATGGCGCGTACGGCGTCGTCCACCGAGGCGCCGCGGGCCTTCAGCTCGTCCGCCTGTTCCTGGTAGGACTCTCCGACGGCCAGAGCGGCCGCGAAGATCGACGGGTTGGTGGTCACCCCGACGATGTGCTTGGTGGTGATCAGTTCGGCCAGGTTGCCGCTGTGCAGGCGCTGGCGCGACAGGTCGTCCAGCCACAGCGAGACACCGGCGGCAGAGAGGTCGGCGAGTGGATCGGTCATGATTCTCAGCTTCTTCCTTCGGGATGAGGGGTCAGTTCGGACTGTGCTGCGCGGTCTGCGCGGGGTGCGCCGTCCTACAGGTCGCTTTCGGCCCCTTCGAGGGACGTCGTGCCCTCCGAGGACGTGTCCGGGGTGTTGGCCGCGGCCAACGATTCCTTGGCCGCGGCCACGGTTGCTTCTGCGGTGATGCCGAATTCCTGATACAGAGTTGCCGCGGCCGCGGAGGCGCCGTAGTGCTCGAGCGACACCGGGCGACCCTGGCTGCCGATCCACCGCCACCACGGCTGGGCGATGGCCGCCTCGACGGACACCCGCGCGGTGACGGCCTTGGGCAGCACACTTTCGATGTACGTCTGGTCCTGGGCCTCGAACCAGTCCAGGCAGGGCATGGAGACGACCCGGGTGCCGATGCCTTCCGCCTGCAGGGTTTCCCTGGCCGCCACGGCGATCTGCACCTCCGAACCGGAGGAGATGATGATGACCCGGAGTTCGCCCTCCGCGTCGGCCAGCACGTAGCCGCCGCGGGCGACACCCTCGGCGGTGGTACCGACCAACACCGGGACGTTCTGGCGGGTCAACGCCAAGCCGACCGGCCCGGTGTTCCAGACGCTCTGCTTCTCCAACACCGCCTGCCAGCCGAACGCCGTCTCGTTGGCGTCGGCGGGGCGCAGGACGGCCAGCCCCGGGATGGCCCGCAGCGCGGCCAGGTGCTCGACCGGCTGATGGGTGGGGCCGTCCTCGCCCAGCCCGATGGAGTCGTGGGTCCACACGTAGACGGCGGGTGCACCCATCACGGCGGCCAGTCGCACCGCGCCGCGCATGTAGTCGGAGAACTGCAGGAAGGTCCCGCCGTACGGACGGGTCGGACCGTGCAGGGCGATCCCGGACAGGATCGCTCCCATGGCGTGCTCGCGGATACCGAAATGCAGTGTCCGGCCGTAGGGCTGGGCCTTCCACTGGCCGGTGGCCGCGTCGGCCGGACCGAACGAGTCGGCGCCCTTGATCGTGGTGTTGTTGGACTCGGCCAGATCCGCCGAACCGCCCCACAGCTCGGGCAGCACGTCGCCGATGGCGGAGAGCACCGCACCGGAGGCGGCCCGGGTGGCGATGCCCTTGGGGTCGGGTGCCCAACTCGGCAGCGAGTCGGTCCAGCCCGCGGGCAGTTCCCGGGCCACCAGCCGGTCGAACAGGGCCTTGTTCTCCGGGTTTGCCTCCGCCCATGAGTCGAACTTCTTCTGCCACTCCGCCCTGGCCGCCTCGCCGCGCTCCAGGGCGAGCCGGGTGTGCTTGATGACGGTGTCGTCCACCTCGAAGGACTTCTCCGGATCGAAGCCGAGGATCTTCTTGGTGGCCGCGATCTCCTCGGCGCCCAGTGCGGAACCGTGGGCCTTTCCGGTGTTCATCTTGGTCGGGGCCGGGAAGCCGATGATGGTGTGCAGCTGGATGAACGACGGCTTGTCGGTCACCGCCTTGGCCGCCTCGATCGCCTCCAGGATGCCGATGACGTTCTCGCCGCCCTCCACCTTCTGGACATGCCAGCCGTAGGCCTCGTACCGGGCCGCCACGTCCTCCGAGAGGGCGATGTTGGTGTCGTCCTCGATGGAGATCTGGTTGTGGTCGTAGAAGACGATCAGGTTGGCCAGCTGCTGGCGCCCGGCGATCGACGACGCCTCGGAGGTGATGCCCTCCTCGATATCGCCGTCGGAGGCGATCACGTAGATGAAATGGTCGAAGGGGCTCTCCCCGGGCGCGGCGTTCGGGTCCCACAGCCCGCGTTCCCGGCGGGCGGCCATGGCCATGCCGACCGCGGAGGCCAGCCCCTGGCCGAGCGGCCCGGTGGTGATCTCCACGCCCCGGGTGTGGCGGACCTCGGGATGTCCCGGCGTCTTGGAGCCCCAGGTGCGCAGCGCCTGCAGGTCCTCCAGTTCCAGGCCGAACCCGGCCAGGTACAACTGGATGTACAGGGTCAGGCTGGAGTGCCCGGCGGACAACACGAACCGGTCACGGCCCGGCCAGTCGTCTTCGGCGGGATCGTGCCTCATCACCTTCTGGAACAGGGAATAGGCCAGTGGCGCCAGGCTCATGGCCGTCCCGGGGTGGCCGTTGCCGACCTTCTGGACGGCGTCCGCCGCCAGTAGTCTGGCCGTGTCGACGGCACGGGTGTCCAGCTCGGACCAGTCGTCGGGTAGATGGGCGGTGGTGAGTTCGGTGATCTGGGCGGTACTGGTCACGGGGGATGACCTTCCTCGGCCGGGCGACCGCTGGGGCCGCGGGTTCTGGGCGCGCTGACGCAAGGCGCGCGATGCTCCAACTCCAAACCCTAGTACCCATGTTCTCGGTGTTCGACGCCGCGCCCGCTCCTGTCTGCACCGCGCCCGGACGAACGTGCGGGGTGGATCCCGGTCCTTCCGGGCGGGCCCCATAGGATGGGCCGGCGGGTGCTCCGATGGCCGCGCACCCGGCCCGCCGGGCACCAGAGAAGCGATGCGGAGGTAGGCGTGGCGTCCCAGACCTCCGCCGACAGTTCGGCTGTCGTCGAACACGTCCCGGTCCGGCCCAACCCGCTCAAGGTGCGGCTCGGCGCCTACCTCGCGTTGACCAAGCCGCGCATCATCGAACTGCTCCTGATCACCACCATCCCGGCCATGTTCGCCGCCCAGCGAGCCGTTCCGACCCTGGCTCTCATGCTGGCCACGCTGGTCGGCGGCACCCTGGCCGCGGGCAGCGCCAACGCGCTGAACTGTGTGGTGGACGCGGATATCGACGCCGTGATGCGCCGCACCAGGTCCCGGCCGCTGGCCCGTCAGCTGGTTCCCACCCGTCACGCGCTGGTGTTCGGCATCGCGCTCGGTCTGGCTTCGTGCGCCTTCCTGGCCCTGACCACCACCTGGTCGGCGGCGGTCCTGGCCGCCGCGGCCATCCTGTTCTACGTCTTCGTGTACTCCATGTGGCTCAAGCGGCGGACCAGCATGAACATCGTCTGGGGCGGGCTGGCCGGCTGCATGCCGGTGGTCATCGGCTGGTCGGCCATCACCGGTGGCACCGGCTGGCCGGCCTGGGTGTTCTTCGGGGTGATCTTCTTCTGGACGCCGCCGCACACCTGGGCGCTGGCCATGCGCTACCGGGACGACTACGCGGCCGCGGGGGTGCCGATGCTGCCGGTGGTGGCTCCGGAGCGGGTCGTCGTCCGTCAGATCGTCATCTACTCGTGGGCCATGGTGGCCTGCTCGTTGCTGTTGATCCCGGCGTCCTCGTGGATCTACGCCGCGGTGGCCGTGCCGGCCGGTCTGGCCTTCCTGGCCATCGCCCACGTCCTGCACTTCCGGGTTCTCCGCGGGGTACCGGCCCAGCCGATGACGTTGTTCCACCTGTCCAACCTGTACCTGACCGCCGTCTCGGTGGCCTGGGCCGTCGACGCCGCGGTGGGGCTGAACGTTGTCGGTTGGGGTCGGTGACCGCACCGACCGGCGACCGCGACTCCGGCCCGGACACCACGGGGACCGGCCGGATCGCCGCCCGGTTGCGGGCCTTTGTCGGCCGGCACGGCGGCAGTGGCACTGCGGTCGTCGACCGGCTGGGTCGTCGCGGAGCACGGATCGTGGTGGTCGCCGCGGACGGGCGGTTCACCGACGTGGTGGTCGGGGACACCGACGTGGCCACCTCGATCTGCGCCGCGGCCGATGTCCCGGTCGGCAGTTGGGACCGGGACCTGACCTCGCGCATCGTGGTGAGTCGCGGGGATCGGATCCGGATGGCCCGCAGCGGGCGCTGACCGTAGGTCGGCTGGGCCGGGGAAGCGTCAGGCCGGCCGGCCGGCCGGAGATCTGACCCTGGTGGCCATGGCCACCATCGCGGCGCTGGCCACCAGCAACACCGCGCCGAGGACGTGGGACACGACCAACGCCTCCGGCACCCCGGTGAAGTACTGGACCAGTCCGATCGCGCCCTGCGCCGCCGTCACGACGACCAGGACGACGGCGCGCTCCACCAACCGGCGGGGCGCGGCCACGGCCAGATAGCCGGCGGTCAGGGCGATCAGCAGGCCGAAATAGGTGAACATCAGGTCCGCGTGCAGTTGGGCCAACGACTCCACCGGCAGGTCCAGGCGCGGGGTGGATGCGTCGCCCCCGTGCGGACCGGCCGCGGTGACCAGCGTGCCCGCCACGCACAACAGCACCAGCACACCGACGGTGGCCCAGGTCAGCAACCGCAGCGGCCGGGGCACCACGGCCACCGGCGGATCGTCGGTCTCGCCCACCCGGACCAGCACCGCGATCGCGACGAAAAGCAAGGCCAGCGAGACCAGCATGTGCGGAGCGACCGTCCACCAGGCCAGGCCCGTGCGCACCGTGATGCCCCCCCAGATCGCCTGCAGCACGACGCCGAACGGGAGCAGGAACGCCAGCCGGGTCAGCGACCGTCGACTCCGCGGGGCGAGCAGCAACGCCAGGAAGATGCCCAGCGACGGGATCAGCACCGCGCCGGTGAGGGTCCGGTTGGCGAACTCCACCGCCTGGTGGAAAGCGGCCATCCCGGATCGCGACACCGGGATCAGGGACCCGGGCGTGCACTGCGGCCAGGTGGGGCAGCCGAGCCCGGAACCGGTCACCCGGACCGTGGAGCCCGTCACGGCGATACCGCCGTTGGTGATGACCGCCAGCCAGGCCAGCACGCGCTGCACCCGTTGCGTCGGCCAGCGGCGCCACCAGGGCGGGGCGCCGGCCGGTCGGACGGACCGGGTCGTCGACTTCATGGTCACTGCCATCGGAACCACCGTACGGTGCCGGCCCAGCCCAGAACGACCCACCCGGACAGCACCAACAGACTCGACGCGGAGGGCGCGAGCCCGGCGCCGAGCACGTCGCGCAGCGCGGTCGACAGGGCGCCGGCCGGGGTGAATCCGCCGACGGTCCGCAACCAGCCGGGCGCCGCGGTCAGCGGGATGACCACCCCGCCCACCAGGACCATGGCGAACCAGAGCAGGTTGGCCAGCGCCAGCACGGCCTCGGCGCGCAGGGTGCCGCCCAGGAGCAGGGCCAGGCCGATGAAGGCCGCCGCCCCGAGCACCACGATCACCACCAGAGCGCCGGGGTTGCCGTGCGGGTGCCACCCGAGGATCAACGCGACCGCACCCAGGATCACCCACTGTCCGACGATCACGGCCAGGGCGGCCCCGCATTTCCCGGCGATCAGCAGGGCCCGTCCCATGCCGGCGGCGGCCAGCCGCTTGAGCACGCCGTACCGCCGGTCGAAGCCGGTGGTGATGGCCTGCGCGGTGAACGCGGTCGACATGATCGCCAGGGCCAGCACGCCCGGGGTCACGGTGTCCACCCGCGGGGAGGCCAGCTCCACGACCGACATGGTGGTCAATCCGATGAGGACGGCCAGCGGAATGACCAGGGCCAGCAACAACTGTTCCCCGTTGCGCAGCAGCATCTTCAGCTCGAGTCCGGACGCCGCCCGGACCATGGCCCGGCCGGGCGCCCGCCGCGGGTCGGGGGCGAAGGCGCCCGGGGCGAAGGGGGCCCGGCCGGGGCCGCCGGCGACCGCGGAGTCCGTCATTCCCGCAGCTCCTTTCCGGTGAGTTCCAGGAAGACGTCATCCAGCGACCGTGCGCCGACCTGCAGACCGCTGGGCAGGACGCCGACCCTGGCGCAGAACGAGGTCACCGTGGCCATCGTCGCCGGCACGATGTCGCCGTCCAGCAGGTAGCGACCGGGAGCGCTCTCCACCACCCGGAATCCCAGCGGAAGAGCCCGCCGGAGCAGGTCCAGTTCCAGGCCGGGGCTGGCCGTGAACCGCAGCTGCGACACCCCTCCGGTCAGTTCCGCCAGCGTCCCGTCGGCGACGGCGCGACCGTTGTCGATGATCAGGATGCGGTCGGCGAGCAACTCGGCCTCGTCGAGCAGATGCGTGGTGAGCAGGATCGAGACGCCGTCACTGCGGGCCGCTCTGAGCAGGTCCCACACCAGGTGCCGGGCCTGCGGATCCATCCCGGCGGTCGGTTCGTCCAGGAACAGCATCTCCGGGCGACCGATCAGCGCCATGGCCAGGCTCAGCCGCTGGACCTGGCCGCCGGACAGGCGGCGGATCGGCGTCCGGGCCGACGCGGTCAGGCCCAGGACGTCCAGCAGCCAGGCCGGGTCGAGGGGGTTGGCCGAACAGCGAGCCATCAGAGCGAGCATCTCACCGGCACGGGCGGCGGCGTGGGCGCCGCCGGCCTGCAGCATCACCCCTATCCTGGGTCGCAGTGTGCGACTCTGGCGCCACGGATCGAGACCGAGCACGCGCACCTGGCCGGCGTCGGCTCTGGTGAACCCTTCGGAGATCTCCACCGTGGTGGTCTTGCCGGCACCGTTCGGGCCGAGCAGTGCGAGCAGGGAGCCGGTCGGTAACCGGAAGGAAAGTCCGTCGACCGCGGCCACCTGGCCGAACGCGCGGTGCAACCCCTCGACGACGACCGCGTACGGCCGGCTGCTGCCGTCAGTCGTCGTCGGAGCTGAGCTCTGCGGACCGGCCGGGAGCGGCGGGCCGGTGTGCGTCGGTGTCACGATCCCGAGGATAGGGATTGCCCGCCCGTTGGGTGGCATCGGCATTGACGGATGGGACGGCGGTCACGGATCCGGAACGACCGGCGGGCACAGCGGCCACCGGGTGCAGGAGTCCGCCGGGCGGCGGGTCGGGTCGCGGCAGCCCCGACCGGCGCAGCATCCAGAGGGCCCCGCCGACGACCACCGCGGCCACCACCACGGCCTGCACGATGGTGAAGACCGGAATGGTGGCTCCGTTGGGCATGATGATCACCGAGAACACCGCGCTGAGCCACACCGTGGCCCTGCGGTAGGTGGACAGACCCGTGGAGGCGGCCAGCGGAAGCGCGGCCCACAGCAGGTACCACGGCTGGATCACCGGACTGAGCAGGACAAACGCCCCGAGGGCGATGCCGAGGCCCTGGATCGGTTCGATGGTTCGCCGCCAGCATCGCCACATCACGAAGACGGCGATGGCCCCGCCGACCACCGTCCCCAGCGGCTGCATCACCTCGATGGTGCTGCGGGTGTGGTCGCCGAGCCCCAGCAGCAGGCCGATCTGGCCGGCGCCGACCCCCAGGGTGGTGGACAACGAGAGGAACGAGCGGACGCTCCCGGGGGTGGACAGGGCGTGGATCCAGCCCAGACCGGCACCGGCCAGCAGGGTCAGGACGACGAAGGTTGCGGCGGCCACACCGCCGAGCAGAACGGCGGAGCGGCCCAGATGCTTCCACCGTCCGCCCGCGCGTCGGGCCAGCGCGATGGCCAGAAACGCCAGGGCCATGGCCGCCGTCACCTTGATCCCGACCGCGATGGTGATCAACGCGGTGCCGGCCGCCGCTCGCAGCTCACCGTCCCGGCCATCGTGTATTCCCCGAGCGCCGCCGGCTAGCGCGATCTCCAGTCCGGCGAGCATCAGCCCGAGCATCAGCGCCTCGTTGTGCCCGCCGGCCACGAGGTGGAACAGCAGCAGCGGGTTCAGCGCCCCCAGCCACAGTGCGCTGACCGGATCGATGCCGCAGCGGCGGGCCAGCCGGGGCAGCGCCCAGACGATCAGGGCGACGCCGACCAGTTCGACGCACCGTTGCAGCAGCACCCCGACGACCACGTGGTTCCCGGAGATCAACACCACGCCCTTGGCGATCAGCAGGAAGGCCGGTCCGTACGGGGAGGAGGTGTGCTGCCACCGGGCGTCCACCTGGTGGGCCAGGGGATTGCCGTCGCCCAGGCTGTCGTAGGGACCCGACTGATACGGGTTGTCGCCGTGGACCATCATCGCGCCGACGGCCAGGTAGGAGTAGACGTCCCGGGAGAAGATCGGCGGGGTGATAAGGAACGGCACGGTCCACATGGCCAGCGTGTGGGTGAGTTGGGTGCGGGACAGCCGGCGCGTACGGCCCGGTGCGGTCAGCCGGCCGACCAGGAACCAGCACAGCACGACGAGGCCGATCCCCGAATAGGACACCGCCAGGGCCGCCGGACCGACCCGGGACAGCAGGCCGAGCACGCGGATGCCGTCCACCGGATTGGGGATCGGGGAGGCCGCCCCGTAGGAGGACGTCGAACCGACCATCATCAGCAGCGCCCCGGCCGTACCCCACCGGCGCAGCCGGTACAGCTGCCGTCGTTCCGTCGGATTCAGCGCTCCGGGGGGCCGATCGACCGTCCTCATCGATCCGCCGATGGCCACCGGGGCAGTCTAGGACCGGGGGCAGACCTGATGGGGGCCCTCGTTCGACCGGTGCGGCCGGCACCTCGCGCCCAGGTGCGGTCCACGTGAAGTGTTCGCCGGATCTTAGGTAAGCCTTGCCTTGTCTGGCATCGGCTGCTTATGATGTTCTGCTCACCTCTTTGATCTTCGCCGGGAAAAAGGTCACACTGGTGTTGTGAAAACATTGGCCCGCGATGCGACCGACTCCGTCGGTCCGCCCGCCCGCGTGGTCGATGGTCCCGCTGTGGACGGCAACGCCGAGTTGCGCACCCGTGAGACGGTGGTCCGGCTGCTGCTCGCGGACGGTCCGCTGACCACGGTGGCGCTGGCCGACCGGATCGGTCTGTCGCCCGCCGCCATCCGCCGTCACCTCGACCAACTGGTGGCCGAGGGCGCGATCGTCAGCCGCGAGGCCACCACCCTGGGCCGTCGGGCCCGCGGACGGCCGGCCCGGACGTACCTGCTGACCGACCTCGGGCGCGCCCGGCTCCCACATTCCTACGACTCGCTGGCGGTGGAGGCGCTCGAGTTCCTGGCCGACGCGGCCGGCCCCGACGCGGTGGTCGCCTTCGCCCGTCGTCGTGCCGAGAACCTTCTCGACGGCGTTCGCGACGAGCTGGCCGCGGCCGTCGACGTGCCCGCCAAGACGGAGATTCTGGCCAGGGCGCTGACCGGCGCGGGTTTCGCGGCCTCCGTCCAGCAGGTCGGCGTCGGCGAGCAGCTGTGTCAGCACCACTGCCCGGTGGCCCACGTCGCGACTAGATTCCCGCAGTTGTGCGAGGAGGAAATGTCGGTCATCACGCAGGCGTTGGGAACGTACGCGCAGCGGCTGGCCACCATCGCCAGGGGCGACTCGTTCTGCACGACCTTCATCCCGGCGGCCCGTCCGGCCCCGGCCGGACCGGCCGCCGCCAGTCACATCATTCACGCACCCCAAGCGCCACAGGAAAGGTCCACGTCATGACGACTGCTCCGGAACGTCTCAGGGACGGCATCGACACGATCAGTCCGCTGACCCAGGAACAGGCGATCGACTCGCTCGGTCACTACGCGTTCGGCTGGTCGGACTCGGATGTCGCCGGCGCGGCGGCCACCCGCGGCATCAACGAGGCCGTGGTGCGGGACATCTCGGCCAAGAAGAGCGAGCCGGAATGGATGACCAACTTCCGGGTCAAGGCGCTGACCTTGTTCGAGCGGCAGCCGATGCCGACCTGGGGCGCCGACCTGTCCGGCATCCACTTCGACACGATCAAGTACTTCGTGCGGTCCGGCGAGAAGCAGGCGGCGAGCTGGGAGGACCTCCCGGCCGACATCAAGAACACCTACGACCGGCTGGGCATCCCCGAGGCCGAGAAGCAGCGCCTGGTCTCCGGTGTCGCCGCGCAGTATGAGTCCGAGGTCGTCTACCACTCCATCCAGAAGGAGCTGGAGGACCAGGGCGTTATCTTCCTGGACACCGACACGGCATTGAAGGAACATCCTGAGCTGTTCAGGGAGTACTTCGGCTCGGTCATTCCCTCCGGCGACAACAAGTTCTCGGCCCTGAACAGTGCGGTGTGGTCGGGCGGGTCGTTCGTGTACGTGCCCAAGGGCGTGCACGTGGAGATCCCGCTGCAGGCCTACTTCCGGATCAACACCGAGAACATGGGTCAGTTCGAGCGCACGCTGATCATCGTCGACGAGGGCGCCTACGTGCACTACGTCGAAGGCTGCACCGCGCCGATCTACAAGTCCGACTCGCTGCACTCGGCCGTCGTCGAGATCATCGTGAAGAAGGGCGGTCGTTGCCGGTACACCACCATCCAGAACTGGTCGAACAACGTCTACAACCTGGTCACCAAGCGGGCCAAGGCCGAGGCCGGCGCGACCATGGAGTGGGTGGACGGCAACATCGGTTCCAAGGTCACCATGAAGTACCCGGCCGTCTGGATGACCGGGGAGTACGCCAAGGGCGAGGTCATGTCGATCGCGTTCGCCGGCGAGGGACAGCACCAGGACACCGGAGCCAAGATGCTGCACCTGGCCCCCCACACCAGTTCGACGATCATCTCCAAGTCGGTGTCGCGCGGCGGTGGCCGGACGTCCTACCGCGGTCTGGTCCGGGTGAATCCCGGCTCCCACCACAGCAAGTCGACCGTCAAGTGCGACGCGCTGCTGGTCGACACCATCTCTCGCAGCGACACCTACCCGTACGTCGACGTCCGGGAGGACGACGTATCGATGGGACACGAGGCGACCGTGTCCAAGGTGAGCGAAGAGCAGCTGTTCTACCTGATGAGCCGCGGCCTGACCGAGGACGAGTCGATGGCGATGATCGTCCGCGGCTTCATCGAGCCGATCGCCCGTGAGCTGCCGATGGAGTACGCGCTCGAGCTGAACCGGCTGATCGAACTGCAGATGGAAGGGGCGGTGGGCTGAACGTGGCGACGCCGATCACGACGGATCGCCCGGTCACGGTGGGCGGGCACGACGGTGAGACGCTCGTCGGCGGACGGAATGTGGGCGTCGGCTCGCACGCCGGCCGGATCGGTTCCCTCTCGCTCGCCGACCACCGCCCCATCACCGGGCGGGAGGAGGCATGGCGGTTCACCCCGCTGCGCCGGCTCCGCGGTCTGCACCATGACGCCCCGCTCACCGGTTCCGATTTCACCGTCTCCGCCTCAGCCGGGGACGGAGTCACCGCGGTGTCCCTGTCCGGGGCCGAAGCGCTTGCGGTCAAGGGACTGTCGAAGTACCTGCCGATCGACTTCGTGTCCGCCCGGACGTATCAGGCGGCCGACTCGGTGTTCTTCGTCGACATCGCGGCCGAGGTGAGCACGGCGGAGCCGGTGGTCATCGTCTTCCGCGGCAACTCCGTCGACCAGGCGATCGCTGCGCACCTGGTGGTCCGGGTCGGGCACCACGCCGCGGCCACGGTCGTGGTGAACTACGAAGGTTCGGCCACGATCAGCGAGACGGTCGAGATCGTCGTCGGGGAAGGCGCCCGGCTCACCTACGTCTCGGAGCAGAACTGGGCGCCGGACGCCGTTCATCTGTCCCAGCACCACGTGCTGGTCGGCCGGGACGCCACCGTCAGGCACGCGGCGCTCACCTTCGGCGGCGACCTGGTCCGGGTGGTCGGCTCGGTGGCCTACGACGCCCCCGGCGGCGACGCCGAGATGCTGGGGGTCTACTTCGCCGACGCGGGTCAGCACCTGGAGCACCGGCTGTTCATGGATCACAATGCGCCGCACTGCAAGTCGCGGGTGCTGTACAAGGGCGCGTTGCAGGGCAGGTCGGCGCACACCGTCTGGGTCGGCGACGTGCTGATCAGGGCGGGGGCCGAGGGTACCGACACCTACGAGATGAACCGCAACCTCCTGCTCACCGAGGGCACCCGCGCCGATTCGGTGCCGAACCTGGAGATCGAGACCGGCGAGATCGTCGGTGCCGGGCACGCCAGCGCCACCGGGCGGTTCGACGACGAGCAACTGTTCTACCTGCTGTCCCGCGGTATCCCGGAACCCGTGGCCCGCCGCCTGGTGGTGCGCGGCTTCTTCGGTGAGGTGCTGCACCGGCTGGGCGTCGAATCCGTGGTGCAGCGGGCCACCGACATCATCGAGTCCGAACTCGCGATCATCGGCATCTGACTTCAACATTTGGAGCTTTCTTCACTATGGCAACTCTCGAGATCCGCGACCTGCACGTTTCGGTGCGCACCGACGACGGGCCGCAGGAGATCCTGCGGGGCGTCGACCTGACCGTGTCCTCCGGCCAGACCCACGCCATCATGGGCCCGAACGGCTCCGGCAAGTCCACCCTGGCGTACTCGCTCGCCGGTCATCCGAAGTATCAGGTCACCTCCGGCACGGTCACCCTGGACGGCGAGGATCTGCTGGCCATGACCGTCGATGCCCGGGCCCGGGACGGCCTCTTCCTGGCCATGCAGTACCCGGTCGAGGTGCCCGGCGTGTCCACGTCGAACTTTCTGCGCACCGCGGCCACCGCCGTCCGCGGTGAGGCCCCACCGATCCGCAAATGGGTCAAAGAAGTGAAGACGGCGATGACGGACCTGGAGATCGATCCGGTGTTCGCCGAACGGAATGTCAACGAAGGCTTCTCCGGCGGCGAGAAGAAGCGTCACGAAATCCTGCAGATGTCGCTCCTGCGGCCCAAGATCGCCGTGCTGGACGAGACCGACTCCGGGCTGGACGTGGATGCCCTGCGCATCGTGTCCGAGGGGGTCAACCGGTTCAAGGCCTCGTCGGACAGCTCGGGCGACGGCGTCGGCATCATGCTGATCACCCACTACACCCGCATCCTCCGGTACATCACGCCCGACCATGTGCACGTCTTCGTCGGTGGTCGGATCGTCGAGTCCGGCGGCCCGGACCTGGCCGACGAACTCGAGGCCAACGGGTACGTGCGGTTCACCCCGGCCGCAGTCGGCACAGCGGTTGCGGGAGCCGGCGGCGCGTTGTGACGGCGGTGCACGTCGAGTCGACCGGGCGGGCCACGGACGGCCATCCCTTCGACGTATCGGTGATCCGGGCCGATTTCCCGATCCTGGCGCGCACGGTCCGCGGCGGAAAGCCGTTGGTGTACCTGGATTCGGGTGCCACGTCGCAGCGGCCGGTCACGGTGGTCGACGCCGAGCAGGAGTACATCACCACCCACCACTCGGCGGTACACCGCGGCGCCCACCAGCTGGCCGAGGAGGCGACCGACGCCTACGAGTCGGCCCGGGACCGGATCGCCACCTTCATCGGGGCGAGCCGCCCCGACGAACTGATCTTCACCAAGAACGCCACCGAAAGCCTGAACCTCGTGGCCTACTCGTTGAGCAACGCATCGGTGGGCACGCCGGGGGCGGGCGGCGGGACCGGCGGCCGGTTCGCGGTGGGTCCGGGCGACGAGATCCTGGTCACCGAGATGGAACACCACGCCAATCTCGTTCCCTGGCAGGAACTCTGCCGTCGAACAGGGGCCACGCTCCGATGGTTCGGGCTGACCGAGGACTTCCGGCTCGACCTGTCCAACATCGACCAGTTGATCAACCCGCGGACCCGGGTGGTCGCGTTCACCCATCAGTCGAACGTCCTGGGCACCGTCAACCCGGTCGACGTGCTGGTCGAGGCGGCCCGAAAGGTCGGCGCGCTGACGGTGCTCGACGCCTGTCAGTCGGTCCCGCACTCCAGCGTCGACGTCGCCGCCCTGGGCGTCGACTTCCTGGCCTTCTCCGGCCACAAGATGCTGGGTCCGTCGGGTGTCGGCGGACTGTACGGCCGGTACGAGCTGCTTGAGGAGATGCCGCCATTCTTGACCGGCGGTTCGATGATCGAGCAGGTGTTCATGGACCATTCGACCTACGCCGCCCCGCCGGCCCGGTTCGAGGCGGGCGTTCCGATGACGTCGCAGGCCGTCGGGCTGGGGGCCGCCGTCGACTACCTGGAAACGCTGGGCATGAAGACGGTGGCCGACCATGAGGCCGAACTCACCGGCCTGGCCCTGGACCGGCTCGCAGCGCTCCCTGGTATCAGGATCATCGGCCCCACGGACGGGGTCGACCGGGGCGGCGCGGTGTCCTTCGTGGTGAGCGGCATACACGCGCACGACGTCGGGCAGATTCTGGACGATTCCGGTGTTGCGGTCCGGGTGGGTCATCATTGCGCCTGGCCGCTGCACCGCCGGTACGGCGTGGCCGCGACCGTGCGCGCTTCGTTCGCCGTCTACAACACGCCCGGCGAGGTCGACGTGCTGGTCGACGCCGTACGCGAGGCCCAACGGTTCTTCGGCGCCCGCTCGTCGGCGCGATAAGGATAGTCAGCGATGCAGATGGAACAGCTCTACCAGGAGATCATCCTGGATCATTACCGCACGCCGCATCACCAGGGACTGCGGAACCCGTTCGACGCCCAGGTCCACCACGTCAACCCGACCTGCGGCGACGAGGTGACGCTGAGGGTCAAGCTCTCCGGGCCCGGCGCAGACGCGGTGGTGCAGGACATCTCCTACGACGCGCTGGGCTGCTCGATCTCCCAGGCCGCCACCTCGGTGATGACCGATCTGACCATCGGACGCCCGCTGTCCGAGGCGTTCGCCACCCTGGACGAATTCAACAAGATGGTCACCAGTCGCGGCAAGATCGCCGGAGACGAGGAAACCCTGGGCGACGGCATCGCCTTCGCCGGGGTGTCGAAGTACCCCGCCCGGGTGAAGTGCGCCCTGCTGGGGTGGATGGCGTTCAAGGACGCCGCCGTACAGGGGAGTCAATTGAATCTCGACGAAAGGACCGGGCGATGACCGACACGTCGTTCCAGACCCACGACCACGCAGGGCATGACCATCCCGGTCACGACCATGCCGGTCACGACCATGCCGGTCACGATCACGGCGTGGAGCCGGAAACCGACCGTTCGGCCCGTGGTGCTGCCGCGCTTGACGGCACACCGCCGCCGGCCGCGGCGGTGCCGTCCGAACCGGTCGACGTCGCGCTGATCGAGGACATCGAAGAGGCGCTGCGCGACGTCGTCGACCCGGAACTGGGGGTCAATATCGTCGACCTCGGTCTGATCTACGACCTGACCGTCGACGCGGCCAGGACGCTGACCATTGACATGACGCTGACCAGCGCGGCCTGCCCTCTCACCGACATGATCGAGGACCAGGTCGCTGCTGCGCTGATGGGAGCAGGCGAGGAACTGGTGGCCGACTACAAGATCAACTGGGTCTGGCTGCCGCCGTGGGGCCCGGAGAAGATCACCGACGACGGGCGGGAACAGCTCCGCGCCCTCGGCTTCAACATCTGACCCCTGATATCGGCGGCCACGGCCACCCAGATGTTCAGTCCACGTGGTGTCATGTCCGCGGCGCGCACCCGCACCAGCACCGCCATCGGCCACCGCATGGGGCTGATCCAGATCAGTCTGGCCGCCGTCCTGTGGGGCACCGCGGGCGTTGTCGTCCGCACGCTGCACGAGTCGGCCGGCCTCGGCCCCGTGGCCATCGGCTTCTACCGGCTGCTGGCCGCGGCCCTACTGCTGCTCATCCTGTCCGGCCCGAAACTGGCCGAGGCGGTCCGGGGCCTGCGGACCCGTCCCTGGTCGCTGCTTTTCGCCGGCGTCGGGCTCGGCGTGTACCAGGTGTTGTATTTCATCTCGGTGGCCGACGTCGGGGTCGGCGTCTCCACCGTGGTCAGCCTGGGCATCGCGCCCGTCATCACCACGGTGATCGAGTCGATCAGCGGTCGGCGCCGACCAGGCGCCCGCACCGTTCTCGTCGTCGCGGCCGCGGTGGCCGGGTTGGCGCTGGTGGCCATCTCGTCCGCCGGAGCGGCCACGGCGTCCGCGCCACGCCCCGGCATCGGGTTGCTCGCCGCTGTCGGCTCCGGCGTCAGTTACGGCCTCACGACGGTCGTCAGTCGTCATGCCGCCCAGGGCATTTCGCCGCTGGTCATGACCACAACCTCATCGGTCATCGGGGCCCTGACGCTGCTGCCGCCGGCGCTGATCTCCGGGGCCGGGTTTGCCGTCACCGGTACGGCGGTGTCGCAGATCGTGTATCTGGGCGCCGCCACGACGGTGCTGGCCTATGCGCTCTTCTACGCCGGGCTGCGCTCGACGTCCAGCAGCGTCGCCTCGGTACTGACCCTCATCGAGCCGTTGACGGCGACCATCCTGGCCGTCGTCCTGCTGTCCGAACCACTGCCCTTGCTGACCGTCAGCGGTGGTGTTCTGCTGCTCGGTGCCATCTGCGTGCTGTACCTGGCACCCGCGGGGCGGCCACCGGAACCGGCCGAAGCAGTCCTGCCGCTCCATACCCGGGCTCGGGATTCTACCCGGTAGACTGCCGTTCTACCCAGGTAGAAGGAGAGCCGGTTGCCGACGTTGAACATCAAGAATCCACATGTTTATGAGCTGGCCAAGACGCTGTCCGAGCGGACCGGGCAGTCGATGACCACGGTCATCGAGGTCGCGCTGGAGAAGGAACTGGAGGAGCTGGACCGGTCGGGCCAAGGCATCGCCGATGCCCTCATGGCTATTGCCAGGGAGGCGGCCCCCCACCTGACGCATCTCCCGGCGGACCCCTTCGCTGACCTGTACGACGAGAAAACGGGCCTGCCCCGGTGATTCTGGATTCATCGGCGATCGTGGCCGTCATGCGGGTCGAAGCCGAGGCCGAAGCGTTTGCCCGGCTGATCGGTCGGGCCTTCGTGGTCGGTCTTTCCGCGGCCACCTTCGTCGAGACCGCCATGGTGTTGGGTCCCGCCGCAGACCTACGCCTGGATCGCTTCCTGGCCTCGGCGCGCGCCGAAATCGAACCGGTGACCGTGGAGCAGGCTCGAATGGCGAGGGTGGCCTACCGTCGGTTCGGACGCGGCTCCGGGCACCCGGCCCGACTGAACTATGGCGACTGCTTCTCCTACGCCTTGGCCATGGACAAGCGAGAGCCGTTGCTGTTCAAGGGGAATGATTTCAACCAGACCGACGTATTGGTGGCGCAGTGACCGCAACAACAACGAACGACCCGCGGCTGGCCCGACGGGGCGGTCAGACCGACGAGGGGTCGGTGGCCGCCTACCGGGAGGATCTCGATCGGATTCGGTTCTCGCCATACTTCTCCCGGCTGTCCGCGGTGACCCAGGTCATCTCCCAAGGGGCCGCCGGGCAATCGGTGCAGAACCGACTGACCCACTCGATCAAGGTCGCGGCGGTCGCCCGAGCCATTGCCATCAAGCAGAACAACGGCCCGCACCGCGAACTGCTGGCCGAGCTCGGCGGCTGCGACCCGGTGGTGATCCAAGCCGCGGCCACCGCCCACGACCTGGGGCACCCGCCGTTCGGTCACCTCGGCGAACGGGTGCTGGATCGCATCGCCCGGTCACGGTTCGGTCTGGCCGACGGATTCGAGGGCAACGCCCAAACGTTCCGGATCGTCACGGAGCTGGACGTGCACGGCATCAGCGGCGAGGGCCTGAACCTGACCGCGGCGGTGCGGGCGGCGGTACTGAAGTACCCGTGGGCTCGGTTCGGCGTGCCGGAACCGCACCCGAGTACGGCACAGATGCCACCGAAAGGCGGTGGACCGGGCAATGAGGGACTCGGGTCGGGCAAGTTCTCCGCGTACGTCCTGGACGCCGGCGAGATGACCGAGGTCCTGGCCGCATACCCCCTGATCAGGCCCTGGCGGCAGACCGTGGAGTGTTCGGTGATGGACATCGCGGACGACATCGCCTACTCCCTGCACGATCTCGACGACTTCCATCGGGCCGGTGTGTTGCAGCACGCATCGGTGTCCGCGGAGTTCCGGACCTGGATCCGGCGCCGGGGGCAGCTGGAGAAAGTCGACAGCCGTGAGCTGAGGGCGAACGAGCGGCACCCCGGCAACTCGCTGGAATTGGTCCGGCGCAGGCTGCACGCCAAGGACGGGTGGATGGTCGACGACGAGGCTTTCGCGGTGGCGGTGGGCCGGGTGGCCACCGATCTGGTCGACGGTCTACTGGCCGTCCCGTTCGATTCGTCCATGGCCGCGGAGCGACTGGTCGGCGAGTTCACCCGAAGTTGGATCGCCCATCTGCAGGACTCGGTGGTGGTCTCCAGCAACCCGCCCCCTCGCGCCGGGCACGTGTCGCTGGACCGGCAGGCGTGGCACGAGGTGGCCGTGCTCAAGTTCGTGCATCAACGATTCGTGCTGGACCGCCCCGACCTGGCCATGTTCCAGCGCGGGCAGGGGCAGGTCATGGCGACGTTGGTCGGTGATCTCGACTCCTGGCTGGCGGATACCGTCGACGCCGGGCGGGCGCCCCGTCGGCTCATCGATCTGGTCGAGATGGCGACGGCGTCCTACCGGGTGGTGGCCGAGAGCAACCCGGAGCTCTTGGTCGGCAGCACCGGCGAGCTGGCCGGATCGCCGGAAGAACTGCTGCGCTGGGGTCGGGGCCGGGGCATCATCGACTATGTGGCCTCGCTGACCGACGACCGGGCCGCCAGCTCCGCGACCACCCTGGCCGGGCATTCGGCCCGGCTGTGGGACGCGGGCTCGGCCCTGTGAGCGACGCGGACTCGGCGCCGTGAGCACGGTCAGGGCGGCGCGGGTGAGCACGATCAGGGGGGCGCGGTGAGCGCCGTCGGCCGGCCCCGGCCCGCGGCGGGCGGGGGGAAGGAGGTCGAGATCTCGGCGCACCGGGTCGTCGGGTGGGTCAACCGGTTCGCCGGCCGGAACAACGGCGTCGCCGATGTGGCCGGGTATCCGGACCGGTTGGAACTCGCGGCCGGTGACGGCACCACCGCGACCATCGAGGTTCCGTTCGCCCCGATGGCCATCGGCGTCCGGGAACCGATCGAGGCGTTGGTCGACCACCTGGCCGGGATTTCTCTGCTGGGTCTGGTCCTGGTCCGGGGCGGGGCACACTCGGTCGGTACCGCGAAAGACGGGGTGGTGCTCTCATCGTCGACGGATCGCGCGTACCTGCAGGGCCGGACGGCCGCCGGCGGCTGGTCGCAGCAGCGGTACGCCAGGCGGCGGGGCAACCAGTTGACCGCCTCGCTCGCCGATTCGGCGGCGGCCGTGGAGCGATCCCTGTTGCCGTTCGCCGGGCGACTGGGTGGCCTGGTGCTCGGCGGCGACGCGGCCGCGCTGAAGCGGGTGATGGCCGAGCCCGCGCTGGCGCCGTTGCGGGCTCTCCCGTCCCGAATGTTCGGCGACATCGCGGAGCCACGCCGATCCGTCCTGGACGCCGTGGCCGCACGCAGCCTGGTGGTGCGCATCGTCGTGCGGACCAAGGACGAACAGGCCCTGCTCAGGGGACCGGGGTAGCCGTTCGCGCCGGTCCTCAGGCGGGTTCGACGGCCCGGACGGCCGGCCTCTTCGAGGCCAGATAGCCGCGCACGCCCAGCGCGCCGACGACGGTCCCCACGGCCACCGCGGTGATCACCAGTACCGCGTGGACCAGGAGAAACGCGGTCGGCGACGAGTGGCCGACCACACCCGACCAGGCGCGCGGATCGTTCCAGACGGCCACCGCGAACCGCGGCCAGATCGCCCAGTTGAACACTCCGACGGCAGCAAGGAACAAGGACCAGCCCCTGGAAAGGATCACCCGCCCAGTATCCCCGCCGGTGTGGATCGGGACGGTGTCGGATCGGGACGGTGTCGGATCGGGACGGTGTCGGATTGCGGCGGTGTCGTATTGGGGGAGTGGTGTTCGTAGAAGGGGTGAGCGATCGCCCACCAGAGGCGCCCCCGAACCAGAAGGAGATGATCTTCGCATGCAATACATGGTTTCCGTGATCCACGATTCGACCGAGCTCGCCACCGGTGAGGAGATGGCCGCGATCGACGTGTTCAACGACCGGCTCATCGCCGATGGTCACTGGGTTTTCGCCGGTGGCCTCGGGTTCCCCGACACGGCCACCGTCATCGACAACCGGGGCGGGGAGGCGATGTTCACCGACGGGCCTTTCGTGGAGTCGAAGGAGTATCTCGCCGGCTTCTGGGTCATCGAGGCCGCCGACCTGGACATCGCGCTCCGGCTCGCGGCCGACGGTTCCAAGGCGTGCAACCGGAAGGTGGAGGTGCGGCGATTCCTGTGAACACGGTCGACGTCCGGGAGGCGATCAGCCGGGCCCACCACGAGGAGTGGGCGCGGGTGGTCGCTGCCCTGGCCAGGCGGTTCGGCGACCTCGACATCGCCGAGGAGGCGGCGGCGGAGGCGTTCGCCACCGCCGTCGAGCGGTGGCCGGCCGACGGCGTGCCGCCCAACCCCGGCGGCTGGCTGACCACCACCGCCACCCGCAAGGCCATCGACCGGATCCGGCGGCAGAGCAAGCGCGGCGACAAGCAGAAGGAGGCTCAGACCTGGTGGGACGACCCCGCTGCGCCCCCTGTGCCGGTCGGTGCGATCGACGACGAGCGGCTCCGGCTGATCTTCACCTGCTGTCACCCGGCCCTGGCGATGCAGGCCCGGGTGGCGCTGACGCTGCGTCTGGTCGCCGGTCTGACCGTGCCCGAGGTCGCCCGCGCCTTCCTGGTGCCGGAGAGCACGATGGGGCGGCGGATCACCCGCGCGAAGGCCAAGATCAAGGCGGCTCGCATCCCTTACCGCGTGCCGTCCGCGGAGGATCTCCCGGTGCGCGTCTCCGGCGTACTCGCCGCCCTGTACCTCGTCTTCAACGAGGGCTACCTGGCGACCGGCCCCGACACCGATCCCCTGCGTCACGACCTGACCGCCGAGGCGATCCGGCTCACCCGGCTGATCCACGACCTGCTGCCCGAAGACGGTGAGGTGGCGGGGCTGCTGGCACTGATGCTCCTTACCGAGGCCCGCCGCACCGCCCGGGTGTCGGCGTCAGGTGAACTGGTCACCCTTGACGAACAGGATCGCGGAGCCTGGGATACGGCGCTGATCGCGGAGGGTCATCGGTTGGTGCGCGGGCGCCTGGCCGCCGGGGTGGCTCCGGGGCGCTACCAGATCCTCGCCGCGATCAACGCCGTGCACACTTGCGCCCGCGACGTCCGCGACACCGACTGGTGGCAGGTCGTCGCCCTCTACGACCAGCTCGTTCGCCTCGACCCTTCCCCGATCATCGCCCTCAACCAGGCCATCGCCGTCGCCGAGCTTGACGGCCCCGAGGTCGCACTGGCCGCCGTCGACCACCTTGACGACTCATTGGCCGGCTATCACGCCTACCACGCGACTCGCGCCGACCTGCTGCGCCGTCT
The DNA here is from genome assembly GCA_964250735.1 of uncultured Nakamurella sp. Lineage (GTDB taxonomy): Bacteria > Actinomycetota > Actinomycetes > Mycobacteriales > Nakamurellaceae > Nakamurella. The sequence continues at coordinate 115,799 of CAXUHA010000004.1, read as the reverse complement.
GGGCCGCAGCCACCTGGCCCGCGCGGCCTACGACATCGCGATCGAGCTGGCGGGCAACAAGGCCGAAACCGCCTATCTGACCCGCCGCCGCGACCAGTTGGTCCAGGAGCCGCGTGGGTAACGCCTTCAACGCCCCACCGCGCAGGTCCAGCGCTTACCGCGCAGCTCGCTGAGGATCACGAGCGGGTGCGCAGTGCACGCGCGGGGTGCGCAGTGCACGCGCAGGGTGCGCCCGCGGGGTGGGCAGGCTCACCCGGCGAGTCCTACGGAATGCGGGTCAAGGGCGTCCTCGCAGGTAGAATTGGAACACGTGATCACCGCAACCGGCCTGGAGCTGCGGGCCGGGACCCGGATCCTGCTCGCCGACACGACTGTGCGCCTGCAACACGGCGACCGGGTCGGTCTGGTCGGCCGCAACGGCGCGGGCAAGACCACCACCCTGCGCGTTCTGGCCGGGGAGGGCTCACCGTACGCCGGCCAGGTGGCCCGCACCGGTTCCATTGGCTACCTGCCGCAGGATCCGCGCGAAGGCGATCTCGACATCACGGCCAGGGATCGGGTGCTCTCGGCCCGCGGCCTGGACACCATGGTCGCGGAGCTGGAGAAGGTGCACATCCAGATGGCCGAGCTGGCCGGGCCGGCGCGGGACGCCGCGGTCGAACGTTACGGCCGTATCGAGGAGCGGTTTTCGACGCTCGGCGGCTACGCGGCGGAATCCGAGGCCGCCAGAATCACCTCGAATCTCGGCCTGCCCGACCGAATCCTGGAACAACCCATGCGCACGCTGTCCGGTGGCCAACGCCGCCGGGTCGAACTCGCCCGGATCCTGTTCGCCGCCGCCGACGCCGGTGACGGCACCATGCTGCTCCTGGACGAGCCGACCAACCACCTGGACGCGGATTCCATCACCTGGCTCCGCGATTTCCTCAAGGGCTTCGCCGGTGGGCTGGTGATCATCTCCCACGATGTCGAGTTGCTCGCCGCCGTGGTCAACAAGGTCTGGTTCCTGGACGCCGTGCGCGGCGAGCTGGACATCTACAACATGACCTGGGGCCGGTATCTCGAGGCCCGATCCACCGACGAGCAGCGGCGCCGGCGGGAGCGTGCCAACGCCGAGAAGAAGGCTGCCGTGTTGATGACGCAGGCGGCCAAGCTGGGGGCCAAGGCGACCAAAGCCGCGGCTGCCCACCAGATGGTCCGCCGTGCCGAGGCGATGATCTCCAACCTCGACGAGATCCGGGTGTCGGACAAGGTGGCCAAGATTCGCTTCCCGGCGCCCGCCGCGTGTGGACGAACCCCGTTGACGGCTACCAACCTGTCCAAGTCCTACGGGTCGTTGGAGATCTTCACCGGCGTCGACCTGGCTATCGACCGGGGCAGCCGGGTCGTCGTGCTCGGGTTCAACGGCGCCGGGAAGACCACCCTGCTCAAACTGCTCGGCGGTCGGGAGAAGCCGGACACCGGCTCGGTGGAACCGGGTCACGGGCTCAAGATCGGCTACTACGCCCAGGAGCACGAGACACTCGATCCCGACCGCACCGTCTGGGAGAACATCCGCAGCGCCGCCCCCGACGCCGGCGCGCAGGAGCTGCGCAACCTGCTGGGCAGCTTCCTGTTCACCGGAGAGCAGCTGGAACAACGGGCCGGCACGCTCTCCGGCGGCGAGAAGACCCGACTCGCCCTGGCCGGCCTGGTGTCCTCGGCGGCCAACGTCCTGCTCCTCGACGAACCGACCAACAACCTCGACCCGGCCAGCCGGGAGCAGGTCCTGGATGCGCTGCGCCGCTACGCCGGCGCGGTCGTGCTGGTCACCCACGATCCCGGCGCGGTCGCCGCACTGCACCCCGAGCGGGTTATCCTGCTGCCGGACGGCAGCGAGGACCACTGGTCCGCCGACTATCTCGATCTCGTCGAACTGGCCTGACCGACCACCTGGCCGAGCGCGACCGACCATCGTGCCGGACCGCGAACGGCTCGGCGTTGCCGCGAACCGCACGCCACGCGATGCGCAACCTGGCGCCACGCACCCGGACCATTTGCGCCTCACCGGTGGCGGGCCGGTCGATTCTGCTCGATCATTGGACGACTATCCATGCCGACGCCGCGACCTCCTGGTCAGGACTGCGCCGCGGGCCGACGACTCGACGAGAAGAAGGTGCGGACGTGGTTGCAGAGGCGCCGTCAATTCCGAACCCCAGCACCAAGCACGGGAACGCCCGACAGGGCGAGTCCGGCCGGGCCAACGCCATTCGCAAGGGGGCCCGCATCACCGGCCCGGCGCGCGACAAACTGACCGCGGACCTGCGGAAGAAGTACGAGAAAGGGCTCAGCATCCGGGCTTTGGCCGATGGCACCGGGCGGTCCTACGGATTTGTCCACCGACTGCTGGTCGACGCGGCCGTGCCACTGCGCGGGCGGGGCGGCGCCACCCGGACGAAGAAGAGGTAATCGCACGGTGGCGAGTGGCGCTGACCTAGGATCGGTCGGTGACCACCACGTCGGACACCGGCCCGTCGGAGGGTCAGCCCATTTTCGACGCCGACCTTCTGACCCGCGGTCGTCTGCTGGTCGACTACACCGATCCGGTCCTGACCATCACCCTCAACCGCCCCGACCTCCGCAATGCCCAACTGCCTGCCACCTGGGAAGCGTTGGCACACATCGGGTCTCGTCTGCCTGGTGGCGTCCGGGTGGTGGTGGTGCGGGGAGCGGGCGGCTCGTTCTCGTCCGGCCTGGATCGGAGCATGTTGGGCCGGACGGCCGATTCGGTGTTGGTGCAGTTGGCGTCCGCGCCGGATTCGATCGCCCACAACATGATCGCCGGGTTCCAGAAGGGGTTCGCCTGGCTGGCCGATCCGTCGTTCATCTCGATCGCCGCGGTGTCGGGACACGCCGTGGGCGCCGGTTTCCAGCTCGCCCTGGCCTGCGATCTCGTGCTGGCCGCCGATGACGCCCAGTTCTGCATGGCCGAGGTCGGGCATGGCCTGATTCCGGACCTGGGTGGCACCGGGGCGCTGGTCCGGGCGGTCGGCCACCAACGGGCCCTGGAGATCTGCGTGACCGGGCGGCGGATCGGTGCCGGGGAGGCGGTTCGCATCGGACTGGCCCTGGCCAGCGTCCCGGTCGCCGAGTTGGCTCAGTCGACCGCCGACCTGGTGGATGCGGTGACCAGTGCGCCCGTCGAAGCCGTCCGGGCCGTCACCCGGCTCATCGCCTCGGCGGCTGTGGCCATGCCGGCGGACCAACTGGCCGCCGAGCAGGCCGAGCAGCTGAACCGGGTGCGCGAACTGGCCGCCGGGCAGGATCCGCAGTCGCACGAGGCCGGGCGCCCGTAGCGCCGCCCGGCCCGCCTCCTCAATGCCGGCGCACCGACATCTCCACCACATCGAGTACGGCCGACATCGAATCACCGGGAAGTCCCTGGGCCAGATGGGTCACCAGTCCCTCCAGCACCAACTCGAGGTACGCGGCCAGCACTTCCACGTCGACGTCGGTGCGCAGCACGCCGGCGTCCCGCTGCCGGTGCAGCCGCGCCCTGGTCGCCACCGTGACCTGCTCCGACTGCGCCGCCCAGGCCTCCCGGAACCGGTGATCGGTTCGCGAACGCCGGGACACCTCCAGCTGGGTGCCGAGCCAGCCCGCATCCGGCGCCTGGATCATGCCGCGCATGACGGCCACCAGACCCTCCCGGGCCACCGTCGCGGCCATCGCGGCGGCGTCCTGCCCGGCCAGAGCCATGAAAACGGCGTCCTTGTCGGCGAAATGGTGAAAGATCGCCCCTCGGCTGAGCCCGATCTCCTCCTCCAGCACCCGCACCGTGGCCCCCTCGTACCCGTGCCGCGCGAACGCGGCACGGGCGCCGTCGAGGATCTGCTGCCGCCGCGCCTCCAGGTGATCCGGGCTGACCCGGGGCATCGACCGCCCGCCTACTTCGAGGCGGCGAGCAGATTCCGCAGCACGTACTGCATGATCCCGCCGTTGCGGTAGTAGTCCGCCTCACCGGGCGTGTCGATGCGCACCTTGGCCTCGAACACGATCGGCGCCGCCCCCGGGCCTTCGGGAACAGCGGTGACCGTGACCGTCTTGGGCGTCGCGCCGTCGTTCAACGCGGTGATGCCCGAGATCGTGAAGGTCTCGGTCCCGGTCAGACCCAGTGTGTCCGCGGTCTCCCCGGCCGGGAACTGCAGCGGAATGACGCCCATGCCGATCAGGTTGGACCGGTGGATCCGCTCGTAGGACTGGGCGATGACGGCCTTGACGCCCAGCAGCGCAGTGCCCTTGGCCGCCCAGTCGCGGGAGGAGCCGGAACCGTATTCGGCGCCGGCCAGAATGATCAGCGGAATGCCGGCGGCCTGGTAGGCGGCGGACGCGTCGTAGATGAACGACTGCTCGCCGTCGGCCAGGAAGTTGCGGGTGTAGCCGCCCTCGACGCCGTCCAGTAACTGGTTGCGCAGCCGGATGTTCGCGAACGTGCCGCGGATCATCACCTCGTGGTTGCCGCGACGAGAGCCGTAGGAGTTGAAGTCCTTGCGGGTCACCCCGTGCGCGGTCAGGTACTGCGCGGCCGGAGTGCCGACCTTGATGTTGCCGGCCGGCGAGATGTGGTCGGTGGTCACCGAATCGCCGAGTTTGGCCAGTACCCGCGCCCCTTCGATGTCGACGACCGGGGACGGCTCGGGCGACATGCCGTCGAAGTAGGGGGGCTTGCGGACGTAGGTGGATTCCGCATCCCATTCGAACGTCTTACCGGTCGGCGTCGGCAGTGAGGTCCAGCGCTCGTCGCCGGCGAACACGTCGGCGTAGTCGCGGGTGAACATCTCCTGGTTGATGGCCTGGGCGATGACCTCTTCGATCTCGGAAGGGGAGGGCCAGATGTCGGCCAGGAAGACGTCCTGGCCGTTCTGGTCGGTGCCCAGCGGGTCCCGGGTGATGTCCACATCCATCGAACCGGCGATGGCGTAGGCCACCACCAGCGGCGGCGAGGCCAGGTAGTTCATCTTGATGTCCGGGTTGATCCGGCCTTCGAAGTTGCGGTTGCCGGACAGCACAGAGACCACCGCGAGGTCGGCCTCGTTCACGGCGGCGGAGATCTCGTCCTGCAGCGGCCCGGAGTTGCCGATGCACGTCATGCAGCCGAAGCCGGCCAAGTTGAATCCGAGTTTCTCCATGTAGGGCAGCAGGCCGGCCCTGTCGTAGTAATCCATCACGACCTTGGAGCCGGGGGACAACGTGGTCTTCACCCAGGGTTTGCGCTCCAGACCTCGTTCCACAGCCTTCTTGGCCAGCAGGGCTGCGCCGATCATCACCTGGGGATTCGACGTGTTGGTGCAGGAGGTGATGGCCGCGACGGCTACGTGCCCGTGGTCCAGAGTGAACGTCTGGCCGTCCATCGTCACCTTGGTCGGCTTGGACGGACGGCGGGGCCGCCCAGCCGACGCTGACACCGGGGCCGGCGGGTGGATGTCCGAGGTCTGGTTCGGGTCGTGCGACGGCGCGTCCGAGGCCGGGAAGGACTCCAGCAGCTGCTCATCGACCGAATCGTGGGCCGAACCGTTGGCGTAGGCCTTCAGCGCCTCGCGGAACATGGGCACCGCCTCGGACAAGATCACCCGGTCCTGCGGGCGCTTCGGGCCGGCGATGGACGGGACGATGGAACCCAGATCGAGCTGGAGATACTCGGAGAAGGCCGGTTCGACCGAGGGATCGTGCCACAGGCCCTGCGCCCTGGCGTACGCCTCCACGAGCGCGAGCTGCTCCTCGCTGCGGCCGGTCAGCCGCAGGTACAGAAGGGTCTCGTCATCGATCGGGAATATCGCCGCGGTGGAGCCGAACTCCGGGCTCATGTTGCCGATGGTCGCCCGGTTGGCCAGCGGCACCGCGGCCACGCCTTCGCCGTAGAACTCGACGAACTTGCCGACCACGCCGTGCTTGCGCAACGCCTCGGTGATGGTCAGCACCAGGTCGGTGGCGGTGGTGCCGTCGGGCAGGCTGCCGGTCAACTTGAAACCCACCACTCGCGGGATCAGCATGGAGACCGGCTGGCCGAGCATGGCGGCCTCGGCCTCGATGCCGCCGACACCCCAGCCCAGCACACCGAGGCCGTTGACCATGGTGGTGTGCGAGTCGGTGCCGACCAGGGTGTCCGGATACGCGATCCCACCACGGACCATCACCACCCGCGCCAGGTGCTCGATGTTGACCTGGTGCACGATGCCCGTCCCGGGCGGGACGACCTTGAACTCGTCGAACGCGGTCTGTCCCCAGCGCAGGAACTGGTAGCGCTCGCGGTTTCGTTCGTACTCCAGCTCCACGTTGCGCTCGAACGCGTCGGCCCGGCCGAAGACGTCCGCGATGACGGAATGGTCGATAACCATCTCGGCCGGGGCCAGCGGGTTGATCTTGTCCGCGTCCCCGCCGAGGTCGGCCATCGCCTCGCGCATGGTGGCCAGGTCCACGATGCAGGGCACGCCGGTGAAATCCTGCATGATGACCCGCGCCGGGGTGAACTGGATCTCCGTATCTGGCTCAGCATCCGGTTTCCAATTCGCCAGGGCCAGGATGTGGTCCCGGGTGATGTTGGCCCCGTCCTCCGTCCGGACCAGGTTCTCCAGCAGGACCTTCAGCGAGAAGGGCAGCCGCCGGGCGTTTTCCAGCCCGGCGACCCCCTCGATCTTGTAGATCTGGTACTGCTGCTCACCGGCAGCGGAGGCGACGGTGAGAATCTGGTGGGCGGCGAAGCTGTCCTTGCTGGCAGGCACGGGGTTCTCCTTCTTCGACGGGCGTCACATCACCCGGGGGCCAATAGTGCCCTGCCGCCGACCCGTGCGCCGAGCCGGGACCGCGCACGCCAAACAGTACGCTTGTCCTGTTAGCCCGGCAAGACGAAGGTCGACCGTGCGGCCCTACTTCTTGGCCAGGGAGATGAAGTAGTCGATGTCGGCGGGCTGCAGACCCTTCAGCAGGCCGACGAAGATCTCCGCGTACGACCGGATCGGGCTCACGTACCACTTGTCGTTGTCCTTGGTCATCACGATGCCGACCCCGATCACCTGCTGGAACTCCTGGCCGATGATCTTGACCAGGCGTGGATCCAGCGCCGGTGACGACGAGTCCGATCCGCCCATGGCCTTGGTGATATAGCTGCCGATGGTGTCCTTGTTCAGCACGACGGCGGGCTGCCCGGTCACGTTGACGGTCAGCGAACCGGCCGCCGGATCACGTACCACAGTCACCTTCTGGTCGCCGGCCGTCACGGTCAGCGTCTTCAGGGAGACCAATGTGCCACCCGACACCGCGGAATCGACCCAGCTGGCATCGGTGAACTTCACCGAGGAGGACGAACGGCCCGCCGGGATCTTTCCGGTGATCAGCTTGCCGTAGTCGTGCATGACGCCCATCTCGACCGGTGGGAGCAGGCCGATGATCGAGTTGTAGTCCTGGTTGGTCGCCGCGTCCAGCAGTCGATTCATGGCGTCGTCGGCGCTGCTGCCACCGGCCGGTGCGATGTAGTCGGCGGTGGTCGGATTCCCGACCTTGGCTTCCTGGGCCCAGTAGTCGGCGGCCGTGTAGAACAGGCTCGGGTACCACTTGCCGCTCCGGTTGACCGTGGCCACTCGGATCGGGTGCCCCAGTTTCTTGGCCTCGTCGGCGATCTGGTACGTCCGGGTCTCCGTCTTCAGCTTGTCCAGCGCATCGCCGGCCGCGGATTTCACCTTGGCGCTGAGCGGCAACTGGGTCAGGTCGGAGGTGACGGTGACGGTGCCGCCGGTCAGCTTGACCACGGTGACATGGTCGTTGATCTGGTCGGCATCGGCCCCGAAGGTCAACCCGGTGGCGGTGATCTTCGAACCGGTGAGCGAATTGGCGGTGGCCGCGGGCGACAGGACGTCCAGGCGCTTGAGCTCGCTCAGGAGCTCGCCGTTGAGATCGGCGAACAGCGAAGCCTCGGCCGGGTCGAGCTGGTCGGCAACACCGACCGGATCCTTCTGGCTCAGCGATGCCAGCATCGCGCTCACCGCCTCCTGCGGACTGGCCTGCCCGCCGGCCGATTTGGTGTCGCGGAAGCCGAAATACCAGATGCCGGTGCCGGCCAGCAACGCCACCACCACGGCGACGACCGTGACGACCATCGCAGTGCGGTTCTTCCGACCCGACCCGGCGGACGGCGATCCGGGCGGCGGTGGAAAGTAACCCGCCGGTGGCTGACCGGTGGTCGGTGGTTGTCCGTAGGCCGGCTGTGGTCCGTAGCCCGGTTGTGGTCCGTAACCGGGTTGCTGTCCATAGCCTGTCTGTGGCCCGTAGCCCGGCTGCTGTCCATAGCTTGGTGGTGTTCCCGGGGGTGGTCCGTAACCGGCCGGCTGCTGTCCAAAGCCTGGCTGCTGCCCGTAGGCCGGTTGCGGTCCGTAGCCTGGCTGCTGCCCGTAGGCCGGTTGCGGTCCGTAGCCTGGCTGTGGTCCGTAGCCTGGCTGTGGTCCGTAGTAGCCCGGCTGTGGCCCGTCACCCGGCCGGGGTCCCGGCCCGTTCTGTGGTCCGGGCAGATCCTGCGGTCCGGTGTGCTCGCTCATGGTTTGTTCCCTTTCGTCGTGCGCCCTGCTGGAAGTGGCTGCTGCGGCCGATGTCGCGTTCCGGTTACCGCGGATCTCGGATCTGGATCATCGGCTCGAACCGGCTGTCCGACGGACGGCGCGGTTGGCCCGACGGCAAGGAGCACGATCCGCCCTCCGTCGATACCGAAAGATGGTCGGAGAAACCGGTGTGCCCGCCGGCCGGATGACCGGTGACCCGGCCGACGGCCGGACCGCGTCGGCGGCTGCCGATCAGGACGACGGTGGCTCCGGCCAGGGCTGACCCACCACCGACCAGGGTGGTGAGCGGGCCGCTGTAGGCCACCCCGATCCCGGCGCTGCCGCCCCCGCCCCCGCCGGCGACCACCAGAGCACCGGCGCCGATCAGCGCGGCCGGCAGGCCGAACACTGCGGTGATCACCGCGGCGGTGCGCCACCAGGCCAGAATCCCGGCGACGAAGGCCACCGTGGCCACCGGGGGGAACAACGGCCAGGACGACAGGATGGCTGCTCCGACCGGGTTCTCGACCAGGCCGAGCCGATGGACGATCCCGGCGATGGCGTAGCTGTTCCGTAACACGCCACCGGAGACCAACCAGGGCAGGAAGGTGCCGATCACGGCGGTGATCAGCCCGGCCCCGGCAAGGACAGCGCCGATCCGGAGAATCACCGCGCGGTTGCGCAGGACCGGTCGCGGGACGACGCGACGGCGGTCGGTGGGCCGATCGGCGGAGGGCACTGGTCCAGTGTGACCGATGTAAGGGGGCCAATCGGACTATCCCCAACATTCTTCCGGTCCACCTCGAGTGAGCCGCTGCTGCCGGTGACGGCCGGAGGCCGGACGTCGGTCCCGGACGGGTCGCGCCGCGACTTCGGGCTCCCCGGACGCGCCCACAGGGGCTAACGATGACGTCACCCTCAGTAATGGTCGGGGTGGACTCTTTCCCGAACGGACGACTTCTGTGCGAAATGAGTTGTTGGGACGGTTGGGTTTGCAGTGAATGCTGGCGCATCGGGAGGACCAAGTGGCATGGTGCAACTGGGCGTGTCGCATTGACAGAAGTTGCCTATGGGGTTTGAGCAGATCAAGTCGACCGTGGTGTGCGCCATGGGGGAGGAGTAATCGTGGCGCCGGAAAATCGGACCAGGACGACGATGGTCACCAGCATCTGCGCGCTCTTGACCATGGCCCTGTTCGCGGGCCTGGTCGCGCCGGTGGCGGCCATACCGCCACCGCCGCCCAATCCTTCTGATCAGCAGATCCAGGACTCGCAGAGCCAGGCCAGTTCCACCGCTGCGCAGGTCGGACGGCTCTCCGGCCAGGTCACCGCCACGGAGGGCGACATCAGCCGCCTGAACAACGATTTGGAGCTCAAGGCCGAATTGGTCAAGAAGGCCATCATCGATCAGCAACTCGCGCAGGCCGATGCGGTGACCGCCGGCACGGCGGCGCGGAACGCAGCCCGGATCGCCGCTGCGGCCGGCTCGGCCATCACGCAGGCCCAGAACCGCGCGGCCGCGTTCGCTGCGGCGTCCTTTCGGCAGGGTTCCGTTCTGGGCTCGATGTCGGCGTTGATGGACGCCTCCAGCATCAGCGACCTGCTCGCGCGCCAGGAGATGATCAAGGAGATCTCGAAATCCCAGCTGGGCGTCATCGCCACCCTGCAGACGTCGCTGTCGGACAAGGCGAACCTCGACTCGGACGCCCGGGTGGCCCGAGACCGGGCCGCGGTTGCGCAGAGTCAGGCGACGGCGGCGGCGGCGACGGCACGGACCGCGATGCAGACCGCGGACGACGCCTTCGTGGCGGGCAAGGTCGAGCTCGCGTCGCTCAACGTCCGCCTCGAGACGGAGCAGAACGCCTACCAGGTGGCCCTGAGTCGAACCGCCGGTCTGCAGAACCAGCGAGCGACGTACAACACCTGGCTGGCGGCCAAGAAGGCGGAGGAGGCCCGGCTCCGGCGGGAGGCGATCGCGCGTGCCAAAGCGGCCGCCGCAGCCCGGGCCGCGGCGGTGAAGGCGGCCGCAGCCAGGGCCGCCGCACAAGCCCGCGCAGCCGCCGCACAAGCCCGCGCGGCGGCGGCCGAGCGCGCCCGACTCGTGGCCGCGGCGGCCGCGGCCTCCCGCGCCGCAGCGATCAGGGCCGCCGCGGTGGCGGCGGCGCAGGAACAGGCGGCCCGGATCGCCAAGAAGCGGTTCGACGACCAGCAGGCGGCTCTGGCTGCCGCGGCGGCGAAAGCGGCGGCCCAGGCCCAGGCCGCGGCCGAGTCGGTGTTCTATCCGGACTGCGCCGCCGCGGTGGCGGCCGGGGCCGCGCCGATCCACCGGGGCTCACCGGGGTACCGGACGGCGTTGGACAGCAACGGCAACGGTGTGGCCTGCGAAGTGCTGTCCGGCGGCGCAGGCGCCGGCGGCAGCCCGCCCGCCCCGGCGGATCCGGATCCGCCGGCAGCTCCGGCGCCGCCCGCCGCATCGTCCGGCGGATGGACTGCCGCCAAGGGTGAAGCCGCCGTGCAGGCCGCCGAACGCTGGATCGGCACGCCCTACTCCTGGGGTGGAGGAAACAGCAGCGGTCCCACGGCGGGCATCTGCGGCCCGGACGGCGCGGCGAACGATTGCAACGTGGTCGGGTTCGACTGCTCGGGGCTGACGTCCTACGCCTGGGCCCAGGAGGGCATCTCCATCCCGAACTACTCCGTCTACCAGTACACCCTCGGCCGGCACATCGGCATGTCCGATCTGCTGCCCGGTGACCTGCTGTTCTACGCCAACGACACGTCCGACCCGAGCACCATCCATCACGTGACCATGTACGCGGGGGGCGGCATGATGGTGGAGGCACCGTTCTCCGGTGCCTACGTGCACGTCACATCGGCGGAATTCGGAAACGGTTTCATCGGTGCCACCCGAGTCGGTACCTGACCGGCCGCGGCTGGCGATCCTGGTGGCCGGCGGCTCGGGCCGCCGCCTCGGTCTGGTCGACAAGCCCGCGCTCCTCCTGGACGGACGGCGTCTGCTCGACATTGCGCTGGCCGCCGTCACCCCGGCCCGGACGGTGGTGGTCGGCCCGGAACGTATCCTGCCGGCCGGCGTACTGCAGACCCGGGAAACCCCACCCGGGGGAGGTCCGGCCGCCGCGGTGGTGGCCGGCCTGACCGCGCTCGTCCCCCGCTCCGGCGACATCGGATCGGCCGACCTGGTCGCGGTGCTGGCGGCAGATCTGCCCGGCATCGATGCGACCGCGGTGGACTCGCTGACCGCCGCCCTTCACCGGGTGGGCGGGCACGGCGCCGTGCTGATCGATCCGGACGGTCGAAACCAGTACCTGGCCGGCGTCTGGCGGCTGGCCGCCCTGGACGATGCGGCCCGGTCGCGCCCGTCATGGCACGGTGGGCGCGTCGCGGATCTCCTCGGACCACTGATCAGCGTCCGGGTGCCGACCACCCGGCGCACCGCAGCTGACATCGACACTGCGGCTGACCTGCTCGAATGGGGCATCTCACCGAACCAGGGCGGCGATCCGGGCCGACCCGGGTGAAACCGTGGACACCGCGGGCGATCATCAGGTGGTGAGATGAGAGGCGACGCCTGCTGCGGACGATCCGGCCCCAGCACCGTCACTCGCGCATCAGAACGGCATCGATGTGATCCACCAGTGGTCGGCATCGGGCAGACATGAGGAGCAACCGGTGACGGCCGACGCAACGAGCGAACCCACATCCGACCCCACCGGGTCGAGTCCGCCGCAGCAGCCCGGACCACCCCGACCGGCCGCTCCGGCGTACCAGGCGCCCGGCTACCCATCGGCCCCGGCGTTCCAGGGCCGTCCGGCCGACCGGCCGGGGCCCGCCCGCGATGCGGCGCTGCTCGAACGGACCGTCTTCGAGGTCAAGAAGGTGATCGTCGGTCAGGACCGGCTGGTGGAGCGGATGCTGGTCGGTCTGCTGGCCAAAGGTCACCTGTTGATCGAGGGAGTACCGGGGGTGGCGAAGACGCTGGCCGTGGAAACCTTCGCCCGGGTGGTGGGCGGGACGTTCTCCCGCATTCAGTTCACTCCCGACCTGGTGCCCTCCGACCTGCTCGGCACCCGGATCTACCGGGCCGGCCGGGAAGAGTTCGACACCGAACTGGGCCCGGTGGTGGCCAACTTCGTCCTCACCGACGAGATCAACCGGGCGCCGGCCAAGGTCCAGTCCGCTCTGCTGGAGGTCATGGCCGAGCGGCACGTCTCCATCGGCGGCACCACCTACCCGATGCCGGACCCCTTCCTGGTGATGGCCACCCAGAACCCGATCGAGAACGAGGGTGTCTACCCGCTGCCCGAGGCGCAGCGGGATCGGTTCCTGTTCAAACTGATCGTCGGGTATCCCGAACCCGACGAAGAGCGCGAGATCGTCTACCGGATGGGGGTGAGCCCGCCGGTGGCCGCACAGGTGCTGCCGATCGCCGAACTCTCCCGGCTCCAGCTGGTGGCCGCCAACGTCTTCGTCCACCACGCGCTCGTCGACTACGTGGTGCGCCTGGTGTACGCGACCAGGACGCCCGCCGAGCACGGGTTGACCGATGTGGCGGGATGGCTGTCCTACGGCGCCTCCCCCCGCGCGTCCCTGGGCATCGTGGCCGCCGCCCGAGCGTTGGCGCTGGTCCGCGGGCGTGATTTCGTCGTCCCGCAGGACGTGGTCGACGTGGCGCCGGATGTCCTGCGCCACCGTCTGGTGCTCTCCTACGACGCGCTGGCCGACGGGATCCCGGTGGACACCATTCTGACCCGGCTGCTGCGGGTGATCCCGCTGCCGCAGGTCAGTCCGTACACCCACACCGGCATCGCCTGATGCGCGACGCGGGGTCGCCGCCCTCGACGGCCGATCCGGCCCGCCTGGACGCCGCACTCACCTCGCTGGAACTCACGGTCCGCCGCCGCCTGGACGGACTGCTCCAGGGCAACCACCTCGGGCTGGTGCCGGGCCCGGGGACGGAGCCGGGGGACGCCAGGCCGTACTACCCAGGTGACGACGTGCGCCGCATGGACTGGTCGGTGACGGCCAGGACCACCGAGGCGCACATCCGGCAGACGGTGGCCGACCGCGAGCTCGAAACCTGGCTGGTGGCCGACCTTTCCGGATCATTGGATTTCGGCACCGCCGGTTGTGAGAAGCGTGACCTGGTGGTGGCGGCCGCCGCGGCGATACGTCACCTGACCGGCGGGGGAGGAAACCGGCTCGGCGCGGTGGTGGCCTCGGGGTCGGGCATCACCAGGTACCCGGCCCGGGGCGGGCGGGCCAGTCTGCAGCATCTGCTGCGGGCGCTCGCCTCGACGCCGCGGTCGGTGGTCGGTGAGCGTGGTGACCTGGCCGCCGCGATCGAGCAACTGCGTCGGCCGCCGCGCCGCCGCGGGTTGGCCGTGATCATCTCCGATTTCCTCGGCGACATCGACTGGGAACGATCCCTTCGGGCCCTGTCCGGCCGCCATGACCTGCTGGCGGTGGAGGTGCTCGATCCGCGGGACCTGGCCCTGCCCGCGGTCGGTCTGGTCACCCTGATGGACCCGGAATCCGGTCGGACCAAGGAGGTTTCCACCACTCCCGGACTTCGGCGTGCCTTTGCCGAGGCGGCGGCCGACCATCGGTCGGCGGTGGCCACGGCGTTGCGGCGGTGCGGTGCGGCGCAGATGACACTGCGCACCGACCGGGACTGGATCGGGGATGTGTTGCGCTTCGTGCTCGGCCGCAAGCGGGGCTGGTCCGGCGGTCCGTCGACGGCGGGACCGAGCCTCGTGACGCCGAACGCGGCGCACGCCGGGGAGGCCTGGTGAGCTTCGCCCATCCGCTCTGGTTCCTGGCCGGTGTCGCGGTGGTGGCGTTGATCGTCGGGTACGTGGTGGCGCAGCGGCGGGTCCGCCGGCACACGCTGCGCTTCGCCAACCTGGAATTGTTGGAAAAGGTGGCCCCGAAAAGGCCGGGGCGGCTCCGACACCTGCCGACGGGGGTCATCCTGGTCGGCCTGATCCTGCTGACGGTGGCGATGGCCGGCCCGACGGCCGACGCCAAAGTGCCCCGAAACCGGGCCACCGTCATGCTGGCCATCGATGTCTCGTTGTCCATGGAGTCCACCGACGTGTCGCCCGACCGACTGGACGCGGCCAAGGAGGCGGCCACCGATTTCGTCCGCAATCTGACACCCGGCGTCAACCTCGGGCTGGTGTCCTTCGCCGGGATCGCCACCGTGCTGGTGTCGCCGACCACCGACCGAGCGCCGGCGATCGCCGCGATCGCCGCGCTGAAACTGGACGAGCGAACCGCCACCGGGGACGCGATCATCTCCTGCCTGCAGACGATCGACCTGTTCACCAAGACCATCAGCGGAGCGGACGGACCGGCGCCCGCCCGCATCGTGATGATGACCGACGGCAAGCGCACCGTGGGCCGCACCGAGGTCGACGCGGCGAAACAGGCTGCTGCCGCGAAGGTTCCGGTGTCCATGATCGCCTTCGGAACTGATCACGGAACGATCACCTACCAGGGTTCGGTGATACCGGTGCCGCTGGACACCGGCTCGATGCAGCAGATCGCACAGATCTCCGGCGGCGACTTCCACACGGCCGCATCGGCCTCCGAACTCAAGTCGGTCTATGCCCAGCTGGGCGAGCAGATCGGCTACGAACTCGAGCAGCGGGACGTGTCCCGGCCGTGGATGATCGCCGGCACCATCCTGATCATGCTCGGCGCGGCCGGCGCGCTGGTCATCGGCGGTCGGATCCCCTGAAACCGTGCCGTAGCGCGTCGGTGGCCATGGGCGGGGATAGGGTCGGCTGGCGCGTTGCGCGCCCGGCGCCGGCTCACCTTCGGCGCCCACCATGCACTGCTGCTGGAGGTAGCTCACGTGACGTCGGTGCAACCGCAGGGCCCGGCCTTCGTTTCGCGATCGGTCCTGGTCACCGGCGGGAACCGGGGCATAGGACTGGCGATCGCCAGGAATCTGGCCGCGGCCGGACACCGGGTCACCGTCACCTATCGCAGCGGCGAGCCGCCCGCGGGCCTGGCCGGCGTGGTCTGTGATGTCACCGACGGCGCCGCCGTGACAGCGGCGTTCACGACGGTCGAGGCGGAGCAGGGGCCCGTCGAGGTACTGGTCTCCAACGCCGGGATCACCGACGACACGCTCCTGCTGCGGATGAGTGAAGATTCGTTCACCACCGTGGTGGACGCCAACCTGACCGGCGCGTACCGGATGGCCAAGCGGGCGGCCTCCGGCATGCTCAGGAAGCGCTGGGGCCGGATGATCTTCATCTCCTCGGTGGTCGGCCTGTCCGGGGGGGCGGGGCAGGCCAACTATTCGGCGTCCAAGGCCGGGCTGGTCGGGCTGGCCCGGTCGGTCGCCCGGGAACTGGGTTCCCGCAACATCACCGCCAACGTGGTGGCCCCCGGCTTCGTCGATACCGGCATGACCAGGACGTTGTCGGAGAGCCGTCGTGCAGAAATCCTGGCCCAGGTGCCGTTGGGCCGCTACGCGGACCCCGAGGACATCGCCGGCGTCGTCCGGTTCCTGGCCTCCGATCAGGCCGCCTACCTGACCGGGGCGGTGATCCCCGTCGACGGCGGCCTCGGCATGGGCCACTGAGTCGAATCAGCAGACACCCACATCCCCCGACAGACATGCGAGGAGCACCGAGATGACCGGAATTCTCTCCGGCAAGAACCTGCTGATCACCGGCGTCATCACCGAGGCTTCGATGGCCTTCCACACGGCCCGGATGGCGCAGGAGCAGGGGGCCACGGTGGTGCTGACCGGATACGGCCGGCTCTCGCTGGTGGAACGCATCGCCAAGCGGCTCCCGCAGCAGACGCCGGTGGTGGAACTGGACGTCACCGACCAGGCCCACCTGGATTCACTGGCCTCCCGGGTGGGCGAGCACATCCCGAACATCGACGGGGTGCTGCATTCGATCGGGTTCGCCCCGGCCGGCGCACTGGGCGGGGATTTCCTGGCCACCGGATGGCAGGACGTCGCCACTACCGTGCACACGTCGGCCTTCTCGCTCAAAGCACTGGCCGTGGCCTGCCTGCCGATGATGTCCAGGGGCGGGTCGATCGTCGGGCTGGACTTCGACGCGCGCCAGGCCTGGCCGGCCTACAACTGGATGGGTGTGGCGAAGGCCGCTCTGGAGTCGGTGTCCCGTTATCTGGCCCGCGATCTCGGACCGCGCGGCATCCGGGTCAACCTGGTGTCGGCGGGCCCGATCCGGACAATGGCGGCCAAATCGATCCCGGGCTTCTCCAGCTTGGAGGACGCCTGGTCGGGGCGGGCCCCGTTGGGCTGGGACACCTCCGATCCGACGCCTGTCGCGCAGGCCGCCTGCGCCCTGCTCTCCGACTGGTTCCCGGCCACCACCGGTTCGATGATCATGGTCGACGGTGGATTCCACGCCCTGGGTTTCGCCGAAAAATCACCGGAAGAATAGCGTTGTGTGATCTGGATCACACCCCGAAGGCGAGGTCAAGGATCGAAATTCGGGCACTGGAGTAACGTCGACGAAACCGTTCGGTCATTCGGTTCTCACCACCTGTGCCACGTCTGGCCGACAGCGCGAATTCGTTCGGTCGGAGATCGGCCGAAGAATTGACCAGGGCAGACCGTCAGATCTGTCCTCAGCCGAAAGAAGGGTAGTGCCATGACCATGGGAGACAAGATCAAGCACGCGGGCGAGGAAGCCGTGGGCAAGGTCAAGGAAACCGCGGGGAAAGCCACGGACAACAAGGACCTGGAAGCCGAGGGCCACGCCGACCAGGCCAGCGCCAACGTGAAGCAGGCCGGCGACAAGGTCAGCGACGCCGCGAAGGACGTCCTCGGCAGGTAAAGCACGCTCCGCTGATCAGGCAGGGTCGGCGCCGCGCCGGTCAGGGGGGCGCCGCGTCGGCTCTGCCGCGCAGGACCATCCGCGTCCGTGGATGACCACCGGCCGCAAAACGAGCCGGCTCAGCGCCGGCTACGTATACCGGCCGATGTGGCCAGGGCCCGGGCTGCGGCGGCCACCGCGGACCGACGGCCGGCCCGGACGGCAACAGTCAACGGCCGCAAGGCGTCGTCCACCACCGCCAGTTCCCGGCTGGTCACCGCAGCAGTCTCGTGCCCGGCGGCCACCGCCAGCAGGGCCTCCAGCGAGATCACCTTGGCCAGCAGCGCGCTTGCCGCGCTCGGGCTGCCGGGCGGAACGTCCACCGCCTCGTCCAGCATCCTGCGACGAACCGTCTCCCGCACTTTCTCCGAGCCCCGGGCGATGTCGACCGCCGTCAGCGAACGGGTGGCGTCGGCCATCGCACCGTCGATCTCACCGTTGGCCTCGCTGACCGTCAGCGTCCGCAGCGAGCCGGTGCACCGATGGACCCGCCACTGACCATCGGTGGGGACCACCCCGATCTCCAGGTCCGGGAACACCACGACCGCGCCGGCATCCAGGGCGGGGACAGTGATGTCGCCGTACGGCGGCAGGCCGCGCAGGTCGCCCGCGGTGGGCAGCAGAAGGTCCGGCACTCCGCCGCGATCCATCAGCGGCAGTAGTGCCATCGAGCCGGCCGTGGGTGAGCCGGGGCCGGGCAATCCCGTGGCGTCGGCCACCTCCGTCGACGCGGCCCGCACCCCGACCCGATGGCCGGCCCGATCGACCGCGGTGAGCACGTCGTCGGTGCTCCGCCCGCCGATGCGGGCGGCGGCCCAGAGGGCCAGCGTGGTGGCGGCGTGCACGGAGGACATGCGTGTCACCGTACGGCAGGGGTAAGACCGGCCGACGGATTGCGCGATTAACGGCACCCCGTCCGGCGGGGATCAACTTCCGCCGCGGGGCCGAACTTGTTCACTCCTGTCCATCTGGTCCCATCGCGGCTACGTTGATCCCCGCGAATCGCTGACCGGTCGGCCGACAACCGCCCGTGGCAGGATGGGATACATGCCGGCATGGGTGTGGTTCAGCGGGGCTGTACTGCTGTCGCTGGCCGAGCTCCTGGGCGGCGAATTCGTCCTGCTGATGCTGGGCGGCGGCGCGCTGCTGTCCGCCGGAGTCGCCCTCGTGGCGCCGAACCTGTTGTGGCTCCAGCTGATCGTCTTCGCCGTCACGTCGGTCGGGTTGGTCGTCGGCGCCCGCCCGGCGTTGATGCGCCGCTTCAACGGACCGTCCAAGATCCGCACCGGAATCGACGCGATGATCGGGTCGAAGGCCACCGTGGTCTCTACCGTCGACTCCTCCGGCGGGCAGGTGAAGATCGGCGGCGAGGTGTGGTCGGCGCAAGGCGTCGACGGCCACCGCCCGCTCACCCCCGGCACTCCGGTCACCGTGGTGGAAGTGCGCGGGGCCACGGCCGTCGTCATCTGGGGACCGTGACACCAGGGACCGTGACACCAAGGACCGTGACACCAAGGACCGTGACACCGAGGACCGTGACCACCATCGAGCCCATCACCAGGGAGCCGTCATGAATCCAGTTCTGATCGGGGCGCTGATCGTGGCCATTCTGGCCATCGTCATCGTGATCCGGTCCGTCAAGGTCATTCCGCAGGCGCAGGCGGCGGTGGTCGAGCGATTGGGCCGTTTCCACAAGACCAACAACGCCGGACTGGTGTGGCTGGCCCCGTTCCTGGACCGGATACGCGCCCGGATCGACCTGCGGGAGCAGGTCGTGTCGTTCCCGCCGCAACCGGTGATCACCGAGGACAACCTGACCGTGTCCATCGACACCGTCGTCTACTTCCAGGTGACGGACCCACGGGCCGCGGTGTACGAGATCGCCAACTACATCGTGGCCGTGGAGCAGTTGACCACCACCACGCTGCGCAACGTGGTCGGCGGGATGAACCTGGAACAGACGCTGACCAGCCGTGACGCCATCAACGGCCAGCTGCGCGGGGTGCTCGACGAAGCCACCGGCAAGTGGGGGATCAGGGTGGCGCGGGTGGAGCTCAAGGCCATCGACCCGCCGCTGTCGATCCAGGATTCGATGGAGAAGCAAATGCGTGCGGATCGGGACAAGCGCGCGATGATCCTGACCGCGGAGGGGCAGCGCGAATCGTCGATCAAGACGGCCGAGGGCCAGAAGCAGGCCGCGGTGCTGACCGCCGAGGGCGCCAAGCAGGCGTCCATCCTGGCCGCCGAGGGCGAGCGGCAGTCACGCATCCTTCGCGCGCAGGGTGAGCGGGCCGCGCGCTACCTGCAGGCCCAGGGCCAGGCCAAGGCCATCGAGAAGGTGTTCGCGGCCGTCAAGGCGGGCAAGCCGACCCCGGAACTGCTGGCCTACCAGTATCTGCAGACGCTTCCGCAGATGGCCCAGGGTGACGCCAACAAGGTCTGGATGATCCCCAGCGACTTCTCCAAGTCGCTGGAGGGTTTCGCCAGGATGCTGGCTACCAAGGGTGACGACGGGGTGTTCCGGTACGAGCCCGCGGCTGACGTCCCCGTCGATCCGGCCCATCCGCCGGCCCGGCCCGGCGACATGGACGACGACGTGGCCGACTGGTTCGAGGGGACCTCGGCCGCCGAGGTCGCCGAGGCCGTCCGAGCGGCCGAACGTGAGGCTCAGCTGACGGTGGCCGATCAGGACGCCATCCGGGCCGCGGCCGACCGGGCCGACGCCGACGCCGCCCGGGCCGCTGCGGCTAGAGCGCTCGCCGCCCCACCATGGCGGGCGCCGACTCCCCCCGCCGAACCCAGGGCCGTCGAACCGCCCCGGTCGCCGGCCGGCGGCGCGAACTACCTCCCGCCACCGCCCGGTTACCAGGGGTACCCGCCGCCCGGCCCCTCGGGTCCGCCGTGGAGCCCGCCGCCCGGCCCGGGGGACCGACCGCGCTGAGCCGGCGCCCGCAGCCTGCGCCCAGGGCCAGCAGCCCGTGTCCAGGGCCTGGCCGGCCCGCTCGGTGTGGGCAGCACCACCCCGCCACCGTGGGCGGTGGCAGTCGGTCGGTGCGATGATCTTCCGAGTCGTACCCGGGCCTCCCGGGAGACGGTCCGGTCCGGGACGATGCTGTCGAGGAAGAGGATTTCAATGCGGCTCAACCGCTCCCGCGCGCTCACCGCGCTCCTGCTCGGCGGGGCCGTCGCGCTGGCCGCCTGTTCCGCCGGCCAGTCCGTCACGCCGACGCCCGTACCGCCCAGCAGTTCCGCGACAGCAGCGCCGGGCGGTTCGTCGGCGCCGGGCGCCTCGTCCGCGCCGGCCTCGGGTTCCGGCGGGTCCGCAGGTGCCGGCAGTCCGGCGCCCTCCGCGCCGTCGTCACCGACCAACTCCACGCTGGCCATCGGCTTCATCCTGGAACCGACCAGCCTGGATTTCACCCACGCCGACGGTGCGGCGATTCCCCAGGTGATGCTGACCAACGTCTACGAAACACTGGTCAAACTGGACCAGAGCGGCAAGATCGTGCCCAGTCTGGCCCAGAAATGGACGGTGTCACCGGACGGCAAGACGTACACCTTCACCCTGCATTCCGGGGTCAAGTTCTTCAGCGGGGCGCCGTTCACGGCCGCCGACGCCAAGTTCTCCATCGACGGGGTGACCACCGCGTGGACCACTGCGCTCAAGGCGCAGATGGCCATCGTTGCGTCGACCACGGTGGTGTCGCCGACCGTGCTCCGGGTCACCCTCAAACAGCCGAGCAACTCCTGGCTGTTCAACATGACCGGTGACGTCGGAGCCATGTTCTCCAGGACCGGGGTCGACAATCTGGCCACCATCCCCATCGGCACCGGCCCCTACATTTTCAAGTCCTGGAACCGTGGCGACTCGATCGTGTTGCAGCGCAACGAGAACTACTGGGGACGCAAGCCCGCCATCAAGACGGTGACCTTCAAGTACTTCAAGGATCCGACCGCGATGAACAATGCGCTGCTCACCGGCGGGATCCAGGTGGTGTCCACGGTCCAGACCCCGCAGGCCCTCGGGCAGTTCAAGAACGGTAACAAGTACCAGATCATCCAGGGCGCCACCGACGGCGAGGTGATGATGACCCTCAACGACGGAAAGGCGCCGTTCAACGACGTCCGGGTCCGGCAGGCCGTCAACTACGCCCTCGACAAGAAGGCGATCCTGCAGAACGCCTGGGCCGGCTACGGCACGGTGATCGGCTCGCACGAATCACCCAACGATCCGTGGTTCGTCGACGAGTCCACCAGGTACCCGCACGACGTGGCCAAGGCCAAGGCCCTGCTGGCGGCGGCGGGCAAGTCGAACCTGACGGTGAACCTGACGTTGCCGCCGGTGCCCTACGCCACGGCCGCGGCGCCGATCATCATCTCCGAACTTGCACAGGCCGGCATCACCGTCAAAGCCAGCAATGTGACCTTCCCGGTGTGGCTGGACCAGGTGTTCGCCAAGGCCAACTACGACATGACGATCATCAACCACGTCGAGCCGCGGGACATCAGCACGCTGTGGGCCGACCCCACCTACTACACCCGCTACAACAACCCGGCCGTGCAAAAGCTTCTGACCGCCGGTGACGCCGGGACCCCGGCCCAGTACATCGCCGACTACCGTAAGGCCGTCGAACTGCTCGCCGACGACGCGGCCGCCGCCTGGCTGTGGTCCTTCCCCAACCTGATCGTTGCCGACGCCGGCGTCACCGGGCTGCCGAAGAACGCCGTGGGCGAGGCCTTCGTGGTCGCCGATCTCTCGGTCGGCTGAATGCCGGTGCGCGACGTGACGGTCGCCGTCGGAGCTCGCCCCGGTTCGGGTGAGATCCCGTGCTCTGGTCTGTGATCAGGCGATTCCTGATCTTCCTGCTCAGCGTGGTGGTGGCTTCGATCGGGGTGTTCTGGCTGCTGTCCGGATTGGGTGATCCGGCCAGGATCGCACTGGGCACGTCGGCCACCGACGCGGGCGTCGCCGAGCTCCACAAGCAGATGGGGCTGGATCGGTCGTTGGTCAGCCAATATCTGTCCTGGGCCGGCGGCGCCGTGCGTGGTGACTTCGGGACGTCGTTCGTCAGCAAGGCGATGATCGGGCCGCAGTTGTTCGACCGGCTGTCGGTGACGCTGTGGTTGGTGGCCGGGGCCATGGTCGTCTCACTGCTGATCGCGCTGCCGCTGGGCCTGCTCAGCGCGTTGTGGCACCGGCGCGCCGCCGGGTGGATGATCTCCGGTGTCACCCAGATCGGGGTGGCCGTCCCCGCCTTCCTGGTCGGGATCCTGGCCGTCGCCCTGTTCGCGGTGAAGCTCGGCTGGTTGCCCTCCGGCGGGTACGCGGTGCCGGGCCGCGACCCGGTCGCCTTCCTTGCGCACATGGTCCTGCCGTGGCTGTCCCTCGGACTGGTGCAGGGCGCGGTGCTGACCCGGTACGTCAGGTCGGCAGTGCTCGACGAAATGGGTCAGGACTACCTGCGGACGGCCAGAGCCAAGGGCCTGACCCCGTTCCAGGCGCTGCTCCGACACGGCGTGCGCAACGCCTCCATCCCGGTGCTCACCGTGCTCGGCGTCCAGCTGGTCACGATCCTGGTCGGCGCGGTCGTCGTCGAGCAGGTGTTCGTCATCCCCGGGATCGGATCCTGGCTGGTGGAATCGGTCGGCAACCAGGACACCCTGCAGGTGCAGGCCATCGTGATCACCCTGGTGGTGATCGCGTTGGCGGTGTCCTTCGTCATCGATGTGCTGTACACGGTGATCGACCCCCGGTTGCGGCTGCGGACATGACAGGCGTACGGGTGACCGGGCGGCAACGCCGGCGGATCTCGCCGACGCTGGTCATCGGCGGCGGCATCGTGTCGCTGATCGTCGGAGTCGCGTTGGTGAGCTTCTTCTGGACCCCGTGGTCGACCATCTTCACCGATGTCGACCACCCGGCCGCCGGCCCGGGCACGGCCGGGCACCTGCTCGGCACGGACACCAGAGGACGGGACATCGCCTCGCTCCTGATGTCCGGCTCGAAGACCACCTTGTACGTCGGCATCCTGGCCGTCGGCATCGCGGCACTGATCGGCACGCCGCTGGGCATCCTGGCCGGCATGGTCCGCCGCGGCCCGGCGGAGTTCATCATGCGGGTCACCGACCTGATGCTCGCCTTCCCCGCGCTGTTGCTGGCGCTTGTCCTGGCCACCATCTGGGGAAGTTCGCTGACCAGCGCGATGACGGCCATCGGCATCGCCAGCATCCCCTCGTTCGTCCGGGTGGTGCGCTCGGGCACGGTGGTGGTGATGACCACCGACTTCGTCCAGGCCGCCCGGGTGGCCGGTCGCCGCCGGCCGGGCATCGCGGTGCGACATGTGCTGCCCAACGTCATGGGCCTGGTCATCGTCCAGGTCTCGGTGTCGTACGCGATCGCGATCCTGGCCGAGGCGGCGCTGTCGTATCTCGGTCTCGGTGCCGGGCCGACCACCCCGTCCTGGGGTCGGATGCTGTACGAGAACAAGGAGGCACTGACCTACGCACCGGTCATCCTGATCTGGCCCGCACTGGCCATCGGGCTGGCCGTGCTCGGCTTCAATCTGCTCGGTGACGGCCTGCGGGACCGGCTCGACCCGCGGTTGGCCGGGCGGTGACGCCCCCGGGGCGGAACCTGCTCAGAGTCGAACACCTGAGCATCAACGCCGGTGCCGCCGAACTCGTCCACGACGTCTCGTTCGTCATCCATCCCGACGAGCGGTTGGGCGTCATCGGTGCCTCCGGTTCCGGCAAGACGTTGACCTGCATGGCGGTGGCCGGGCTGCTGCCGGAGGGGCTCACCGCCGCCGGTTCGGTGCGGCTCGACGGGGTCGACACCGACCTGGTCAACGGCTCCGAACGGCGCCTGGCCCGGGTCCGGGGACTGAAGATCGGCACGGTCTTCCAGGAGCCGATGACCGCGCTGAACCCGACCATGACCATCGGGCGGCAGGTGGCCGAGGCGATGATCAGGCACCGCACCCGGTCCCGCAAGGCCGCCCGGGCGACCACCCTGGAACTCCTGGAATCGACCGGACTGCCCGACCCGGACCGGATGTCCAGGTCGTACCCGCACCAGCTGTCCGGCGGGCAACGACAGCGGGTGGTCCTGGCCATGGCCATCGCCAACCGCCCGGACCTGCTGATCTGCGACGAGCCGACCACCGCGCTGGACGTCACCGTGCAGGCCCGAGTGCTCGATCTGATCGCCGAACGGACGGCGGCGGTCGGGGCCGCTCTGCTGTTCGTCTCCCACGATCTGGCCGTGGTGGCCTCGGTCTGCGACCGGGTGCTGGTCATGCTGGAGGGCCGCATCGTCGAAGAGGGCGCCGTGCTGGATGTGTTGCGATCGCCAGTGCACCCGCACACCCGCCAGCTCATCGCCGATTCGGATCTGTCCGGGGTCGGCGATGCCCGGTGACGTCGCCCGCGGACGGTCCGGCCGGGGAGATCGTCCCCGCTGTGCAGATCGCCCCCGCTGTGCAGATCGCTGGGGTGTGGCGCACGTTCACCCGGCGGCGCTCGCCGTTCGTCCGGCCGGTCCGCGTCGACGCCCTCGCCGACCTCAGCCTCGTCGTCCCCCGCGGGTCCCGATTCGGCGTCGTGGGCGAGTCCGGGTCCGGCAAGACCACCCTGATGCGGCTGATCGCCGGCCTGGACCGGCCCACCAGGGGCACGATCACCGTGGGCGGCATGGACATCACCGACCGGCGCGAGAGCGACCTGGGGTTCCTGCGCCGGAGCCTGCAGATCGTTTTCCAGGATCCGATGGGGTCGCTCGACCCGCGGATGCGGATCCGCGACATCATCGCCGAACCGCTGCAGGTGCAGGGGGTCCGCGACATCGACCGGGCGGTGGCGGCCGCGCTGGACCAGGTCGGGCTGCCCACCTCCGCCGGCCGCCGGTACCCCCACCAGTTCTCCGGTGGGCAGCGGCAGCGGATCTCGATCGCCAGGGCCATCGCGCCCGACCCGGAGATCCTTCTGGCCGACGAGGCGGTCTCCGCGCTCGATGTGACGATCCGCGCCCAGATCCTGGCGCTGCTGGAATCCATCGCCGTGGACCGGGGGCTGACGTTGATCTTCGTCTCGCACGATCTGGCCGTCGTCCGCCGGGTGTGCGACCAGGTGGCCGTGTTGAAGGACGGCGCCCTGGTGGAGACGGGTCCCACCGAGCGCGTCTACGCCCACCCGGCGCAGACGTACACCCGAGAACTGCTGTTCGCGGTCCCCACCCTGGCCAAGGGCCTGGCCGCGGCGCAGGCCAGAGCCGACCGGCGTGGGACAGCCGCGGCGCCCGGGCACCCGGGGACCGATAGGGCAGGATCGACCACATGACCGACCCGACTCCGTTGGACGGCCGCTCGCAGAACGGTTCCGCCGGTACCGCGGCCCGGCGCGGCGACGCCGAGCCGGGCGTGGTGGACTCCGGCTCCGAGGTGATTCGCCTGGCCCAGGCGCTGGTCCGGTTGGCCACGGTGGCCACGTCCGACGGCGGTGACGTGGAGACACCGGCCGCGGAGCTGATCGCCGCCCTGATGCGGGATTTCGGGTGGAAGGTCACCGTCGAGGAAGTCGCCTCCGGGCGGCCCAACGTGATCGGTGTGGTCACCGGAAACGGGCCCGGCCGGACGCTGATGTTCGAGGGCCACCTCGACGTGGTCACGCCCGGCGATACGGACCGCTGGTCGTTCCCGCCGTTCGCCGGAGACGTCGTCGACGGCCGGCTCCGCGGACGCGGCGCGGCGGACATGAAAGCGGGTGTCGCGGCCATGATCTACGCCGCCCGCGCCGCGCAGACGATGGGATTCCACGGCCGGATCATCGTCGCGGTGCTGGCTGACGAGGAAGGGATGATGTTGGGCGCCAAGCATTTCGCCCGATCGGAGCTCGCCGGCTCCGGGATCGACGGGGTGATCGTGTGCGAGCCGGAGGGTGGTGAGGTCTGCACGGTGGCCAAAGGGGCGATCCGGCTCCGGATCGACCTGCAGGGTGCCATGGCGCACGGGGCGATGCCCCATCAGGGTCGCAACCCGGTGCCCGCCCTGGGCTCGGTGCTGATGGGCCTGTCGGAACTGGAACGGCAGGTCGCGCGTTCCGCCGGAACCCACCCCTGCCTGGGTGACTTCTACCTGACGCCTACGGTGGTCGCGGCCGGAGACCCCGATCAGCTCAACGTGATCCCCGCGTCCGGGTCGATCTACCTCGACATCCGCACCCTTCCGGGCATGGGACATCCCGGTCTGCTGCACCTCGTCACCAGGCTGGTCGGGCAGATCGCCGACGACGCCGGACTGACCGCGTCGGTGACGGTGATCGACGATCGGCCGCCGGTCGACACCCCGGAGGACGCGCCGGTCGTCCGGGCGCTGATCCAGGCCCACCAGGCGGTCACCGGCCGACCTGCGGTGTTGGGCGGTGTTCCGGGCACCACCGACGGCACCATCCTGAGCCGGGACGCGGGCCTGACCACCGTGGTCTACGGCCCCGGCGGGAAATGGATCGCCCACACCGTCGACGAATACGTCGAGGTGGCGGACGTCCTGGATGCGCTGGCCGTGTACCTCGCCGCGGCCCGCATCTTCCTGGTCGACCCGCGGGAATTACCGAACTGATGGAATACCCCGCCGGACGGCTGAACGACCTGACCGATGTGGCCGGTCTGCTGATCGGTCACTACGACCGACGCAGCGACGGATTCCTCAGCGGCACCACCGTGGTGCTGGCCCCGGAAGCCGGCATGGTCGCCGGGGTCGACGTGCGGGGCGGCGGGCCGGGCACCCGGGAGACGGACCTGTTGCATCCGGCGGCGTCCATCCAGCGGATCCACGCCGTGGTCCTGACCGGTGGTAGCGCTTTCGGGCTGTCGGCCGCGTGCGGGGTGTCGGACGCGCTCGCCGACCGGGGCATCGGGTTGCCGGTCGGGGCGCCGGGTGACGTCGTCCCCATCGTTCCTGCGGCGGTGCTGTTCGACCTGGGTCGAGGGGGCCGCTTCACCGCCCGGCCGGGTCCGGTGTTCGGGGCGGAGGCCGTCGCCGCGGCCCGCGCCGACGGACGGATCGGCGTGGTCGGCGTCGGAGTCGGCGCGGTCAGCGCGGGTCTCAAGGGCGGGGTGGGCAGCGCCTCGGCGATCACACCCGACGGCAGCGTCGTCGCCGCTCTGGTGGTCGCCAATGCGGCCGGATCCCCGGTCGATCCGCGCAACGGCGAACTGCTCGGCGCCCGGAACCTGCGGCCGGAGGATTTTCCCGCGCTGCAGGTACCCTCGGCCGCGCATCGCGATGCGCTGGCCGCGGTGGTCTCCGCCGCCGGGCCGCACCTACGGGCACCGGACCTCCCGCCGCTGACCAACACCTCGATCGGGGTGGTGGCCACGAATGCGACGCTGACCAAGGCGCAGTGCAGCAAAATGGCCGGGACCGCCCACGACGGGCTGGCCCGGGCGCTGAACCCGGTGCACACCCAATTCGACGGTGACACCCTGTTCGCCGTCTCGACCACCTCCGGCGGGACCCCGGACGACATCGGTTTCCATCACATCCTCTGCGCCGCGGCCGACGTGGTGACCAGGGCCATCGTCAGGGGGCTGTTGGCGGCCGAATCGGTGGCGACCGCCGGCGGATCGTGGTCGAGCTATCTCGACCTGGCGCCGTCCGCCCGGGCCGACCGTCCGTCGTGACCCGGCCAGGTACGGCCGGACCCGCGAGAGGAACCGCGCTGCTCACCGCGGTCGGCCGGATCTCGGCGGGGTTCGCCCTGCTGCTGTGCCTGCTGCTGCAATACGTCAACCACGACTTCTTCCCGCCGCAGATCTCCGTCTCCCAATACGGTATCGGGCGCTACGGCTGGGTGTTCACCTGTTGGGCGGTGGCGTGTGCCCTGGCGGTGCTCGTGCTGTACGCGGCCGGCCCGGAACACCGGCCCGGCGTCGCCTACGGGCTGGCCACCGGCTGCGCCGGCCTGCTGGTGATGGGTGTCGTCCGTACCGACGCCGGCGGGCTGCAACACTCCTGGCACGCCAAGCTCCACACCACGGGGGCGATCGTGGCCCTGGTCGCCCTGCCCTTCGGGATGGCCTTCGCGCTCGACTGGACCGGTACGTGGTGGCGCCGGGTAGCCTGGTCGCTGGTGGTGCTCAGCTCGGCCGCGCTGATCCTGGTGCTGCTGTCGGCCGCCGGAGTGGCCGCGCCCGGGTTGGGTGCCGAGCAGTCCTGGGCCCTGTGGCAAGCGGTCGCGGTGACGGTCGACATGGCCCTACTGGCCACCTACACCCTGTCCGGCTTCTCCCGGGGGCGGACGGATCGGCCGCGGCGTACCGGTGGGCCTCCCCCGGTGGGTGGAAGATGAACGCCCGATGACGGGTGGGGCGAACGGGATATGCCAGAATTGGCCGGCCCGCCGGGCGGATAGTGGTGTGGCAACGACATCAGGAGGATCGGCAAGATGACTGACAACAGCACACCTGTTCGTATCGTCACGGCCCGTCGGCGTCCCCACGTCGTCATCATCGGTGGTGGGTTCACCGGCCTGGCCACGATCCGTGCGCTGCGTAAGGCGGACGTGGACATCACCCTGGTCGACCGGCACACCTACAACGCCTTCCAGCCCCTGCTGTACCAGGTGGCGACCGCCGGTCTGAACCCCGGCGACGTCACCTTCTTCCTGCGGGCGGCCCGGATGTCGCAGCGCAACGTCAGCTTCCGGCAGGGCGAGCTGGCCGGGATCGACAGCGACGCGCAGAAGATCATCTTCCGCGACGGGGGCGAGATGCCCTACGACTACCTGGTCATCGGCACCGGTGCGACCACCAACTACTTCGGCACCAAGGGCGCCGAAGAGAATTCCATGGCGATCTACACCAGGGCCCAGGCGCTCAAACTGCGGGATCAGATCTTCACCAGCCTGGAGCACTACGCGGCCTCGGCATCCGATGACGACCTGTCGATGGTGGTCGTCGGGGCCGGTCCGACGGGGGTGGAGATGGCCGGCGCCCTGGCCGAGCTGCGGAACGACGCCATGGCCTCGATCTACCCCGAGTTGGATCCCCGTCGCACGCACATCGTCCTGGTCGAGATGACCAACAAGGTGCTGGCGCCGTTCGACGTCAAACTGCAGGAGTTCGCCGCCCGGGCGCTGCGCGAGCGCGGCGTCGAACTCAAGCTCGGTTACTCGGTCGCCGAAGTCCGGCCGGACGGGGTCGAATTCGGCAACGGCGAATTCCTCAAGGCCGGGGTGGTCGTCTGGGCCACCGGCGTGGCGGTGCCGCGGGCGGTAGCCGACTGGGGCCTGCCGCAGGGTCGGGGCGGGCGTATCTCGGTCGACTCGGAGCTGCGTGTCATCGGCAAGAAGAACATCTTCGCCGCGGGCGACACCGCGGTGACGCCGGATGCGTTGCCCCAACTGGCGCAGCCGGCCCTGCAGGGTGGCAAGCACATCGGCAAGTCGATCGCGGCGTTGATCATCGGCCGGCCGGTGGCGCCGTTCGTCTACCACGACAAGGGCACCATGGCCACGGTGGGCCGCCGGGCCGCCGTGGCGGACATCGCCCTGATCAAGGGCAGGTCCCTGAAGCTGACCGGCACCCCGGCCTGGCTGGTGTGGATGTTCGTCCACATCATCATGCTGTTGGGCAACCGCAACCGGCTGGCCACCTTCGTCAACCTGTTCACCAAGTACCTGGCCCCGTCCCGGCGGACCAACCCGATCGTGGGCGATGTTCCGGTCTTCGAGCACCGCACCGGAGAGATCAAGTAACCGTTGGTCGGGCTCGGTCCGTGCCGCGAGCAGTGTCACAGGGCTCGGCTCGGGCCACGATGGTGATGCGTCAACTAACCGCGTAAGCTGGTGGGGTGACCGAACCGAAGTGGCTGACCCCGGCGGAGGCCAGGGCGTGGCGTGGGATGCAGAGACTGAACATGCCGCTGTCCGCGGCGTTGAATCGGCAGCTCTCCCGCGATTCCCACCTGTCCACCGCTGATTACGCGGTGCTGGTGCAGTTGTCCGAGTCGCCGGAGCAGCGGTTGCGGGCCCGGGACATGGTGCTGGCCATCGGGTGGGAGAAGAGCCGGTTGTCGCACCACATCAGGCGGATGGAGAGCCGGGGACTGGTGGGGCGCGAGGAATGCCCGACCGATGGTCGTGGCGCATTCATCACCTTGACCCCGACGGGCCGGGCGGCGCGGGAAAACGCCGCACCCGGCCACGTCAGCGCGGTGCGCTCCTATTTCGTCGATCTGCTGACCCCCGCCCAACTGGAATCGATCGCCGAGATCGCCGAGGTGGTCGGCGCACGGCTGCGGGCGGACGGTTGCGCCGACGCCGATGGCACCACCGACGGCGACTGTCCGGCAGACTGACAGGCATGCTCGAACACTCCAAGGCCTTCAGCGGATTCGCGGTCGACGACATCGCCGCGGCCCGACACTTCTACGGCGACATCCTCGGCCTGACCGTCACCGAGGACAACGGCATGCTGCAGCTGCACACGGCCGGCGATCGGACCACGTTGATCTACCCCAAGGCCGACCACTCGCCGGCCAACTACACCATCCTCAATTTTCCGGTGTCGGACATCGATGCCGCCGTCGACGAACTGGCGGCCAAAGGTCTGAGCATGACCAGATATGCCGGCATGCCGCAGGACGAGAAGGGCGTGATGCGGGGGCGGGCGGCGAACGCCGGACCCGACATCGCCTGGTTCACCGATCCGGCCGGCAACGTGCTGTCGATACTGCAGGCCGAGTGACCAGCAGGCGGAGCGCCCGGCATACGGTGGGCCAGCACCGCATGCGAGTCTTCTCCCTCGTGCCGTCGGCGCTGTTGGACCGAACCGAAAGGACCGTGCATGGACGACGATGAGACCGGCCGGGAGAACGACGCCGCCGACGACGTCTCGACGCAGCTCGACGCCAGCGAGACGTTGCTGGACAGAGGTGTGGACGACCCTCTGGACGAGGGCTACTCCCCGCCCGACCGGGAGCCGTCGGTGGACGTGCCGACCGAATCCGAGGAGCAGCGGGGATTGAGCCTGGACGAGCTGCTGGCCGCCGAAGAACCGGACGTCGGCGTCGGGGAGCGCGCCAACCTGTACTCCGAATACGGCGACGAGGTGGGCGATCAGCGGGCCGGGCGGCTGGTCGACGCCGATGAGGGCGCCTACCACGACACCGAGAAGGAACTGTGGGCCGGCGATGTCGGAATCGACGGAGCCGGAGCCTCCGCCGAGGAGGCCGCCGTGCACATCGTCGATCCTGAGGGCGCGTTCGACAACGAGGACTGAGGGCCGGTCGCTCGGTCGCCTGCGCTGGCCTGCTGTGAGCGGCTCGGTAAATGCGGTTGCAGAGGTCCGTTCCGGCGGTTATTTTCGAAAGTGAAACCGAGAGGAGGTGGTCCCACGTTGAAGACGTTCAGGACTTGTGAGGTGGCTGGCCGCTAGGCCGCCGTTCCATCACGTCGGACCGTGGTCCGTTCCCATCGGGAACAGCGGTCAGGCAGTAAGTGGACAGCCATCCGACCCCCGGGCCGCCGACCGTCGTCCAGTCGGCCCTGTACCGCGACTCCAGCGTCAGGTGCAGGAACAGCCCGGGGGTTGTCCTGTCTCCGGGCCTCCCCGCACCGAACACCCGCAAGGGTCCCCGAGCACTTACTGCGCCCCTCGCGGCGAGCGGTCGTCATTCTTGCACCACCCCCCCTCCAGCATTGGTGTTAATGCCTGTTGACATCAATTGGCCGAGGAAGTACCGTACAGAGGCGATGGAAATACAGCGCTCCTACTCCATGCAGGTGCGGGCGCAGACGAAACAGCAGACCCGGCAACGGATCCTGCGGGCGGCGTTGGAACTCGCCGTGGAAAGGATGACCGTCGATCTCACCCTGGGGGAGATCGCGGCGCGGGCCGGCACTACTGTGCAGACCGTCCTGCGGCACTTCGGCAGTCGCGACACCCTGCTGGACGCGGCCGTCGAACTGCGTTCGACCGAGGTGTCCGCTGAGCGGGCGGCGCCGGTGGGCGACATCGAAGCGGCCACCGCTGTCCTGATGGTGCACTACGAGCAGGTAGGTGATTTCGTCGTGCGACTACTCGGCCAGGAAAACGACGAGCGCGTCCGCAGGCTGATGGAACCGGGCAAGAAGTTGCACCGGACCTGGGTGGAAACCGTCTACCAGCCGCAGATCGACGCCCGGCCGGACAGCGAGCACGACGCCCTGACCGACCTGCTCGTGGTCGCCACGGATGTCTACACCTGGAAGCTGCTCCGGCGCGACCGCGGCCTGGATCAGGCAACCACCGGTGCCCGGA
Organism: uncultured Nakamurella sp.; assembly: GCA_964250735.1. Lineage (GTDB taxonomy): Bacteria > Actinomycetota > Actinomycetes > Mycobacteriales > Nakamurellaceae > Nakamurella. The sequence goes on along the minus strand of CAXUHA010000004.1, from coordinate 83,044 downwards.
TGACGGCCCTGGTCGGGGCTCTCCTTCGAGCCTAGCGTCGAATCTTCGTCCGGGATACGAAAGGCGTTGCGATGCAAGCACTGTTCGTCACGGTCGACGCCGGCGGCAACCTTCCCCCGGCCCTGGGGATAGCCCGTGAGATCACCCGGCGCGGGGGAAGTGCGCGGTTCGTCGGGCACGAACCCCAACGGTCGGCCGTCGAGGCCGCCGGTTTCGGGTTCGAGGTGTACACCGAAGGCCGCAGCTACGATTCCGCGGCGCCGCGAAGCACTCTGACGGGCGTCCTCGACCTCACGGCGGTGTTCGCCGACCGGAAGATCGGCCTGGACGCTGTCCGGATCGCCGGTTCGGCACCGACCGACGTCGTCATCGTCGACTGTCTGCTGCTGGGCGCGCTGAAGGTGTTGGTGCCGACCGGGCTGCCCACCGTGTCCCTGGTGCACACGTTGTGGAGCTTCTTCGAGCGGGAGACCCGCGGTCCTGTCGGGGCGATACTGGGACTGCGCGGGCTGTCCATGCGTCGCGTGCTGGAGTCACCGCGCCTGAGCCTGGTGACTGTTCGCGACGAATTCGAGCCCGTCAGTGTGCGACGGCCCGCCGGTGTCCACCATGTCGGCGTGGTGTGGCAGGGCGGTCCGCACCCGGCCCGCCCGGCGCCGGGTGCGCGCCGGGTGCTGATCAGCCTGAGCAGCACCCGGTTCCCCGGTCAGGAGAAGGTGCTGCAGTCCATCCTCGACGCCGTCGACGGTCTCGACATCCACGCGGTCGTGACCACCGGTCCGGCCGTCGATCCCGCCCGGTTGCGGGCGCCGGCCAATACGACGGTGCACCGCTACCTGGACCACGCACAGGTGATGCCCGAGGCCGCTCTGGTGGTCGGGCACGGCGGGCACAGCACGACGGTCCGGGCGCTGTCCTACGGACTGCCGCTCCTCATCCTGCCGATGCACCCGCTGATGGATCAGGCCGCGGTCGGTGCCGCAGTCGCTCGGCTCGGGGCCGGGCGGGTGCTCGCCAGATCCGCGAACCCGGAGCTCATCCGGGATGCAGTCCTGGACCTCCTGACCCACGACCGATACCGATCGGCCGCCGGGCGGCTCGGGGAGTCCATCCGGCAGCAGGACGGCGCCTGCCGGGCGGTCGACCTGCTCGAATCCTTCGTGTTCGCGTCCGGCGGCGCGAGGGCTACCCGTCGGGGCAACTGATCAGCGACAACGCCTTCCCGCCGCCCACCAGCCGGGTCAGACCCCTTACTCCACCGGTAGACGGCCTGCCGCAACGGCTTTCACCAGCGCGCCATGGTCGGCTTCGGTCTGGTCCGCGTAGAGCCGGGCGAACCGGGCCAGGGCGACGTCGAGCCGGTCGGAGGATCCGGCGTACCCCGAGATCATGGACGCCCCACTGGTTCTGGCGTGTCCCTTGGCCAGCAGCTGGCCGACGATGCCGGCGTAGTCGGCCAGCGCCTGCGAATCGATGGCGTCCAGGGCCAGCGTGCCCTTCATGTTGCGGAACTGCCGGACGTAGTACTGCCGGCCCTCGAAGGTGGCCCAGCCCAGCAGCGGGTCGCTGACCGTCTGCAGCGCCTGCTGGTACTCCACCACCCGTTGCCCCTGGTGCGCGTGCCACGCCGAATCACCGTGGACGTACTTGGCCAGCACGGACCGCCGAGCCTGCTTGAGCTGCAGGAACACCACGTCATCCGGGCTGCTGCCCTCCAGCAGAGCCACGTACGCGCGCAGTCCGACACTGCCGACGCCGACCACCTTGTGGGCGATGTCGATCAGCGTGTAACCGGCCAGCGCGCGCCGCCAGTGCGGAGCCAACGTCAGCAGGTACTCGTCCAGGGCGGCGCCGATCTTCTCGGCCTCGGCATCCCCGACCCGGGTGATCAACGGGGGTTCTTCGACGATCCGGCGCCGGCCCTGGTGTTCCTCGGTGAAACGGGGGAGCGCCCGGTCGCTGGTCCGGGAGCGGGCCCGCCGGGCGGCCCGGTCGATCTCGGCCTTCAGCGAGTGCTGCGAGGTGTTCGCGATCAGCCGGTCGATGTCCAGGCGCTGGTACGAGCGGGAGAGCAGGGGCTGGTCGGCCAGCCGCCGTATCTCGCTCCGGTAGGCGGCGACGCAGGCCGTGGCGGCGCCGTTGCAGGTGTGTTCGCTGTGGTTGTTCTGCCGCCCGGCGACCCAGATGCTGGCCACCAGGCGCCGCAGGTCCCACTCCCAGCCGCCGGGATGGGCTTCGTCGAAATCGTTGAGATCGATGACCAGGTCGCGTTCCGGGGAGGCGTAGAAGCCGAAGTTGCCGAAATGCGAGTCGCCGCAGATGACGGGCATGATCCCGGTGGCCGGCAGGTGCGCGACGTCCTCCGCCATGACGATCGCCGTACCGCGGAGAAAGCCGTACGGGGACGCCACCATCCGCCCCACCCGCAGCGGGATCAACCACTCCAGCCGCCCCTGGTGGGATTCGACGATCTGCGCGACCGGGTCAGGCCGGCCGTCCGGAGGCGCCCACTGCCCCAGGGCGGAGCGGGGCACCTTGCTCCGCAGCCGGTGACCCAACTGGTACCGCTCACTGCGCGAGGTAGGCCGTCGGCGGAGCGAGGCATAGGATCCGCCTTCCACATCGGCCAGCACGACATGACCGGTGGGCGAGCGGTTCGGGTCCGTCATCTGAACTTCTCCGGCCCAGAGGTCAGATCGCCCGGCCGCGCTGGCTGCGGTACCGGCGCACCAGTGCGTCGGTGGACGAGTCCGGCTGGGCCGGCGGCGCAGCGTCGTCGATCAGCACCGGGGTCAGTTGTTGGGCCTGGGTCTTGCCCAACTCCACGCCCCACTGGTCGAAGGAGTCGATACCCCAGATGACGCCCTCCACGAAGGTGGCGTGCTCGTACAGGGCCACCAGCTGACCGACCACCGACGGGGTCAGCCTGGGCGCGAGAATGCTGGTGGACGGCCGATTCCCAGGCATCACCTTGTGCGGCACCACCGCGGCCGGGGTGCCTTCGGCGGCGATCTCCGCCGCGGTCTTCCCGAAGGCCAACACCGACGTCTGGGCGAAGAAGTTGCTCATCAGCAGGTCGTGCATACTTCCGGTGCCGTCCAGGGTGGGCAGGTCGTCCAGCGGCTCGGCCAGCCCGATGAAATCGGCCGGCACCAGCCTCGTGCCCTGGTGCAACAACTGGTAGAAGGCGTGCTGACCGTTGGTGCCCGGCTCCCCCCAGAAGATCTCGCCGGTGGACGTGCTGACCGGGGTGCCGTCCGCGTGCACCGACTTGCCGTTGCTCTCCATGGTCAGCTGCTGCAGGTAGGCGGCGAAACGGTTCAGGTCGTTGCAGTACGGCAACACGGCGCGGGATTCGGCGCCGAAGAAGTTTGAGTACCAGACACCGAGCAGGCCCATGATGACCGGTGCGTTCCGGTCCAACGGCGCGGTGGCGAAATGGTCGTCGACGGCGTGGAAGCCGGCCAGCAGTTCGGCGAAGTTCTCCTTGCCGACGGCGCACATCACCGATAGGCCGATGGCCGAATCGACCGAGTACCGCCCGCCCACCCAATCCCAGAAGCCGAACATGTTGGCGGTGTCGATGCCGAACGCGGAGACCCGCTCGGCATTGGTGGACACCGCGACGAAGTGTTTGGCCACGGCTGCGGTGGCGGCGTCCCCGTCCAGGCCCAGTCCGGCCAGCAGCCAACGCCGGGCCGCGGTGGCATTGGTCAGCGTTTCCAGGGTGGAGAAGGTTTTCGAGGCGATGACGAACAGCGTGGTCTCCGGATCCAGATCGGCGGTCTTGCCGACCAGGTCCGACGGATCGACGTTGGACACGAAGCGGCAACTGATGCCGGCGTCGGCGTACGCCCGGAGCGCCTGATAGATCATCACCGGACCGAGATCGGAACCGCCGATGCCGATGTTGACCACGGTGGCGATCTTCTGGCCGGTCGCGCCCACCCACTCGCCGGACCGTAGTCGGTCGGTGAACTCGCCCATGCGGTCCAGTACTTCGTGCACGTCCGCGACGATGTTCTGACCGTCCACGGTGAGGTTCGCGTCCGCGGGAAGACGCAACGCCGTGTGCAGCACCGCCCGGTCCTCACTGGTGTTGATGTGGTCGCCGCGCAGCATCGCGTCCCGGCGTTCCTCCACCCCGGCCGCCACGGCCAGATCCACCAGCAGGCCGAGTGTCTGCCTGGTCACCCGATGCTTGGAGTAGTCCAGGTACAGGTCGGCGGCCTGGACGGTCAGCTCGCGTCCCCGGTCCGGGTCGTCGGCGAAGATCTGGCGGAGATGCACAGGCTCGACGGTGGTGACGTGCGCGGCCAGAGCGGCCCAGGCATCGGTCGCCCTGATGTCGAGCGGGGTGGTGATGACAGTCATGGTGTTCGCTTCCCCAACCAGTTCGGACAGTGTGGCCGCATCTATCCTGGCCCAGAGTCGTTCACCGGGCTGCACCGGGTGTCACCCGCCGGAAACACGACGTTGACACCAACGGTCTTGTCCGTTTCCGCAGCTCCCCGGATGATTTGACACATGTCAACCTCGATTGCCGAACCAACGACCGACCGTCACTACGGGGCCAAGGTCGGTGCGGTCGAACCGGGCGGCGCCGAGGGCATTCCGCTGGCCGAACGGCACGGCCGCCCCATCCAGCTGCTGTGGACCTGGACCTCGCCGAATATGGAGTTCGCCACCGTCTTCGTCGGGGTGATCAGCGTGCTGTACTTCGGGCTGACCTTCTGGCAGGCCCTGGCGGCCATTGTGATCGGGTCGGCGCTCGGGTCCATCTCGCATGGGGTCCTGTCGAGCTGGGGACCGAGTTCCGGGTTCTGCCAGATGGTGTTGTCGCGCAGGGCCTTCGGCTTCTTGGGGAACATTCTGCCGGCCGGACTCAATTCACTGACCGCGGGCATCGGCTGGTTCGCCGTCAACAGCGTGAGTGGCGCGCTGGCCCTCAGCGCCCTGACCACGATCCCCGGCTGGCTCTGCCTCGTCGTCGTCGTCGTCCTGATGTTGGTCATCGCCTATTTCGGGCACAACCTGATCCAGGCCTTCGAGCGCTACGCGTTCCCGGTGCTGGCGGTGATCTTCCTGGTCGGGGCGATCATCATCCTGGCCAAATCACACCCGGGCCTGGCGCCGATCGTGGCCAAGCCCGGCGATTCACCGACCCCCGGCGGCTTCTGGATCGCCCTGGGTGCCACCTTCGGTTACGCCGCCGGCTGGAACCCGTACGCCTCCGACTACACGCGCTACCTGAAGCCGGGAACCGGAAAGTTGGCGGGCATCTTCGCCGGCCTGGGCGTGTTCCTGTCCTGCACGGTGCTCGAAGCGGTCGGCGCCGGTGCGGTCACGGCCATCGGTGGTGCGGACTGGAACTACGACAACCCGGTCGCTTCCTACACGTCGTTGTTGCCGACCTGGCTGGACAAGCTGACTCTGCTGGCCATCTGCCTCGGCGCGGTGGCCGCCAACGCGTTGAACATCTACTCCAGCGCACTGTCTTTCACCGCGATGGGCATCAAGCTGCCCACCCGGCGATCGAGGGCGATCGTCGCCGTGGTGATGGGCACCGCGGGCTTCGTGATCGCCGTGATAGGTCTGGACAACATCAACTCCTACGAGAATTTTCTGCTGGTGATCGCCTACTGGATCGGACCGTGGCTGGGCGTCGTGTTCGCCGACCGACTGCTGCGCCGGGCCAGAGAACACGAGATGGTCTACATCGACGAGAAGTACCGGAACTGGGCCGGCCCGATCGCCATGCTGGTCGCCGCCGTGGTGTCGATCTGGCTGTTCTCCAATCAGACCCAGTACGTCGGGGTGGTGCCGACCGCCGTGCCCGGTGTGGGTGACCTGACCTTCGAGGTCGGATTCCTGCTCGCCTTCGCCCTCTACGCAGTACTGCACCGCCTCCTGGCCGGTGCCATCGCGCAGGGAGCGGCCGGGACGTCGTTCGCCAAAGCGCGCTGATGGGCAGCGTTCCGACCATCGACCTCACACCCTGGTTCGGCACCGACCCGGCCGGCAGAGCTGCCGTCGCAGATGAAATGGACAAGGCCCTGCAGTCGGTCGGGTTCTTCCTGATCACCGGGCACGGCGTGTCGCACGCCGATCGGGACGCCGTCCGAGCCGCGGCCCGGGAGTTCTTCACCCTGCCCGAGCCGGCCAAACGGCCCTACGCGGTGACGGTCGGTGGGCGGGGCTGGCTGCCCCCGGGGGTCGAGGCCAACGGGTACGCGGAAGGCACCGAAACTCCACCGGACATGAAGGAGACCTACGCCGTCGGCGCGCAGGACAAGACCGGGATCGCCGAGGTCGACGAGTTCTGGTTCCCGGACAACGTATGGCCGGCGGAGGTGCCGGCGTTGGCCGCCACGGCCACGCGTTATCTGGCCCAGATGCGAGAACTCGCCGAAACATTGTTGACCATTGCGGCGGCCGCGCTGGGCCAACCGGCGGGCTTCTTCACCGATCTGACCACCCACCCGACGTACACGATGAACATCAACCGTTACCCCCCGGCCGGGATCACCGGGCCGCCCGAGACCGGGCAGTTCCGGATCGGCCCGCACACCGACTTCGGCACCTTCACCATCCTGGACCGGGAGCCGGGAAAGGGTGGACTGCAGGTCTTCTCGCCAGACGGTGAATGGGAGGACGCGCCCTACCACCCGGATGCCTTCACCATCAACACCGGCGACCTGCTGGCCCGCTGGAGCGGCGACCGCTGGACATCGAATCGGCACCGGGTGCTGCCGCCCCAGGCCGACGCCCCGGACGAGGATCTGGTCTCGCTGGTCTACTTCTACGAGACCGACTGGGATGCGGTGATCTCCTCGCTCCAACCGCCGGTCGGCAAGGCCAACGACTACCCACCGGTGGTCGCCTCGGCCTTTCTCAAGCGCCTCCTGGACGCGATCACCGTCGGCTGACCGCCACTGTCGGCTGACCGCCACTGTCGGCTGACCGCCACTGTCGGCTGACCGCCGCTTCGGCGACCGGAACACACCGTCAGCCCACCCGCACCCCGCCCTCCAGCATGGTGACCCGCAGCAGGAACGCGGCCTCCTGGCCGACGATCCCACCGACCAGATCGACCATCCTGCCGCTGAATTCCGGCCCGTGCCCGGATTCCCTGTCGTCGGCCAGGTGGTGGGAGATCTCATGCAGCAGCACGAGTTCTCGCAATGCCCACGCCTGGCCGCGGCGATGCAGCGGAATGGCGATAACGGCCGGCAGAGGTTCGTAGTGGGCCTTGCTGTGGCCGGCCCTGGCCCGCACGACGGCCGGCCTGGCCGCTCGGGGCCAACGATCACGAACCCAATCGAGTGCCAGCACCGCGTCGACGTAGCTCTGCACCGACTCGAGCGAGGCGAACTTGCGCTCCGGAGGGAGCGTCAGGTGAGATCCGGCCACCTCGACGATCGGGAAGTCGACGGACCGGTCGAAGATCCGGCGCACCAGGGCCTCCGCCTCGTAGACCCGGCCCCGTTGCCGATCAGGTGCGGTCACCGTGGATGGCCGGCGGTGAGCCGCCGATGGCCCGCTCGGCCCCGAGGCGGGCGGATCGTCCCGCCCGGTCGCCGGCGCGGCTGGCCGACTCCGAATAGCCGGCCCCGACCGAGGTGGCCCGCCAGTGGCCCCTGGCGGTCGAACTGGCGGCGTAATGCTCGCGCAACTCGACCTCCCGGGCCCTGAGCACCATCGCCACGCCGGTGCCGCCGGTGCCGCCGTTGGTGTCCGGCCTGCTGTCGGACTCGACGGCCTGACGGCGGGCCTGTTGCGTCGCCTCCTCCAGTCGTACCCCGATCCGGGCGGCGAACGCGTGCTGGAAGGTGACCCGCGCCGTGCTGGCGTGCACCGGGCGTTCCTGCCATTCGTGGGACGGCGCCCGGCGCCCGGGTCGACCGCCGTCGCCGTCGACCCGCACCCACCGCCGCACGGTCTCGGCCGCGAAGCGTTTGGAGCTGATGTATTCGTCGCATCCACGGACCATCTGCACGACCAACGATGAGTAGAGCGCTTCGGTGATGTCGATGTCGGTGTCGAACCCGTAGGCGTAGACCCTAGTCGAATCCCGGGCGATGTCGCAGGTCACATTATTGGCCCGGCCGATCTCCAGGAACAGCCGGACGAAGGTGCGCAGTCCCCGTTTGCCCTGCTCGCCGATCGTGATGGTGCGCTGCGTCGGCACGGCGCGGCGTTCCCTCGCGCCGGCGTGCGCCCTGGCCACGGCCAGATCGACGGAGGCCAGCGTGGCCAGCCGCTGCGCCGCCTGCAGATAGGCGTCCGCCTCGTGCTCGTTGTCGGTCGTCTCTGCCTTGCGCAGCAGCCCGGCGATCTTGGCAAGGTACTTGTCGCTCATAGTCGGTCCAGTGTGACCGATACCCCCGACAGCGGTCGGCGTCAGAACGGCGCGCCAACCTGCGTCGGTCCTGTCGCACCGATGTGCAACGCTACCGTTGCCCCCTTGAAGGAGAACGCCATGGCACCGCAGTCTGATCGTCCCGGCTCCGGCTCGTCGCTCGGAGACGGTTCCCCGGACCTGGGCGATGTCCCGGCCGACCGGCGGATCGCCGTCGTCACCGGCGCGAGCAGCGGCATCGGCGCCGCCACCGCGCGACAGTTGGCGGCCGCCGGCTACCAGGTGGTGCTGGCCGCCCGACGGATGGATCGGCTCACCGCACTCGCCGAGGAGATCGGCGGCGTGGCCTACGAGCTCGACGTCACCGACCGCGCAGCCGTCGCGGCCTTCGCGTCCACCCTGCCCAGGGTGGATGTGTTGGTCAACAATGCCGGCGGGGCGTTCGGAGCCGATCCGGTCGCCACCGCCGACCCGGCCGACTGGCGGGCGATGTTCGAACTCAACGTCCTGGGGACCCTGCACGTCACGCAGGCCCTGTTGCCCACACTCATCGGCAGCGGCGCCGGGACGCTGGTCTTCATGTCCTCCACTGCGGCCTTCGTCGCCTACGAGGGCGGCGGGGGCTATGTCGCGGCCAAGCACGGCACCCACGCGCTCGCGGCGACGCTCCGGCTCGAGCTGGTGGCCGAGCCGATCCGGGTCATCGAGATCGCGCCGGGAATGGTTCGCACCGAGGAGTTCGCTGTCAAACGCATGCGCGGTGACACGGACAAGGCGGCCGCCGTCTACCAGGGCGTCGCGGAGCCGCTCACCGCCCAGGACGTGGCGGATACGGTCTGCTGGGCCGTCACCAGGCCACCGCACGTCAATGTCGATCTGCTGGTCCTGCGGCCCAGAGCGCAAGCCGCGCAGCACAAGGTGCACCGGACCGGCTGAGTGGCCCGGCCGGCGGCGTTCGTTACGAGCCCGACATTTGGGTGCGCTTTGCTAGGGCAGCCACGGCGGTGGATCACACCGCGGCCCGTCGGGATCAGGCGTTGTCAGGTACGGCGCGGCCGGCGAACGGACCGGAGGAGCGGCAGGTGGACCTGAACACGGTCACCGACTACCGCTGCGCGTACACCCGTGCCGACCTGGCTCTGGCGGCGGGCGAGCGGGTGATGGGCGGCGGCACCTGGCTGTTCTCCGAACCGCAGGTCGAGACGAGAGGACTCGTCGACCTGACGACGATGGGCTGGCCTGCGCTCGAGTACCGCGACGACGGGCTCCGGATCGGGGCCACCTGCACGATCGCCCAGTTGTCGGCACTGCCCGAAGTCGTCGGGTGGAACGCCCATCCGTTGTTCTTCCAGTGCGCCACCGCGCTGCTCGCCTCGTTCAAGATCTGGAATGTCGCCACCGTGGGCGGCAACATCTGCCAGTCGTTCGCGGCCGCCGGAATGGTCTCCCTCTGTGTCGCGCTCGACGGGGTCGCGCTCGTCTGGACACCGGACGGCGCCGACTACCGGGTACCCGTCGAGCAACTGGTCACCGGGAACGGCACGAACCACCTGGCCTCCGGCGAGGTCCTCCGCGCCATCGACATCCCCGGGCACGCACTGCGGTCCCGCACCGGATATCGCAAGATCGCGTTGGCCCCCCTGGGCCGGTCCGGTGCGGTCCTGACCGGTCGGGTCGACGAGGACCGCACCGCGGTGTTCGGCATCACCGCGGCGACCCTGCGGCCGACCGTTCTGCGGTATCCGTCCCTACCGGACTCCATCACATTGCAGAGCGACGTCCAGGCCGCGGAGGGGTACTACACCGACCCGCTCGGCGCGGCGGACTGGCGCCGCCAGGTCAGTGGCGTGCTGCTGGAAGAGATCCGTCAGGAGCTGGCCGGATGAGGTTCCATGTCAACGGAGAACTGACCACCGATGAGCCGCGAGCCGGCCAGTGCCTGCGCTCGTTTCTCCGGGACAATGGTCATTTCGACGTGAAAAAGGGTTGCGACGCAGGGGATTGCGGTGCCTGCTCGGTGATGGTCGACGGGTCGCCGGTGCACTCGTGCATCTACCCGGCCCAGCGGATCGACGGCCGGAACGTGACGACGGTGTCGGGTCTCGGGTCGGTCGAGAACCTGCACCCGATGCAGCAGGCGTTCGTGGACAATTTCGGCTTCCAGTGCGGCTTCTGCACGGCCGGAATGATCGTCACCGCCTCGACGCTGACCAAGGACGAACTCGAGGACCTGTCGCGGGTGATGAAGGGAAACCTTTGCCGGTGCACGGGTTATCGCAGCATCCGGCAGGCCATCGGCGAAGGGCTCAGCACCACGGCGCCGGTGCAGGACAGCACGATCGCACCGGACGGCCCGACGGTGGGCCGGTCCGTCCACCCGCCCGCGGCCAGGCGCGTCGTCACCGGCACCGAGCCGTATACCTTCGACACCGCCCTGCCGGGTGTGCTGTACCTGCGGGTGCTCGGCTCCCCCCACGCGCACGCCCGCATCATCGGTATCGACACCCGCGAAGCGGCCCGCCTGGACGGCGTCGAGCTGATCCTGACCCACGAAAATGTCCCACAGCAACGCTTTTCGACGGCGCGGCACGAGAATCGGTTGGACGATCCGGACGACACGCGGTTCCTGGACGACGTCGTGCGGTTCGTCGGCCAACGGGTGGCCGCGGTGGTGGCGACGACGGCCGCCGCGGCCGAGGAAGGGTGCCGCCGGATCCGGGTCGACTACGAGATCCGGCCCGCGGTTTTCGACCCGGAAGCGGCCCGATCACCCGGGGCGCCCGTACTGCACCCCGGGCTCACTCCGGCGGACCGGGTCGCGGAGGCCGCCCGCAATGTCATCCAGTCCATTCACGACGGGGTCGGCGGCGACGTGGCGAAGGCGCTGGCCGCGTCCGAGGTCACGGTGTCCGGCACCTGGCAGACGCAGCGGATCTCCCATGCCCAGCTGGAAACCCACGGCACGCTGGGTTGGCTCGACGACGACGGCCGGCTCGTGCTGCGCACCAGTTCGCAGGTGCCGTTCCTGGTCCGCGACGAACTGTGCCTGCTGCTGGGCCTGCCCAAGGACAGGGTCCGGGTGTTCACCCGGCGGGTGGGCGGCGGTTTCGGCGGCAAACAGGAGATCCTGACCGAGGACCTGGTGGCGCTCGCCGTCCTGCGCACCGGCCGGCCGGTCGGCTACGAGATGAGCCGGACCGAGGAGTTCGTGCGCACCTCCGTCCGGCATCCCATGCGGGTCGGCGTCACCCTGGGCGCCTCCGCCGACGGGCTGCTCACCGCCATGAAGATCGACGTGCTCAGCGACACCGGAGCCTACGGAAACCATTCCGTCGGCGTGCTGTTCCACGGCTGCTCCGAGTCCATCAGCCTGTACAACTGCCCGGTCAAGCGGTTGGACGCCGAGGTCGTCTACACCAACAACACACCCTCCGGAGCCTTCCGCGGCTACGGACTGGGACAGGTGATCCTGGGCGTCGAATCGGCGATGGATGAACTGGCGGTTCGCCTTTCCATCGACCCGTTCGAACTCCGCAGGATCAATTGCGTCAAGGTCGGTGATCCGTTGATCGTCGTCCACCCGGAGCCGGAGAAAGACCTCTCCTTCGCCAGCTACGGGCTCGACCAGTGCCTGGACATCGCGGAGTCGGCGTTGCGCCGCGGCAACGGGATCGCCGCGCCGGTCGGCGACCAGTGGCGGGTGGGCGAGGGCATGGCGGTGGCGATGATCGCCACGATGGCGCCGCGCGGGCACATCTCCCAGACCACGGTCACCGTGGCGCCCGACGGGCGCTACGTACTGGGCGTCGGTACCAGCGAGTTCGGGAACGGCACCACAACGGTGCACGCCCAGATCGTCTCGACGGTGATGTCCACCGGGGTCGACCGGATCGACATGACCAACTCCGACACGGACGGAGCCATCTACGACACCGGTGCCTTCGCCTCGGCGGGGACCACTGTAGCGGGCAAGGCGCTCCACGCTGCGTCGCTGACCCTGCGGGGAATGCTGCTCGCCACCGCCGCCGACCTCGCCGGCGTCGGCATCGGTGCGTGCGAGCTGGAACGCGACGGCGTCCGCGCGGCCGGTCGCCTGTTGACCTTCCAGGACTTGATCGCCGGCGCCCCTGCGGCGTGCCGCAGTCCCGCGGGGCTTTTCGCCGACGGCAGCGAGTTCGGTGATAGGCGTTCCCTGGCCTTCAATGTGCACGCGTTCCGGGTGGCCGTCGATGTCCGCACCGGAGAGGTGCGCATCCTGCAGTCCGTGCAGGCGGCGGACGCGGGGACGGTGATGAATCCGGAGCAGTGCCGCGGCCAGGTGGAGGGCGGTGCCGCCCAGGCCATCGGATCCTCCTTGTTCGAGGAAGTGATGGTGGGGCAGGACGGAGCGATTCTGAACCCGGTGTTCCGCACCTACCGTGTACCGCAGATGGCCGACATCCCCAGCACAGAAGTCTATTTCGCCCGGACCAGTGACGAGCTCGGACCGTTCGGGGCCAAGTCGATGAGCGAAAGTCCTTACAACCCGGTCGCTCCCGCCCTGGGAAACGCCATCCGCCGCGCCGTGGGCGCCCGCCCGTACGAAACGCCCTTCTCGCGCGACCGGGTCTGGCGACTGTGCCGGGACCACGGCGAGTCGATCTGATGACGCTGTTCCGGGCCACGGTGATCGACACTCCGGGCGATCCGTTCGTCGGCGACTGTGCCGAGGCCCTGCACGCCGACCCGGACGGCGCTGTTCTGGTCCGAGACGGGGTCATCGCCGGCCGTGGCCCGTTCCGGGAACTGCGCGCCGAGCATCCGGAGGAGCCGCTCACCGACCTGAGCGACGGCATCCTGCTGCCCGGTTTCGTCGACACGCATGTCCACTACCCACAGATCCGGGCGATCGGCGGGCTCGGCATGCCGCTGTTGGACTGGTTGGAGCGGTGCGCCCTGCCCGAGGAGAGCCGACTGGCCGATCTGTCCTACGCCACGACGGTGGCCGGAGATTTCCTCGACGGACTGATCGCCTCCGGGACGACCACCGCCCTGGTCTTCGGCTCGCACTTCGCCTCCGCCATGGATGCGTTGTTCGCCGGGGCGGCGGAGCGGGGGTTGAACATCACCTCGGGCCTGGTCCTGAGCGACCGGATGTTGCGGCCCGACCTGCTGTGTTCGCCGGACCGCGGTCGCGCGGAGAGCCTCGGCCTGATGAAGCGTTGGCATGGTCGCGGGCGCCTGCGCTACGCCGTGACCCCACGCTTCTCGTTGTCCGCGTCCGACGACATGTTGGCCGTCTGCCATGAGCTGCTCGGCGACGACGTCTGGTTCACCTCCCACATCAACGAGAACCTCGCCGAAGTGGCCACGGTGGCCCAGCTGTTCCCGGACGCCCGCCACTACCTGGACACCTACCACCGGCACGCTCTGGTGACGCCCCGCAGCGTGTTCGCGCACAACGTGCACGCCGCTGACGCCGAACTGCAGCTGATGGCGGAGACCGGCGCCTGGGCGGCGCACTGCCCGACCAGCAACGCCGCACTGGGCAGCGGCCTGTTCCGGATGCGCCGGCACATCGAGCTCGGCGTCGGGGTGGCGCTCGGATCGGACGTCGGAGCGGGCACCGGCCTGTTCATGCTGAAAGAAGGTCTCCAGGCCTACTTCATGCAGCGGTTGCTGGGAGCCGAGGGGCTGCCGCTGACCCCGGTGCATCTGCTCTATCTGGCCACCAGGGCCGGCGCACTCGCGCTCGGCCTGAACCACCGGATCGGCGACTTCGGCGTCGGGCGGGAGTTCGACGCGGTGTGGCTACGGCCGCCGCCGGGCGGCACTCTGGCCGTGAACCTGGAGAACGCGGTCGATCCGACCGACCAGCTGGCCCGGATTTTCGCTCTCGCCACCCCCGCGGACGTGGCCGGCGTGTGGCTCCTGGGCGAACAGGTCCGTTGATGACTGCGGTTGTTCATTACTGGGGTACGGCAAAATCCGTCCACGGAACCACGACCACGTGGCGATGCGGTGCGACATCGACCACGAGCACGGTCTGGCCACGGTCGATCGGCGCGTCACTGTCGGCGATATAGCTCTCGCGGACTCCGCCGACGGTCAGCATCACCTCACCGGGGCCGTCGCTGCCGCGAATGGCGATCAGGACCTTCCCCACGGCACCGATCGCCCTGCTATCCGTCATCCCGTGCCTTCCTGACCAGCCACCCCCACATTACCGGGGTGAATCCAGCCGGCCCCTCAGACCGGTGAGCCAACGCGGCGCGCCGCCATCGCCTTCGGGGTGGCGAAAGGGGAGTACCGAGGTACCCAGACGCCCAGGGCCACCGCGGCGATCAGGCCGGCCGAGCCGATGCTGACGATGCCCACGGCCAGGGTGGTGGCCGAGGCCACCAGCGACATCACCACCGGGCCGGCCGCGTTCCCGGAATCACTGAGCACCCGCCAGATGCCCAGGAACCTGATCCGCCCCGTCTGCGGTGCGGTGTCCGCGCCCAGGGTCATCATGATCCCGGATCCGATGCCGTTCCCGAAGCTCATCACCATGGCGACCAGGGTCAGCGACAACGCACCCGAGGTCAGCGGCAGCGCCATCATCGCGGCGCCCAGAATGGTCATCGACGGCAACGCGATGGCCAGCCGCCCGAATCGGTCCATCACCTTGCCCGACGGGTAGAACAGCGCCATGTCCACGGCGCTGGCGATACCGAAGATCACGCTGGTGTGCTGGGCGCTCAAGCCCACGTGTTCGGCCCACAACGGCAGCACCGTCTGCCGGGCCGCCCGCACCGCTCCGACGGCCAGAATGGCCAGACCCAGAGTGGCGAACAACCGGCGGTGATCGGACAGCATCTGGCGGGAACTGATCCCGCCGCGGACGACCGTCGGGGCGCCCACCGGTGGTTGGACATCGGGCACGACCATCAGCACGACGGCAGAGGCGACGGCGGTGACCATGGCCACCAGATAGGCCGCCCGCAGGTCGACGAGGCCGATCGCGGCGGCACCGACGAAGGGCCCGATGAAAAGTCCGATCCGGTGCGACCCGCCCAGCGTGGACATCGCCCGGGCGCGCAGTTCGACCGGCGCCACCTCGGTCAGGTAGGACTGGCGCGCCAGGTAGAACGTCGCATTGGCCATCCCGATCAGAATCAGCGAGATACCCAGCACCGCCAACGACGGCGCCAGGAAGCACCCGATCAGGCCGACCGTCGCCAGTGCGGCGGCGAGGATCATCGCTCGGCGGTCACCGATCCGGTCCGCCAGCGCGGACGCCGGAATGTCGCCGAGCACCTGACCCACGCCCAGCAGGGCCAGCATGAAACCAGCCTTGCTGGGGGACGCGCCCAGCTGCAGCGCGGTCAAGGCGATCACCGGTGCGGTGGCGCCGTTACCGATCTCGTACACCATGGCCGGCAGAAACACCGACGGCGCAATCGCGCGCAGAGTGATCCCTCTGCTCGGGCCGGCGGTGCGGTGCGGATCGGTCATCGGGCGGATCGGACCGTCTTTCGGGTCGGTGAAGTCTTTAGGGAAGGCAATGATATCCGTTCTCCACCGCGGGCCACGCCGATCAGGTATTCAGGCCCGGGCGCCCAGGTAACCGCGGACCAGGGTGGTGTAAGCGCCCCGGCGATCGAATTGACCGCACCACACACGATGCCGGCGACGGCGATCAGCGCGGCATGCGCGGGCCTGACTGCGTTACCGGGCGCCGCGGACCCGCGCCGCGATGGCGGCCGCCACCTCGCCCGGCCGGGTCTCCGGTAACCAATGGCCGGCGTCGATCTCGTCGAAGCAGTAGTCCGCGGCCACGTGGCGGCCGGTCCGTTCGGCGGCGCACCGGCCGAGTGCGAAGTCGCGGTTTCCCCACATGTACGTGGTGGGCACCTCGATCGGACCGGACCCGGGTCCTCCGCCCCAGGGCAACCCGCGATACCAGTTCAGCGCGCCGGTGATGGCGCCGTCGACGAACATCAGCGTGCAGTAGCGGTCGACGTCCTCCGCGGGCAGCCCGGACCTGGCCAACGTGGAACGCAATGACCGACGCAACATCCGCTCCGGTAGTCGCGGCAGCTGGAAGAAGCCCATGTACCAGGATTTGAGCGCCTGTCCGCTGCGCCACATGGACTCTGCGAACGCGGCCGGATGCGGTGTGGACAATACGGTCAGCGACAGCACCCGTTCAGGAAACCGCCCGGCCGCGCACCAGGCCACCGCGCCGCCCCAGTCGTGCCCGACCAGGTGGGCCCGGCCGACGTCGGCCGCATCCAGCAGGGCCACCACGTCGTCGACGACGGCGCCGAGCCGGTAGGCCCTTCGGGACGGCGGGCGGCACGTGGCCGCGTACCCGCGCTGGGTCGGGACCAGCGTACGAAGGCCCTGCGCGTGCAGCACCGGCAGCACGAGGTGGTAACTGGCGGCGTCCTGCGGGAAACCCTGGAGCAACACCACCACATCGCCGTCCTGCGGCCCGGTGTCCCACACCGGGAACTCCAGCCCCTGTCGGCGAAAAGCATCCATAGGGTCATGGTCTCACCGGCTGTTCCACGTCTCACCCCCCGCGGCTGGAGCCGTGGGGTCAATCGCCTTGACAACGCGCTTGTGATGGGTCGCATGACGGTCTATTCGTGGCGCGGCATCTTCAAGAACAACGAGCTCAACCTGCTGCACGCAGAAGCCTTCAGGACCAGGTTGTTCTCGGACCGGGAGTGGGACTGGGAGAAGCTGGTAGCGCGGCACAGCCTCGGCTGGGTGACCGCACGAGAAGGCGAACGTCTCGTGGGTTTCGTCAACGTTGTCTGGGATGGATTCACCCACGCTTGGATTCAGGACGTGATGGTCGCATCAACAGTGGGGCGGCAGGGCATCGGCACGAACCTCGTCGCCGCCTCGCGGGACGCGGCCCGAGCGGCTGGATGCGAGTTCCTTCATGTCGACTTCGAACCCCATCTCGAAGCCTTCTACATCGGAGCGTGCGGCTTCGAGCCGGCTCCGGCCGGCCTGATGCGTCTATAGCGTCGAATCGTTCCCTGTGTCGGTCCCGACCGGCGCGACCGGGGCTTGCCGGCGTCAGCCGGCCTGTATGACAGTGCCTACGCCGCAACAGATACCGGTATGACGGCACGGTCACCCGTAGTACTTCCGGGAGTCATACGGGTGCTGCCTGGGTGCTACCGGTGGTCACCATGGTCATACCGGTCGGCGTTCGTCGCCCCCACCATCCGACAGACTCAGCAAGCACCGTCGGAGACGGGTCGGCGGGCCGGGCGATGATGCACGCACCCGCACGACCCGCTGCCTCGTGCGCGCCGACCCCACTCCGCATCGGTGGAGTACATATGTTCGATAGACTCGCGCGATGGACGCCGGTGCGATGGACAGGTACTTGAACGAGGTGAGCCCCGTGGTCGTGCCCACCAAACCGCAGGGCCGGGTGCCGGCGATCGCACGGTTGGTGCTGGACCCGGCCGGAGGCTACGAGATGTGGCCCTGCACGGCCCTGCGCTGGACCGAGGAGGCCGTCATGGTCACCATCCAGTTCACCCCCGGCGAGTCGGCCAGCGCCCGTCCGCTGTGGTTGGCGGTCGAGGATGTCGCCCGCGTGTTGCGCCGGCCCGGCTCATCGGTCGGGGCAGGTCGTCCACCGGCCGGTGAGCCCGCGGCGGATCAAGAAGCGGATCAGGAACCGGAGGGCTCGACCACCTGATGGATCTTGAACAATGCACCGGTCGGGTCGGTCAGGTCCGCGATCCTGCCGAACGGGGTGTTCTCCGCCGGTCGCAGCACCTTTCCGCCCAACTCGACTGCTGTGGCGATCGTCGCGTCGGCGTCGGCGACGCTGAAGTAGACCGCCCAGTGCGAGGGAACCTCCGGCGGCAGGAAGCCCGCCGAATCCATGATCCCGGCGACCGACTCACCGTCCACCTGGCCCGTGAAGTAACGGAACTCGTCGGTGTCGGACGTCTTTTCCATCTGCCAGCCGAACACCGACGCGTAGAAGGGAACGGTCGCGGCGAAGTCCTTGCTGTGCACCTCGTCCCAGGTCACCGCGCCGGGTTC
Organism: uncultured Nakamurella sp.; assembly: GCA_964250735.1. Taxonomy (GTDB): domain Bacteria; phylum Actinomycetota; class Actinomycetes; order Mycobacteriales; family Nakamurellaceae; genus Nakamurella. Next base: position 64,632 of record CAXUHA010000004.1, on the reverse strand, counting down.
GTTGTACTTCCCGAAGCCGGTATGCCGGCCGGGTTGCCAGGCGCCGATCGCGGCGCCCGCCGGGTCGATCAGCATGGCCATCGAACCGAGGTCGGCCACGGCCATCGCCGGCACCACGACCTGCGCTCCCTGGCCGACCGCGGCCGTGACGGTGGCGTCGATGTCGTCCGTCGAGATGTAGGTGTTCCAGCTGTCCGGCTGGGGCGAATCGGCGGTGTTGCCGCCCATCACACCAGCGACCAGGTGCCCGTCGCTGGCGAAGTTCGCATATCCGCCGAACTCCTCACCACCCTCCTGCACGGTCCAGCCGAACAGCTTCGTGTAGAAAGCCTTCGATCGATCCGCGTCCGAGGTGAAGAGGTCTACCCAACAAGGTGTCCCGGCGGTAAAGGGGGTTTCGCGGGTAGTCATCATGCTCCCTGGAGTCGGCGACAGATGAGAACACCGTAGTGTGCGGTCGGTCGGCCGGCTCAGCGCGCGCGGCCTTCTCGGAGGCCGGCGATCGCCTTGTCCAACCGTCGCCGCCGGGTCTCGGCCGTCTTGGCCTGTTCGATGGACAGCACATGGGCCAGTTGGTGGCTGTAGGACAAGCTGTCGAAGAATCGCCGAGCGTCCGGTTCGCGGTCCAGCAGGTCGGCGAAATCGGCCGGTACGGTCACCTGACGCGGAACGTCGTCCGGTTCGACCTCGACTTCTACCTCGTCACCAGCCGACAAACCGGTGATCTTCCTGATGTCCGCGCTGACCGGTATGAGGTACCGCCCGCCGCGGGAGGCGATCGTGCTCCGGTAGGTGTGGCCGCCGAGGGTCACCGTGACCGCCGGCTTCCGACCGCGGGCGAGCGCCTCGACAACCTCGTCGGGTACAGCGAGACCGGTGGCGGTCCTGCCCTCCAAGAGCAAGGTGGCCCGGAATCTCATGCCGGCGAGTATGCCGGGCCGGTCACTCGGGCACGTCCTGCACCCCGGCGAGTTCGTCGCGCTCGGCCCATTCGATCAGCTGGTCGATGGCGAACACCGCATCATCGATGCCGGCATGCAGGTCTCCGAGTTCGGCGAACCGGGCCGGGACGGTGGCGATGGTGCAATCCTGGGGCTCGACGTCGTCGAGCTCGTTCCAGGAAATCGGGGTGGACACCGTGGCCCGGGGCACCCCGCGCACCGAGTACGCGCTGGCGATGGTGTGGTCGCGAGCGTTCTGGTTGTAGTCCACGAACAGCTTGTGCGGATCGCGATCCTTGCGCCACCAGGTGGTGGTGACCTCGTCCGGGGCCCGCCGTTCGACTTCCCGGGCGAAGGCCAGCGCGGCCCGACGGACATCCTTGAACCCCCGTGTCGGCTCGATCCGGACGTAGATGTGCAGGCCGTGGCCGCCGGAGGTCTTCGGCCAGCCGACCGCCCCGATGTCGTCGAGCAGACCCCGGGCCACGTGGGCCACCCGACGCACCCGGTCGAAGGTGCAGTCGGGTCCGGGATCCAGGTCGATGCGCCACTCGTCCGGACGTTCGGTATCGGCCCGCCTGGAATTCCAGGGATGGAATTCGACGCACGACATCTGGACGGACCAGATGACATCGGCCAGCCGGGTCACGCACAATTCGTCGGCGTTGCGGCCGGACGGGAAGTCGACGCGCACCGTTTCCACCCACGGGGGCGCCCCGCGCGGAATCCGCTTCTGGTGCACCTTCCCGCCGGGCAACCCGTCGGGGAAGCGATGCATCATGCAGGGCCGCTCCCGCAGCGCCCGGACGATACCGTCGCCGACCGACAGGTAGTACTCGGCCAGATCGAGCTTGGTGTGTCCGGTCTCCGGGAAGTACACCCGGCCCGGATTCGTGATGCGGACGTCGTGGTCGCCGACGGCCAGCTCCACCGCGGGCGAGCCTTGCCGAGTGGCCATGAGTCAACCTATCGAGCGTTGACCGGTTGCGGCACCGGCGCCCTCAATCGGGCAGCGTCGGCATGGTCCAGCCGGGATCGCGGCCCAGGAGAACGCCCCGGGTGACGGCGGCCGAACCGAACCTGTGCCGGATCCCGTCCAGGGCACGATCCAGGGAACCTGCCACGAATTCGTCGAACGGCAACTCGAGCTGGACCGCGTCACGGTCGCCGTCGAAGTTGGTCACCGCGATCCCCAGCAGGGTCAACCCGCGTTCGGCGATCAGCGAACTGGCCTCGGCCAGCAGATCTCGCAATGCGCCGAGCAGCTCGGGCGTGTGCGAGGTCGGCCGCGACAACGTGCGGGATCGGGTCGCCCGGCCGAAGTCCTCGAAACGCAGCCGCAGCACCACCGTCCGGCCGCGCCGGTCGGCGTCCCGCATCCGGCGGGTGACCCGGTCGACCAGACCCAGCAGAACGACGTCCAGGTCCGCGGTGCTTCGCCGCTTGCGGCCCAGGGCCCGCTGCGCGCCCATCGACCGCCGACGCCGACCGGTCTGCACGGGCCGCGGGTCACGATTGTGCGCCAGCGCGTGCAGGTGGTGCCCGGAACCCGGTCCGAGCATCGAAATCAGGGTCGGCTCGCCGAGCATGGCGACCTGACCGACCGTGTGGATCCCCACGCCGTGCAGCTTCGCGGCCGTTACCTTGCCGACTCCCCACAGTCGCTCCACCGCGAGTGGATGCAGGAACTGCAACTCCGCACCGGGGGGCACTTCGAGCAGCCCGTCCGGCTTCGCGACGCCGCTGGCCACCTTGGCCAGAAACTTCGTGCGGGCGATGCCGACCGTGATCTTCAGCCCGACATCATCCAGGACCCGCTTCCGCAGTCGAGCGGCAATGTCGAACGGGGAGCCGGCCACGCGCCGTAAACCGCCGACATCCAGGAAGGCCTCGTCGATCGAGATCCCCTCGACGAGCGGCGTGGTGTCCGCGAAAACCTTGAAGACCGCCTTGCTGGCGGCGACGTACGCGGTGAACCGCGGTGGCACCACCACGGCGCCGGGGCATGCGCGCCGGGCTTGCCACCCGCTCATCGCCGACCGAACGCCGAACGCCTTCGCCTCGTAGCTGCAGGCCAGCACCACCCCACCGCCCACGATCACCGGCCGCCCCCGCAGCCGCGGATCATCCCGCTGCTCCACCGACGCGAAGAAGGCGTCGAGGTCGGCATGCAGGATGCTCGCATCGCCGGACACGAACGTATGTTCGCATAAGGTGTGGATCAGAGACAAGCCCGCAACGGATCCGCTCGATCGGGAGGTCGGCCGCCGTGATCACTCGGCAAAGCGTCGGAAACACCGACGAAACCCGCAGGTCAACGCGTATCTGTGAGGCGCGGGTCAGGTGGTGGGTGCCTTGTCGGCTGTCGGTGGGAGCAGGTAGCTTCACCCCGGATGAGTCGCCGAGTTCCGGCCTGGATCATCGACTGGGTCATCAGACCCGGTCATCGACCCCTCGAACGTTGAGAAGGAGAGATGTCATGGACATGGTCCTTGCACTCCCGCTGCCCGGCGGTGCTGGTCGATGACGGCGTCGCCGGTGGCGAAACCGGGGGAAGCCACCGGGTCCGGCCTCAAGCGTGAGCTCAAGGTCATCGACGCCGCCGCCTTCTCGGTCGGCTTGATCGGCCCGGTCGGCGGTATGGCCCTGCTGGGCGCCGGGGCCGTCGCCCTCATCGGACGGGCGGCCATCTGGGCCTTCGTCTTCGCGCTGATCGCGGTTGGGCTGACGGCGTACTCGTTCACCAGGCTGGCGCGCTACATCGCCCATTCCGGGTCGGTGTATGCACTGGTCGGGGTCACCCTGGGGCCACGGGCCGGTTTCGTGGCCGGCTGGGCGCTGCTCGGCGCCTACGTGGCGATCTGCTCCGGGTCCACCATCGAGATCGGGTATTTCTTCAGCCAGGTGTTGGGTGGCGTCGGGCTGAGCGCCACCACTCCGTGGCTGGTGATCGCGATCGTCGCGTTGATTCTGGTGGTGGCGCTGGGTTTCACCGAGATCCATGTGATCACCCGGGTGCTGCTCTACGCGGAGTTCATCGGCGTGGTCCTGGTGACGTTCCTGAGCATCGTGGTGATCGTCCGGCAGGGCATCGGCCACGCCCCGGGCAACGTTCGCCTGACCTTGGACATCTTCAAGTTTCCGCCGGGTACCACATTCGGAGCAGTAGCCGGAGCAGCGGTGTTCGGATTCACGGCCTTCGCCGGATTCGAAGGGGCGGCGACACTGGGTGAGGAGACGCAGAATCCGAAACGGGAGATTCCACGCGCGATCAAGATCGCGATTGCCGTGGTCGGCGTCTTTTTCCTGCTCACCATGGCGGCACAGTCACTCGGCTACGGGACCACGGCGGCGGGCGTGGCGAAGTTCAAGGAGCAGAGCAACCCCTACGGTGACATCGGCACCGCCTACGTCGGCAAGTGGTTGGCGGTCCTGCTCAACCTGGTGGCCAGCCTGAGCCTGTTCGCCATCACCCTGGGCACCATCGCCGCCAGCGCCCGCATCCTGTTCGCCCTGGTGCGGGACGCAGGCCAGACCAAGGGCATCGGCAGCCTGTCCAAGAAGGGCGCGCCCCTGGTGTCACTGTTCACCGTCGTCGCCACGGTCCTGGTCATCGTCCTGTTCCAGCACTTCAAAGGCACGGACGTGCTGGACGCCACCTTCTATTCGCTGACCGTCGGCACCCTTGCCCTGCTCATCGCCTACGTCCTCGCCACGGTGGGTGCGGCCAAGTTCTTGTTCCTGGAGCCTCGGAAACGGGCCCCGGCTTGGCAGATCGTCGTGCCGATCCTGGCCATCGTCACGCTCGGGTACACGATCTACAAGAACTCGGTGGGCGTCGAAACGCCCTACACGTATTTTCCGTATTTCGTCATCCTCTGGCTGCTGATCGGGCTGGTCATCGTGGTCGCCGTGCCGGGCCTGGCCGGGCGCGTCCGGGACCGCCTCTCCGCAGGTGACAACACCGACGGCGCGGAGGCCCTGCTGCCGTGACGGTCGTCGTCTGTCGACAGCTGGCGCCGAAGATCGCCGACCTGGCCGCCAACCGGACGCTGGCCGGCGCCGCCATCGAGGAGTCGATCGAGGCGGGTGCACAGGTGGTGGTTCTGCCCGAGTTGATCACGTCCGGCTACGTCTTCCGGTCGTTGGCCGAGGCGCGATCCGTGGCCATCGCGCCGGACCACGACATCTTCCGCGAGTGGTCCGCACTGGCCGCGGCCGGGCCGGCCGTGGTGATCGGCGGCTTCTGCGAGCCGAGCCCGGACGGCGGCGTCTACAACAGCGCCGCCGTGGTGGACGGTTCCGGTGTGCTCGCCGTGTACCGGAAACTGCACCTGTGGGACACCGAGAAGGACGTCTTCACCGCCGGCTCCACCGACCCACCGGTCGTGGACACTGCTTTCGGCCGGATCGGCGTCATCATCTGCTACGACCTGGAATTTCCGGAGCTGACCCGGGCCATGGCCCTGCGCGGCGCCGATCTGCTCGCCGTCCCGACCAACTGGCCGCTGGTCTACCGGCCCGACGGCGAGCGACCACCGGAGGTCCAGATCGGAATCGCCGCCGCCCGGGTCAATCGGATGTCCATAGCATGCTGCGATCGGATCGGCACCGAGCGCGGCCAGGAGTGGACCGGTGGCACCACCATCATCAACGAGAGCGGCTGGGTGGTCGCGACCGCCGGCGACAGCAACATCGCGACTGCGGATCTTGACCTGGTCCTGGCCCGCGACAAGGTGCTGACCGAGCGGGCCCATGTGTTCCACGATCGGCGGCCGGAACTCTACGGCGCGTTGACAAGGCGTCTGTGACGGGTGCCACGCATCCTGCGCGGCACCCAAGCGTCCTATGAATATGAGCTCGGTACAGACACGAACCCAGAAATCGTCTCACCACACCGGCCGGACCAGCGGCCAAGTCGACAGCTACCACCACCTGGATCGCCGGTACCACCCCGCAGTCCAGCAGGACCTCGCCATCCGGACGAGTACGTCCACGGCGGTCATCGGGTCCGACTGCGAGGACCCGTGTCACTACTGCCAGGGGCCGGAAACGGACTGACCGGCAGGTCAACCGGTGATCGGCAGGGGCTTGGCGCCGATGCCGATGAGGGTTCCGGTCAGCCGCAGCGGCGCCGGTACCGACGCAAGGCAGACGACCCCCGCAGGGTAGGGGACCGACGTCACCGGCACGATCGCTGTGTCGCCGAAGGAATAGGCGGCGATACGCAACCGGCCGCCGCGCGTCGGATCGGCGGTCCGCAACGCGCGGGACGCCATGCCCACGCACGACCGCGTCACCTTGGCGGGCGTGGTCTTCGGGTCGAAGATCTGGGTCACCGCCAACACCTCGAACGAGTGCGGCGCCGCGCAGGACATCTGCTGATCCTCGACCGACTGGTCGGTTGTGGTGGTCAAATATCGCCAACAGGTGGCGAAAACCGGTGGCAATACTCCGGTGTCCAGCGCACGGGCGATTCGGCCGCGATATCCGGATCCGTCCGCGGTGGTGCCGATGCATGCGGTCCAGCTCTGCCCGCCGGCACGCTGTAACGCGCTGGGACCCACAGCCACTGAATCCACGGTCACGGCCGCCTGCCATGCGATGCCAGGGGTGGTGATGGTGGCCGGATCGAACGGACCGATGGACCCGACGTAGTTCACCTCGTCCAGTTGGCAGGCCGAGCTGGCCGACTGGTAGGACCCGATCGTCACCTCGCCCAGTGGATGCGCGGACGTGTCGATCGACATCACTTCGCCGACGATGACGCCGGCGCAGCTGCCGAGGCGAATGGTGGGGTAGGTGACCGGTGCGTCGTCGTCGAGATTCTCCCCGGTCGGCGGTGGAGCGGACAGTGCGATGGCACAGTCGCCGACCGCCGGGGGCGGCGGGATGACGGCCGCCTTGGCGGAACCGGTGATCCGCCGACCCGTCAGGCCCGGGACGGTCAGCACCAGGCAGGCAAGCGCGACCAGCAGAAGTACCCCGGTCGTCCGTCGGTCCACCCGACCATTCCTACACCGCCGAACTCCCACACCGCCGAACTCGGGAACCGTCTGCGGATCAAGGGCAGGATCGGCCCGACCAACCTTATGATGACCCCAGTCCGAGACACCTCACCACTGCGTCGGCGCGTCGATGCTCGGGCCCGCGCCGGGGTCGGTCTCACCTTCGAGAGGACGGTCATGATGGCGAACGAGTCCGACCACACCGATGAGGTCGTCGTCACGGACGATGAACCAGGCTGGAGCGGTACGGAGGTGGTCCGGGATGAAGGGGAGAACCCGGACAAAAATGCGCCGGGTGGGTGGAAAGGGTCGGAAGTCGTCAAGGACCACGGGGACACGGTTGGCGGGGACACGGTTGGCGGGGAAACGACCGGCGGCCCGCGGGACTGAGGCACTGAACGGACGTGAGCCGGTTATCCGCTGACAGCGGGCCGGCAGGGTGGTAACGGAGCGAGGCATGGATGGCACTGTGCTGATCGGCTCGTGACGTCCGCCGGCGGCAACCATCGGATCGACGTTCCGCTGCGGGTGAACGAGTCGTTGACCATCGGGATCGACGAGCTGAACTGGCGGTTCTCCCGATCCGGCGGGCCGGGCGGCCAGGGTGTGAACACCGCCGACAGCAGGGTCGAACTGAGTTGGACTCCGACCGGCTCGCCCAGCGTGTCCCGGCTGAGCGACGTGCTCCGCAGCCGAATGTTGGCCCGACTGAGCGGCCGAATGGTCAATGGTGCGATCGTCATCGCCGTGTCCGAGCATCGGGCCCAGCTGCGCAACCGGGAAGTGGCCCGGCGGCGCCTGGCCCACCTGATCCAGGACGCTCTGGCCCCGCCGCCGGCCACCCGGCGACCCAGCCGGCCGACACGCGGGTCAGTGGAACGTCGCCTCGCGGGCAAGAAAGCGCGGTCGGCCCTGAAAGCGGCCCGGTCACCCGCCACGCGCCGGCGTGCAGAGTGATCTAGTACGGCGCGTAGCCGAATACCGAGACCCGGTCACCGAGGGCCAGGTGGTTGAAGTAGTACACCGCGGCGTCGCGGGAGAGGTGGATGCACCCGTGCGACTCGACCAGCACGCTGCCCTCATGGAACGCGACGCCGCCCACGAAGAACACCGAGTAGGGCATCGGCGCGTTGTTGAATTGGGACGAGTGGTGATCGATGTCCTTCCAGTAGGCGCGGAAGGTGCCGGCCGGGGTGCGATAGCCGGGTCGACCGGATGCCATCGGCACCGGCCCGTAGGTGATGCGGCCATCGCTCTGCAGCCAGGTCTCCGAGTGGGTCAGGTCGACGCAGGCCCTGGCCGTCGCCGGGCACTGGTTCGAAGCGGCCGTGACGACGGCGGATCGGCTGGACGCGGAGTGGTTTCGGTCGCCCTGGTAGGTGGTGGTCACCGTGTGTCGGCCTCCCGACAGGGCCGGGACACTGAGGGTGACCCGCCCGTTGGACAGGGTCTTGCTCGATCTGGACTGCCCGTCGACGGACACGGTCACCCGGCCGGTCGGGGTGGCTCCGGCCCCGACCACCGATACTGTGGCGGCGGCGCCGTGACCGAAGCCCAACGTCGAGGGCACGGAAAGGTGAACGGCGGACGCGGCCTTGCGCGTCGTGACGATCACCAGTTTAGCCGCCGGGGCGAATGTCGCGCTGCCGGAGTAGGACACGCTAAGCGGTGCCCGGCCGGCCGGCCAGTCGGCTTTGACCCGGAACGCCACGGTGCCGGAGCGGGTGACGATCTGGCGTTGCAGCGTCCGGCCCGCGTAGGTCAGGTTGACCCGTCCGGTGACGGCGGTGAACCCGCGGAGGGTGACGTTGATCGAGGCGTTGCCTGCGTAGACCGGCGTCGCCGGGATCTTGATGCCCCAGCCGATGGCGGCGCGCAGCACTGCGAACGGCGCCGCGGCCGACGACCCCGCGTGTCCGGTGCCGGGGGTCGGGACGAAACGCGCGCCCACCCAGTGGCGACCGATCGCGGGCCGGGCGGGAAGGGTGACCCGGGCCCGGCCCAGGATGTCCAGCTTGACCGTCGCGAGAGCTTTTCCGTCCAGAACGAACCGGATGGTGCCGCGGGGCGCGTGGCGCGCCGAGTCCCGCACGGTCGCGGTGACCGTGGCCGAGTGACCGTAGGAATATCGCGCCGAGCTCAGGCTGATGGCCGTCCTGGTCGACAACGACGCTGCGGCGGGCGCGGAAGCGGACACGGCGGCGGGCGCGGGCGCAGCCTGCGGCCGGGCCTGAGCCGGGGCTGACAGTCCCAGCGACAGCATGATCACGGTGATCATGACGGTGATCGCACGGGCCGTGGTGGACCGCGGCTCCGGGGCATATCTCATGGGTAGGTTCCTCACTGGACTGACGTCATCCGGCACCCGTCCGACGCCGGCGGTCGTCTTGCACTGGCCTGACCCGGCGCCATCGGCAGTGCGACCGGGGCGCCAGAAGCTTAACCGGCGCCGATCCCCGATCGTCATGTTCCGGACAATCTGGGTGAATTCCCCCGGAGGAAATCCGGTCGGTCGGCCTGCCGGGCGTTGACGGCCTACGCGGCGGGTACTGCGACAATGGCAGTGACATTGGCTCACCGGCGAGGACATCGATGCGTACCCACCATGACGACCGGAATTTTTCCGAGACCGATCTCGAAGTCGGCCACCAGAAGCACGAAGCCGCCGGACCGACGGCCGTCGCGGTGTCGATGAAGCGGGCGCTCGGACACATGGGGGTCAAGCGCACCGCGCAGACGCTGCTGAAGCTGAACCAGGCCGAGGGTTTCGACTGCATGAGTTGCGCGTGGCCCGATCCCGACCCCGGGCACCGTCATGCCGCGGAGTTCTGTGAGAACGGGGCGAAGGCCGTGGCCGAGGAGGCCACGACCACCCGAGCGACACCCGAGTTCTTCGCTGCGCACAGCATTGCCGAACTGGACGGTTACACCGAGCACTGGCTCGGCCAACAGGGCCGCATCACCGAGCCGATGGTCAAGCGGCCGGGTGGCACCCACTACGTGCCCATCGACTGGGAGGAGGCGTTCACCCTCATCGCGGCCGAACTCAAGGGGCTGGGTTCGCCGAACGAGGCGATCTTCTACACCTCGGGACGAGCATCGAACGAGTCGGCCTTCGCCTACCAACTGTTCGTCCGGGCTTTCGGGACCAACAACATGCCCGACTGCTCGAACATGTGCCACGAGTCGACCAGCATCGCCTTGCAGGAGTCGATCGGTATCGGCAAGGCCAGCGTCATCATGGAGGATGTCTACCGCGCCAAACTGATCGTGCTGGCCGGGCAGAATCCGGGGACGAATCACCCGCGCATGCTGTCGGCGCTGGAGATCGCCAAACGCAACGGGGCGAAGATCCTCTCGATCAATCCGCTGAATGAGGCCGGGCTCACCCGATTCAAGAATCCGCAGCTGGCGCGGGGGCTTGTCGGTCGCGGAACGAAGCTGTCCGACCTTCATCTACCGGTCAAACTCAACGGAGACCTCGCCCTGTTCCAGGCCTTCGGCTCTTTGTTGGTGGAATGGGACGCGCTGGACCACGACTTCATCAACCAGCACACCCAAGGCTTCGTCCAGTGGCGGGATCACGTCACCTCGGTCGACTGGCAGGTGGTCACCGAGACGACCGGGTTGAGCCGGGAGCAGATCACCGAGGCCGCGCAGATGCTGCGCGATTCCGACGCGACCGTTTTCTGCTGGGCCATGGGGCTGACCCAGCACCGCAATGCGGTGGCGACCATCAAAGAAGTGGTCAACGTGGCTCTGGCGCAGGGCAACATCGGCAAGCTCGGCGCCGGTCTTTTCCCGGTGCGTGGCCACTCCAACGTGCAGGGCGATCGCACCATGGGCGTATGGGAACGGCCGCCGGCCCCGTTCCTGGATTCTCTGGAAAAGGAGTTCGGCTTCAATCCACCGCGGCGGAACGGCTACGACACGGTCGATTCCGTTCGTGCGCTACGGGACGGCCACGCTCACTTCTTTCTCGGCCTGGGCGGAAACTTCGTCCAGGCCGTCTCGGACTCGGACGTCGTCGCCGAGGCGATGCGCAAAGCCCGGATGACGGTGCACGTCTCGACCAAACTCAACCGTTCCCATCTGGTCTGCGGCGACACCGCCCTGATCCTGCCCACCAAGGGCCGGACCGAGAAGGACATCCAGGCCTCGGGGCCGCAGTGGATCTCGGTGGAGGATTCGACGTGCTCCGTGCATGCCTCCCGCGGGCCGCTGGAACCGGCGAGCCCGCACCTGAAGTCGGAGGTGGAGATCGTCTGCCGGATCGCCGAGGCGACGATCGGCGACCGGTACGGCATCAACTGGAAGCAGATGCGGGAGAACTACAGCGCAATCAGACTGCACATCTCCCGCGTGGTGGCGGGCTGTGAAAGTTACGAGGTGAACGTCCGCCGGCCGGGCGGGTTCGTCCTGCCGCACCCGCCGCGCGATTCGCGGACGTTCCAGACTCCATCGGGTAAAGCCGAATTCGTTGTCTCGCCCATCGACGTATTGCAGGTGCCGGAGGGCCACGTCATCCTGCAAACCCTGCGCAGCCACGACCAGTTCAACACCACGATCTACGGGCTGAGCGACCGGTACCGGGGAGTCGAAGGTGGACGCCAGGTGATCTTCTTGCACCGCAACGACATCACGGGCCTCGGTTTTCAGAACGGCGACCTGGTCGACATCGTCACCAAGTGGGACGGGGACAATCGGCTGCGCTGCGCGGAGGCTTTCCGCATCGTCGAGTACGACACGCCTCGCGGCAGCGCCGCGGCCTACTACCCCGAGACGAACGGCCTCATACCCCTGGATTCCACAGCCGAGGCGAGCAACTGCCCGACCTCCAAGTCGATCATCGTCAAGCTCGTGCCGGTCGGGACCGGCCGGCACCAGCCCGACCAGGAAGGTTCTCAAGAGCAGGTCGGTGCCGACTGGTCGCACAAGTCGACTCCCGAGCCGCATCACCTCTCCTAGTGCGGATGTGAATCCGGTCGCGCTCGCGATCAGCCGCCAACTCCTCACACCGGTCGCCGGCCGCAAGATGCGATGATGTCCAGGGTGCGCACCTTTCCGGTCACCGACATCCTCACCATCCCGAACGCCATCAGCGCCGTCGGGCTCGGCCTGGTGCTGCACGGTTCGTCCCGGGCCGACACGGGCTGGGGGATCACCGAGACCGTGGCCGGTCGGTTGTTGGACCTGCTCGACGGCAAAGTTGCGCGGATGCTGAACCAGAGCAGCGAGTTCGGCGCCGGGATCGACGCGGCCTTCGACAAAGTGGGAGTCCTGGCCATCGGCGTCAACGAATGGCGGGGGAACATCGCCCCGAAGCCCGCTCTGGTCGCGATCGCCGCGCAGAACGCAATCAACCTGGCGGCTACGGCGATCGCCACCCGGCTCGGCACCGACCTCGCCCCGGTGGCCGACGGCAAGGCCGCGATGGCCTACCAGAACGGCGCCTTGGGCGCCTACGCCGTGTCCGCGCTGCTGCGCAAGCGCAACCTTCCCCGCGCCTCCCGGTTGTTCCGGATGATCGCCGATGCCGATGCCGTGATCGGGATCGGGTACTTCGGGGTCAAGGCCAGCACGCAGTACGTACGTCGGGTCGTCGAATTGTCCCGCCGGCCACGGTGAACCAGGTGGAGCGCCGCCCGCCGCACCCCAACGGATCGGCGTACTGTCCGATGCACCGACACCGTTCTGATCGGCGCCCGGCGCCGTCCCAACCCTGAATTGGAGTCACAGATGTCCAGCAAGAACAAGGGCGGCCGAGAGGTTCGCAAGCCCAAGCAGGCCAAGAAGACCGCCGCCGCTCCGGAAGCCGGTCCGGCGGCCAAGGCGGCCGGCGCACGCAAGTCGAAGTGAGGCGGTCGACCCCCACCCGTTAGGGCGCCGACCACCAGTGGTCCACCCGGGTGAGCGTGCGGTGCCCCTCTAGAGTGGGCGTCATGGAGCAGCGCACCCTCGGCCGCACCGGCCGTCGTCTATCGGTCATCGGTCTGGGCACCTGGCAGTTGGGCGCCGATTGGGGCAACGTCGACGAGTCCGAGGCGCTGGCCGTGCTGGACGCGGCGACGGCCGCGGGAGTCACCTTCTTCGACACCGCGGACGTCTACGGCGACGGTCGCAGTGAACAGATCATCGGTCGCTACCTGCGGGAGAATGCCGGCCACGACCTCTTCGTCGCCACCAAAATGGGCCGCCGGATGGACCAGGTACCGGAGAACTACACCCTGGACAATTTCCGGGCCTGGACGGACCGGTCGCGCGCCAACCTCGGTGTCGAACGGCTCGATCTGGTCCAGCTGCACTGCCCGCCTACCCCGGTGTTCTCCTCCGACGCCGTGTACGACGCGTTGGACACCCTGGTCGCGGAGAACCGCATCGCCGCCTATGGGGTCAGCGTGGAAACCTGCGACGAGGCATTGGCCGCCATCGCCCGGACCGGCACGGCCAGTGTGCAGATCATCCTGAACGCCTTCCGGCTCAAGCCGCTCGAGCGGGTACTGCCGGCGGCCGTCGACGCCGGCGTCGGCATCATCGCCCGAGTACCGCTGGCCTCTGGCCTGCTGTCCGGTCGGTACACGCGGGACTCGACGTTCGCCGCGGACGACCACCGGAACTACAACCGAACCGGGGCGGCGTTCGACGTCGGCGAAACGTTCTCCGGGGTCGATTTCGCCACCGGCGTGGAGGCGGCGCAGGCCTTCGCCGCACTGTTACCTGCGGGGGTCACGCCAGCTCAGGGGGCGCTGCGGTGGATCATCGCGCAGTCAGGGGTGACCACTGCGATCCCCGGGGCGCGGAACCCGGATCAGGTGACGAAGAACGCATCCGCCGCGACCGTTCCCGCCCTCCCCGACGCGGTCCTGCAGGGCATCGCCGCTCTGTACGACGCCAGGATCAGAGCGCAGGTGCACGACCGGTGGTAGCGGGCGACCCGTTCGACCTCGAACGGTTCACGGCGGCCCAGGACTCGGGCGGCACCTACGACCGCGCCGTCGAGGAACTTCGCCGGGGACGCAAGACCAGCCACTGGATGTGGTTCGTCTTCCCGCAGATCGCCGGTCTGGGCACCAGCCCGATATCCCGGCGGTATGCCATCTCCTCGCTCGACGAGGCGCGGGCGTACCTGCGGCATCCGGTGCTCGGACCCCGCCTGCTGCTGGTGGCCGGTATCGTCGCCGGCCACCAGGGCACGACGGCGGACCACATCTTCGGTGGGATCGACGCGCAGAAGCTGCAGTCCTCGATGACCTTGTTCCTACGGGCCGGGCCGGACGAGTCGGTGTTCAGTGAGGTGCTGGCGCTGTTCTTCGACAGCCTGCCGGACCGGACGACCGACCGCCTTCTCCAGTCGTAGTCATCGACCTGGGAGTCGGGTGCGAGCGGCGGGTCGGCTGGGCCGGTCGGCGAGCGCCTGGCCCGAAGGGTTGAGCATCATCGAGCGGAGGCCCACGGCAGCGACCAACGCCAGGGCGCCCCACGCGAGCATCCCGATCAGCACCTCGGTAGGGGTGTACGCGCTGGCGCCGGCCCGGTACCAGGGCAGTCCGCCCGACCACCTGTTGTAGATGACGACGAGCATCACCCCGGCGGTGACGTTGTAGAACGTGGCCGGGACGAACGCGATCAGGTAGGCGCCGGCCAATGGCCACACGGCGTACTGAACACCGAAGGCGGGGGCCAGCAGCAGGAACCCGGTCAGCGACACACCGACCGCCGTCGCCACCACCGACGGGCGGCGTCGGACGAAATACGCCGGCACCCCGCAACACAGGGCCAGGACGACGAACCGTCCGGGCCCGATCAGGAACGACTCCCACGCAGGATCGCCGAACCAGTGCCCGATCTGGACCAGGCCCCACTGCCGCAGATCGACACCCTTGTAGCCGATCACGTTGGCGATGACGTTCTTGCCCTGCAGAACCAGGGCTGGGCCCCAGGTGAGCGCGAACACGCCGGTCAGGCCGCCCGCAAACCGCCAGCAGGTGCGCCGCCCGCAGGTCAGGGCGAACATCAGCAGCGCGGGCACGGCCACCACCGGGACTATCTTGACGCCCAGAGCCAGTCCCATGGCCATCCCGCCGAGCAGTGGACGGTCCCGGTCGGCCAGCAACCACAGGCTCAGCACGGTCAACATGGTGAAGATCGGATCGGTGTTGCCGTGGAAACCGGACACGGTGAACAACACCGGACTGACCGCCACCCCGATGCCCGAGAGTGTGGCGATCCGCAAAGGCCCACGGCGGCGCAACAACTCGAAGACAATCACCGAGGTGGCCACGTCGGCCAGACTGGACGTCGTACGGATGGTGGTGCCAAGTCCGACGCCGAGATGTTCCAGGCCGTTGACGAATTCAAGGAAGTACCCGATGGCCGGCGGGTGGTTGTAGAAAGAGTTCGGCCAGGTCAGGCCGTAGACGCCGACGGGCCCGGCGGCCCGGACCCCGCCCGCGAAGTCCTGCCAACGGCCGATATCGCCCGTCCCGTAGGTGAAGATGGCCATCATCACCTTGCACAGCAGGGCCACCCCGGAGAACGTCAGCACCTGAAGGCGGGCACGCCTCGCACCGACCATTGACCCCCCTTGCCGAAGTGGTTGGCACAGACCGTACAGCCACTCCGGTAAGACGCTCGTTCACCGGAGCAGGTCGACGACCAGTGCCCGGTGGTCGGACACCGGCAGGTCCGGGGCGTGACCGGCAGTCGGTTCCCCGGATCGCCCGCGCAGCAGAATGTGATCCAGCTGGCGGTTCGGCGCGTTGACCGGGAACGTCGGGAACGACGCCAACGAGCGAAAGCCGGTGATGCGGGCCGGGTTCGGGCCGGCCAGGTTCAGGTCGCCCATCAGGACCACCGGGTCGTCGACGACGGTGAGGTAACGGCAGACCCGGCGGAGCTGCAGCCGGTTCCACCCCGGCACGAAGGACAGGTGGGTGTTGGCCACGGTGACCGGCCCCAGCGGTGTGTCCAGCACTGCGACGAGCACCGATCTCGGTTCCTCGTCGATCATCACGAATCGACGAGGACCGGGGAGCCACAGCGGGAAGCGCACCGGAATCCTCGGGAGCCGCAGGACCTGCCAGGATCGGGCCGGATAGCGGGACAGTAGGGCGATGCCGTAGGAGGGCGTGCCGGCCGCCTCCATCCCGCTCGCCGGCCGCCAAGGACCGGGTGTTCCGGACATGGTGGCCACGAAACGGTGCGTGACCGCGCCCATCGCCTCGGCCGCAACCTCGGTGAGGTCGGCCAGGTGGGAGCGGGGCTGATCGCGGTCGACCTCCTGCAGGGCCAGCACATCGGCGCCGAGCGAGCGAACGGCGCCGGCCAGGCGCCCGACGTCGACCACACCGTCCAAGGTCGAACGCCCGTGCAGGATATTGAACGTGGCAAGGCGCATGGGAAACGGGTACCCCCTTTCCATGAGTATCGACCTGACCGCCCACCGGTCGGCCGGTCGCCCCCTGCCCCGGATCAGACGACCCGCCGTGACGCAACTGCGGCCACCGGCTGCGGCGCCAGCAGGGCCAGCGCCTCGCTGAGTCGCCGGAGAGCGTTCAAAGGCGCAGCGTGGCCGGGCGGCACGTCCCCCAACAACGGCCGCACCCGGGTCAGCACATCGGGAACGCCGGGCGGCAGTGGCGGCGGGTGACCGAGTTCGGGTGCGTCGGCCAAGCGCCGGGACTCGATCGCCAGTTCTCGGGCCGCCTGGGCGAGTGCCGAATTCGGCGGACCGGTCAGCACGGCCGCCGCCAGCGCCCGCGCCGCCGCCCCGCAGGTGCCCAGCACCGACACCCGGTGACGCAGTCCGTCCCGGTCCGCGCCGAACAGCCGACCCTTGGTCAGCGCCCGTCGGGTGCGGACCAGCTGACGGCCGCTGGCTTCGAGCTGGACGGTCAACGTCAGCGGGTCCCGCTCCGGTTGGCCACCGTCCAGGGACTCCCCGCAGGCGTCGAGCAGTTCGGCCAGACCGTTCAGGAACGCCTGCCGGGCCACGCGCAACGTGGCCCGGCTGTGGGTCGGCAGCACCACCAGGGAAACCACGATCCCGATGGCCGCGCCGGCCACCGTCTCGGCCAGCCGCACCAGCAGCAGCTCGTCGCTGAACGTGCCGAGCAGGGTGTAGAGCTGTCCGAGCATCACCGTGATGAAGAAGATCATCGCGCCGTAGGACAGCGCCTGGACGAAGAAGGCCAGGAAGATGCAGACCACGATGGCCACGACGGCCAGCGCATGATGC
This sequence comes from uncultured Nakamurella sp., assembly GCA_964250735.1. Taxonomy (GTDB): domain Bacteria; phylum Actinomycetota; class Actinomycetes; order Mycobacteriales; family Nakamurellaceae; genus Nakamurella. Next base: position 47,446 of record CAXUHA010000004.1, on the reverse strand, counting down.
CCGTCGGTGAGGTTGGCCAGCCCGACCGCCGCGACCAGACCCAGCAGGGTGCCGCCGATCCGGCCGGCCCCTTTCTGCAGGGTCTCGCCGGACGTCGCCGTACCGGCGAAGGCCACGAATGCGGCGATCACCGCCCAGTAGAAGCGCTGGGCGGAAATGGCCTCGCCGACCAGAATGGCCAGTCCGGCCGCAACCGCGGCCTGAACGGCCTGCCGGGTGGTCAACCGCATCCGGGCGGGGGACAGCCGACCGGAATGCTCCCGGCCGATGGCCTGCTGGGCCAGGGCGGCCGAGCCGGGAAGGTTGCCACCGATCAAGGTGACCACCGGTTCGAAGTCGTCGTCGTCGTCCAGCAGGTCGCCGCCGGGCCCGACTGCGGCGCGTCCGTCCGCCCCGGCCGGGTGAGGCAGGCCCAGCTCTCCGGAATCCCATCGCTCGACGGTCTCCAGCAGGAACACCGCTGCGCTGCCGAGCCGACGGGCCGCCGCGCCGGCGGCATCATCCGCAGCCTCCAACCTCCTGGCCGCGGACAGGGCGGCCGGATAGTCCCCCCAACCCAGCGTCTGCAGAACCTCGCGTGCGGCAGCCAGCGTGTCGGGCTGCAACTCATCCTGCCGGGCCGCGATCTCCACCGTGGCGCCGGCCACTTCGTCCATCCCGATCTCCACATCGACGGTCCAGCGCCGCAGCCGGCCGGGTGGCACGCCATCCGGAAGGGCCCGCCGATCCGCCAGCTGAGCGTCCAACAACAGGGCGATCTCGGCCAGCTGGACCAGTTGGCGTCGCAACTGCCGTACCGATCGGGCGTCGGCGTAGTCGTGCAGCGTCTGCAACGCGTCCGAGATCCCGGACCTGGCCCTGGCCCGCAGGGCCGTGACGATGCGTCGCAACTTCATCTGCGGATCGTCGTAGAGCACGGTCAGCAACAGCAGTCCGACCCAGATGCCGCTCACCGTGATGGCGAGGAGCAGGAAGGGCAGGGTGGCCACCGGTGGCCGGAGGAACAGCGCGAAGAAAAATCCCTGCCAGCCCAGGAAGCCGAAGGTGAACCAGCGGGGCCCGAACCGGCGCACCCACACCGCGGCGAACGAGACCGCCACAAAAGTCAGCAGGCCCAACAGATGCTGCTCCGCAGTCAGCGTTCCCAACGACGCCCCGACGATGGCGACCACCGGCGCGACCGCGGCCATCTGGGCGATCGCCGACCGGTGGCCCTCGCGGATGCCGGTGGACATCAGCATGGCCACCACTGCGCCCAGCAGGACGGCCAACAGCGCCGGTTGCCCGGTCGCCCTGGCCAGGGCGAGCTCGACCAGCAGCGTGCTGCCCACCGCGATGACGGCCCGCACGCCCTGACGCAGCCGGGCCCATCCGGGGTCCGACGCCACGAAACGATCCCGCGCGTCCCTCACTTCCTGGCTGAGCCGATCGGCCCCGGCGGCGTAGACACCGGTAGGTCGGTGGTCCGAAGGGCCCTTGCGCATGACCGAGTCTCTCAGCTCCGCGGAGCCGCCCGCGGCCACCAACCGGCTGGACGTGCCGGCGTGAGCGGTGCGGCACGCCGAAGGCGACGGATCCGGGTGGATCCGCCGCCTTCGGTGATTCATCTACTGCGGATTCAACCGGCCGTCACTTCTTCTTCGGCGGGCAGGGCTTTGTGGTCGTGGTCGGCTTTGGGGGGCACGGCTTGGGCTTCGTGGTGGGGGTCGGCTTCGGCTTCGGCTTTGTGGTGGGGCACGGCTTCGTGGTCGGCGAGGTGGTCCTGGGCGGGGTGGTGGTGGGCGGGGTGGTGGTGGGCGGGGTGGTGGTGGGCGGCGTGGCAGTGCAATTCGGCGTGGTGAACGTGTTCGAATCCAGGGTCACTGCCCCGTTACGCGCCAATGCCCGCCCCTGGACGGTGGCTCCGGTGTTGAGAGTGATCGACGTCAACGCCAGGATGTTGCCGACGAAGCTGGTGGTGGTGCCCAGCGTGGCCGACGAGCCGACCTGCCAGAAGACGTTGCAGGCAGACACACCTCCGGTCAGCACCACAGAACTGCCCGAGCCGGTGATCAGGGTACTGCCGGCTTGAAAGATGAAGACCGAGGACGAGTCTCCGCGCAGGGTCAGCGGTACCGGACCGGTGATGGCCATGGACGAGGCCGCCGTGTACACGCCTTCGGTCAGGGTTTGACCGCCGAGATCCGCGCTCACACTAGCTGTCGAGGCCTGTCCGGCGGCGGCGTTGTACGCGATGGTCAGGTCGCTCTGGGCCTGACCGGCGACCGCGTCGGCGGCGTGCTGGGTGCCGAGCACGATCCCCGGGGGAAATCCGGTGATCGCCGGGTTCGGCGAGGTGTCGAGGTCCAGGGGCAGAATGCTCGGCCCGGTGTTGGTGACCCCTTGGCCGGCCAGCACCGAGGCGGCGGCTGCCGTTCCGAGGTTGACGGTCGTCGCGGCGGCGGCGGAGCCCGCGGTCATCATGGCGACTGCCGGAATGCAGATGGCGACCGCGCACATTGATCCCAGGCGAAGAGCTCGCGATACCGATCTCGTCGGCACGGCTGGTGAAGATTTCATATGCTTACCTATTCTCGTCGGTAGAGCTTCAAAGGGGCTGGCATCACGTTTCGGATACCTCGCGGTTGGCTGCCAGCAGAAGGTCTGACAGAAGAAGAAATTCAGGAGTCACATTGGCGGGGTGGCCCCCGGGGCGGCCTTTCGTCGCCATGTGACGGCCTGGGGTGAACGGAAGCCCACCCAACATCAATTGAGAAGCCAAGCTGCACAATAGGTCTGGCTCGACCACGTCCGACGACGCACACAGCTCTCCCCCCCGGTTGAGATAAAAGTTTTGCTCTCGGATTCGCAATTTAACTATCCGCAACCCCGACGGTGGCGGAGTGGGCTCGAGAGCGGCGCTTCCCCTACAAAAAGGAGATTACCGCGATGGCGCCGGCCGCTCAATGGACCAAACGACTGAAATTAGACTGATAGGACAGGCGAGTTTACCCGGAAGATCTGTAAGATCCACTTTCGGGGACCCCAAGGACTACCGTCCGTCAAATGCGCGGTATATTCCATTAGCGAGCTTAAGCAATACGGTAATAGGCCCAGGTTTGGGGATACGTGCCAAGCGCGGGCATGTCGAATTGGCAGGCCCTTCTGGTGTCCGATCGTTTTGTCAGTCGCCGGGTCACCCCCGATGGCAAGATCGAACCGGCGTGGAGTGCACGGACGATGCTCCGACGTCCCCGGCGATGGCGGCCGGTTCCAGCTGCAGGCGGAGAAGGTGCATGTCCGGAATTCTGTTGTTCGTGGTGGCCGGAGTCGCGGTCGTCCTGGCCGTCGAGATCGTGGCCGAGAAAACCGGCTGGCCCCCTGCGGCGCTGCTGACGGTCTGCGGGCTGATCTATGCCAATCTGCCCGGGCCGAACCTCGCGCTCGACCCCGAGGTGGTGCTGACCTTCGTCCTGCCGCCGCTGCTGTACAGCGCGGCGCTCAACTCGTCGTTGGTGGCGATCCGCAAGAACCTGCGGCCGGTGATCAGCCTCTCGGTCGGCCTCGTGCTGGCCACCGCGCTGCTGGTCGGTGTGGGCGTCCACCTGTTCCTGCCCACCATCACCCTGGCCGCCGGGATCGCCCTGGGGGCTGCGGTTTCTCCACCCGATCCGGTGGCGGCACTGGCCATCGGACGACGCGCCGGACTTCCGCCGAAGCTGATCACCCTGATCGAGGGAGAGGGGCTGCTGAACGACGCCACCGCGTTGACCACCTTCACCGTGGCCGTGGCCGCGGCCGTCAGCGGCGGGTTCTCGGTCGCCGCGTTTGGGCTGCAGCTCCTGGTGGCCTCCGTCGGCGGGCTGGCCGTCGGGATCGCCGTCGCGCTTCTGGTCCGGCTCCTTCGTTCCCAGCTCAACCAACCGCTGATCGTCAACAGCGTGTCGCTGGTGACGCCGTTCGTCGCCTACCTGCTCGGCGAGGAGATCCATGTTTCCGGTGTGCTCGCCGTGGTGGTCGCCGGACTGATCGTGGGCCACGACACTCCGCGCTTCTCGTCCGGGGCGAGCCGACTCCAGGCCGGCGCCGTCTGGCGACTCGTCGACTTCCTGCTCGAAGGCTTCGTCTTCCTGTTGATCGGGCAGCAGTTGCCGATCGTGATCAAGGGCATCGGCCCGGGTTCGGCCGGGACCGTCGCCATCGCCGTCGGCGTTGCGGTGGGGGTGGTCCTGCTGCTGCGGCCGATCTGGCTGGTACTGACCCAACTGCTGCCGGGCCGCCTGCACACCCGGCTGGGCGGTGGCAAAGGCGACGGCCGGCTGGGTGGCCGGGAGGTCGTCATCATGAGCTGGGCCGGCACCCGCGGGGTGATCACCCTGGCCGCGATCTTCACCCTGCCGCTGACCACCCACGACGGGACCCCCTTCCCGGGCCGCGATCTGCTGTTGCTCTCCGCCTACGCCGTCGTCCTGGTGACGCTGCTCGGACAAGGCGCCACCTTCGCCCGGGTGGTCCGGGCCACCGGGGTGAAGGCGGACGTCGCGGGGGAGGCCTTGGCTCGCAACGACGTTCGGATGGCCGCAGCACGCGCCGGCCTGGCCCGCCTCGACCAGTTGGCGGAGGACGGCGAAGCGGAACCCGACACCGTGGCCGTGCTGCGAGCCAACCTGGAGCATCGCCTGGACCGGTATCAGCATCGCGCCGACGTGCTGGAGAGCGCGGAGGACGGGGAGATACCGGTGTCCCCGGTCTACGAGGCGGCCTTGCGGGCCCGGCGGGCCATCATCGACGCGCAGCGGGACGAGCTGTTGCGGTGGCGGGACGCGGGCCGGACCACCGAAGCCAGTCTGCGCATCCTGGAGCGGGAACTGGACTTCGAGGAGCACACCCTTCCCCGCCGGGACGACCACTGACCACTGACCATTGCCCGACCGTCGACGTCACCCTGGCCCGGCGCCGCCGCTCTCGGCCGGCGCCGAATTCGTCCGCAGAGCGGCGATCGACTCCGCGACCCGCGGCCAGGAGGACGCGAAACCCTCATGCAGCCGCAGTGCGGTCACCTCTACTGCCGGGACCCATCTGACCTGGGCGGATTCGTGGTTCTGGACCACGTTCACCGGTCTGAGCAGCCGAGCGATGACCGTGGTGTAGCTCCAGCCGCCGTGATCGTCGACCACCTCGGCCAGCAGTTCGACGTCGGCGGGGGAGAGACCGATTTCTTCCTCCGCCTCGCGCAGGGCCGCGCGAGCCGGAGTCTCCCGGATGTCCCGAGCACCGCCGGGGACACTCCACGTGTCGCCATTGTGCGTCCGCGGCGACCGCAACTGCAGCAACACCTCGTCATCGCGCACAATCAGCAGTCCAGCGGCCCCGAACAGACCCCAGTGCCGATGTCCCATCGCGCAACGCGCCCAGCCGTCTCCTGAAGTCAACCGTCTCCCTCACGAAGCGCCCGCGCAGAAGCGCGACGACGTCCCGTCATCCTCCCTCCCGCCGACCGCCGAGCGGCAACCGGCATACCCGCCGGACCGGCGGCGCCGGCCGGCGCCCAGTTCAGACCGACCGGGCCGACCGGGCCGGCCGATCAGGTCAACTGGTCACGGTGACCACCCGGCAGCCCAGGCCGCGCTCGTAAGAGGCGGCCGAAGTGGGCAGCGACGCCACGCACACGCGGTGCCGGCCGGCGACCGCCGGCAGGACGACCGAGAAACCGTGCCGGCCGGCCAGGTGGAACCACCGGTTCACATCACGCCGGGCCGTCGACGCTCTCGCCTTGACCACGGTTCTGCCGTCCACCGTGACCCGGATCAGATTGCTCGCGCGGGGCCGGTGCGGATCGTCGGCCCAGCCGACGAGAGCGAACGCCCGCTTGCCGCCGTGGGCTTTCTCCAGCCCTCCGCGGGTGCCGCCCGGCGTGCTGACCGTCCGGCAGCCCAGGCTGACGGCCGCAGTGCGGCTGACCGCCGGGTGCGCGACGACGCACACGGTGTGTCGGCCGACCGCGGCCGGAATACGCGCCACGAAACCGTGGATCCCCGCGGCGTGCATGAGCGCGTTGGCATCATTCCGCCTGACGTTGGTCGCGATGTCGGCGACCGGCCGGCCGTCCACCCGGACGACGACCCGGGTGCGGCTGGACTTCCGCTGCGGATCCACCGTCCACCCTGCGACGATCAGACCGCCGGGTTTGCCGACGGCCCGGTCGAAATGGCCGTGCACCTTGGGTCGCACAGCAGGGCCCGAGTCGGCGCGGGTGGCGCCGTTGTAATGCCAGTAGCCCATCAGGTCACCGGACCAGTAACGGTCGAACCACTGCTGGATCTTGATGTCGGAGCCTGTTTTCGGCGCCGCGACGATGGCTGGGCGCCCGTTGACCCGGACGCCGATGTAGATCCCGGAATGGTAGGCAGGCCCGCGGCCACCGTGGCCGAACAGGGCGACATCGCCGACCACGGGATGCGAGGTCCTGCGGAACTTCCCGGACAACCGGACCATGCTGTCACCGCTGCCGCTGCCGATGTCCACCCCGAAGGCCCAGTGGTACAGCTCCCGCACGAACCCCGAGCAGTCGACGCGGCTGTTCAACGCGGCCGGACTGCCACCATGGCCGCCGCCGTAGCGGTAGGGGATGTGTAGTGACGTCTGGTGCAGTGCTTCGGCGGCCAATCGGATCAGCCGGGGGGTCTGGCTTGCGGCGGAGGACACGCGGGCCGCGGCGGCCACCGGTGTGATCTCGGCTCTGGCTTCGCCGGGGGTGAAGATGAATCCGCAGGTGACGGTGGCCAGGGCCACGGTGGACAGGACGGTGCTGTGCAACACGGCCATGATTCTCAAGAAGAAGCTCCGATGTCTTCGGCGGGGCCTCCGACCCCGCCACCTGTTCGCAGCACGGTGATCCGGGTGCGATATTGCGGGTCGCTCAGGCCATCACCTCGTCGAAGTCTGCGATGGGCCGGCCCCGGCCCGGGCAGCGGTCGGGGGGCCATTCGTCACCGTGGGTGTGTTGAAGCCGGGTTAGTGTGCCACAAGGGTGTGACCCGGTTCCTCCGCGGTCGCACCGGTCGTCGCGGCGTGGGCCCTGTTCCCCTGTTCGACTCGCATCATTCGGGCCGCAACGGGAAGCGTTTGGGTGATGTCATCCCGTGCGGAGTCGGTCTACCGTCGGTCGGGTAGGCATTCCCGTCCCGGGCTGGCGGACTCCAGCAGAGGGAGGCGACCAAGAAGGATCAGCTGGTCAACCCACCGACGCGCGACGCCGGTCGACCCCGGGCGGTTCGTCCGATCTGCTCATTCAGACACATCGACCCGGCCGTCAAGGCTCGCGTCTGCAGGCGGGATGTCGATGCCCGAGGCGCCGCGTGAACGGTCCGGCCGACTCTCTCTGTGGCTCCCATGGGGTCCCGAGGAGTCCGACCGGATTCTTGCCGGGTGCCGCCACGACACGGTCGCATCTCTTCCTGCACACCACCGCCGAGTCCTGCCGCCGGTCTCCGTCGCCGGGTCCTCCTGACCCGTGACGGTGCCGGACCGGCGGGACTCGGCGGAGGTGTTCTCCGGGTCCCTCGAGATTTCACCTCGAAACCGCCGGATGTGGCACGTCCGGGTGTCGGGGGGTGATGTGCGTCGAGGCGTGCGCTATTGCGGACGGGAGATCCCCGAAGACGTGGCCCTGAGCCACCAACGGCGCGAGCGTTCCCACCGCTTCCAAAAGCTTGGTGTGTTCGGGACTCGCGCCCTTGAACAACACCGTGATGTCCCGCTCGGCCAGTTGCTCGACGAGGTCACCGAGGGCTTTGGCCCCTGACGCGTCGAGCATGAGCAGCGAGCTCAGCCGCAGGACGACCACTCGTACGTCGGCGACAGCTGTCATCTCGGTGAGGAAGCGGCCGACCACCGGGAAGAACAGCGGCCCATCCAGTCGGTAGACGAGCACATGTTGGGCCAGTAGTTCGTGTTCCGCGTCGCTGCTGAGTCCATCGGGTAACAGGGGCACCGACACGGCCTGCGAACTGCCGGCCAGCCGGCGCAACGCCAGTGCACCGGCCAGGATCAAGCCGACCACGACCGCCGTGATCAGGTCGAAGGCCACCGTGGAGATCGCCGTGACCGCGAAAACCGCTGCGTCACCGCGGGTCGAGGTCAGGACGGACCGGACGTTGCGCTTTTCCACCATCCGATAGGCGGTCACCAACAGCACGCCGGCCAGGGCGACCAATGGAATCTGTCCCACGAGCGGTGCGGCGGCGAAGATGATCAAGGCCAGGATCGCCGCGTGGGTCAACCCCGCGACCCTGGTATGGGCACCGGCCCGGGCGTTGACGGCGGTCCTGGCGATTGCTCCGGTGGCCGGCATCCCGCCGAAGAAGCCGGAGGCGATGTTGGCCAGGCCTTGGCCGAACAGCTCACGATCGGGATCGCTACGGGGGGTATCGCTCATCCCGTCGGCCACCCTGGCCGACATCAAACTTTCCAGGGCCGCGAGAAATGCCACGACCAGCACCGGTCCGATCAACGACCCCACCCCCGCGAGGCTGGGCAGTGCAGGAATGGGGAGGCCGGCAGGTATGGCACCGATCCGCGCGACGTCGAGCCCGCCGACGCCAGTCACGACGGTCACGACGACCACCGCGATCAGGCTCGCGGGTATCGCACGATGAATCCTGGTCAAGATGGCCGTCACGGAAACTGACAGGATCAGCAGTGACAGCACTGCCCATTGCGGATGCTCGGCGAATCGGAGGATTGCCAGGGCAGCCGCCCCCGCGGCATTGCCGACATCGGGCTTGTCAACCCCCAGAGCCGAGGGGACTTCCTGCGCGGCGATCACCACGGCGATACCGACCGTGAAACCCTCGACGAGAGGCCACGGAATATAGTCCAGCAGACGTCCCATTCGCAGGAGACCGGCGAGGAGCACGACGATGCCGGCCAGTACGGCTACCGGATAGATCACGCTGGGGCCGTGACTCGCGACAAGCGGGACCAGAACCACGGTCATGGCTCCGGTGGGTCCGGTGACCTGCAGGCGTGAGCCGCCGAAGACCGCTGCCACCGCACCGGCGATCACCGCGGTGACGACACCCGGACCGGCGCCTACCCCGGTGGCCACGCCGAACGCCAACGCCAACGGGAGTGCAACAACGCCGACCGTCACCCCAGCCAACAGATCCCGCGACCAGGACCGGCGCAGACCTGAATAGTCCGACCTCGTGGGCCGGAACCGCCCGAGGGCGAACGACAGTCGGGTGCGGCGAAACGTTCCACCGCTGTGAGCGCGCAAGTCGATCCTTCCCATTGCCATGGACCGACCCGTGCGGCAGGGCCCGGCAGTTCGACGGTGTGCCGATGACACGGCCCCGTCAGACAGGGCGGCCGATGATTTTCATTCCCGAGCCGGTGGAGTATGCGGCCGTAACCGGTTCGATCGAACTTCTCGTCGATCGCGATCGGTCGTACGGGTGACATCATTTTCACCGGGCGCCCATCGGAGGGCACAGAGGAGAAGGTCCCGACCGTCGCGACCATTGACTCCTGTCGGCCGTCGCCCCGGAGCCGTCGAGACCGACCTGTACGCGAGGACCAGCGCGTCAGGATCGCAATGCCGCGGCTGGCCCGCCTGCGATGGGCGGGACTTTGGTCCTTCATGGTGGAGCAGTTCGGACCTTGGTGCAGCGGGCCGGCCCGATCAGGCTGGTAACCGGAGAACGTGGCCGGAGTCTACGAAAATCCGGTCTGCCGCCCGTATCCGCATTCGGCCGTCACCGGCCCCGTCAATCACAGGAGTACTTCATGGCCACCGAATCAGTACCCGAGCGGCGCATCCTTGTTGCTGTGGACGGATCGCCGGCCTCGCTGGAAGCGCTGCGGGTCGGTGCTCGCTTGGCGGCCATGTCGGGTGAGAAGTTGGTGGGTGTTTCCCTCTGGCAACCGTTCCGGCACGGGGTTCTGCCCCCCAACTCTCGTCATCCCGAAGAGGCCGCCGAGCAACTGGTGGCCACCAGCGCGACCGAGGCGTTCCGGGGCGGGGTGGCGCCGAAGATCGAAATCGTCGCTTTCCAAGCGGACCCTGCCGATGGCCTCGTTGCGTTGAGCCGTGACGCCACCATGATCGTGGTCGGCAGTCGTGGCCACTCGGGCTTGTCCGGGCTACTCCTGGGGTCGGTCAGCAACGCGGTGGCCGCTCGCGCGGAATGCCCGGTCCTGGTCGTACATGCCCCCACACCAGCCCCACGAACGTCCGACCTGACCACCGATCAACGAATCGTGGTGACACTCTGAAGAACGCGTCTCGACCTGAGCCGGGTCCGCTCGGCAATGAGGAACCAACGGCTGCGGCGAGCCGACCACGCCCATAACGGACCGGATACGCTGACGTGACGACTACTCGTGACTCACCCCTCTCACCCTTGACGGAGCAACTCATGAGCGCCGAAGATCCGTTGCAGCAGGCCATTGTCGATCAGTCGTCCGACGTCCGTGATCCGGCCGACGACTCGGGCCTGCTGGACGATCCGGAAGCGATTATCGAGGCCTATCCGAAGGCGTTCGACGAGAAGATCGAGAAGGCCCAAGCAGCGATCGCGGCCGAGGTCGGCTCGGATCATTCCCCGATGGAAGCAGATCGCTCAACGGACAACGCGCGCGACAATCAGATCGAGAAGTCCCAATAGGATGCCTCGCTCGGGCGGAAACAGAGCCCGGTGGCGTCCAGGATGGGTTGATGCAAGACGCCGGTGAGCTTCAGCCCTCGGGAGGTGCTTCGGTGCAGAAGTCGGCGGCGCCGGCGGCCCGGAGAGCTGCGACCACCCTGTCGCTCATCCCGAAGTTGAACGAGTCACAACCGAGAAGACAGCACAGGTCCCGGGTCCTGTCGCTGCCGACCGCCAGTCCCGAGTAACCGTGCACCGCCTTTCCGGACGAGGCGACCAGTTCGATGGGAAAGGTTCGATAGCCGGCGCCGGTGGCTTCGAAGTTGCGGCCGGGGATTGCCGGGTCCGGATCACAGGCCACACCGGCCACAGCCGGGTCGTCGGAAAGCCGCATCCAAGGCTCGGAGCGGATCCCGTCGCCGGGATGGACGTCGCGGGGCACCTTGAATCCGGGATGACTAGTCACTGCTGTTTTCGCAGATCAGAGAAGTGTCCGAGGGGGGACTTGAACCCCCACGCCCCGAAGGGCACTAGCACCTCAAGCTAGCGCGTCTGCCATTCCGCCACCCGGACCGGGCCGCGCTGCGCCGTGATGCGCATCGCGATCGCCCACATTACTGGATCCCGACGGCCTCGCAGAACTGCGCGCCGACCACCTGACCTCGTCCGCTGAGCGCAATCGTCATCGGCGTAGTGGATCGGGTGTGGTAGTTCGGCACCGATCCACTACGGCGTCGCCGCTTCCGGCCGGCCGGCACCGACGACCGGGAGCCTGTCGCAGGCCGCGGACACACACAACCATCTGGCCGACCAGATCTGGAGGCGCTACGGCGATCTGAGCGCCTCGATTGCGGACCAGCGATGTTCGGGCCGGAGCGGCGGGCTCTCCACAACACGCGCCGCAGAGCCGACCAGCACATCACAACTCGCCCGGTCGACGCCGTGGGAATGGTTCGGTGGTAGGAAAGCACCATGTCCGACACGGAGTCACCGCACAGCCCGACCGCGCCACCGAACTCGCCACCCGGCGACCTGCGGGCCCAGGACGAGGTGGTGCAGTTCTGCAGCGAGTTGATCCGGATCGAGTCGGTCAACACCGGCGACCCGGGCACCATCGGCGACGGCGAGGCACAGGCCGCCCGTTACATCCAGGAAAAGCTCGAGGAGGTCGGCTACGAGACGATATACATCGAGTCGACCCCCGGCCGGGGAAATGTCATCTGCCGGCTCGAAGGAGCCGATCGGGCCCGCGGATCGCTGCTGATCCACGGGCACGTGGACGTCGTTCCCGCCGAGCGGGCGGAATGGACCGTCGACCCGTTCTCCGGCGCCGTGCAGGACGGCTTCGTGTGGGGCAGAGGCGCTATCGACATGAAGGACATGGTGGCCATGACCCTGGCCGTCGCGCGGGAGTACAAGCGGAGCGGCTATGTCCCACCTCGTGACCTGATCTTCGCGTTCGTCGCCGACGAGGAGGCCGGCGGCACCTGGGGGGCGCAGTGGCTCGTCGACTTCTACCCGGAGCTGTTCGCCGATGCCACCGAGGCGATCTCCGAGGTCGGCGGATTCTCCGTCACGCTGGACGACACCCGCCGCGCATATCTGGTCGCGGCCGCCGAAAAGGGTGTCGCGTGGGCACATCTGAAGGCCACCGGTCGGGCCGGGCACGGCTCGATGATGAACGACGACAACGCCGTGACCCGCATTGCCAACGCGGTGAGCCGCCTGGGCAGCCACCAGTTTCCGCTGACCATGACCGCGACCGTGCGCAGGTTCCTGGACAAGATGCACGAGTTGACCGGGATGGAATTCCCCGAGGACGACCTGGCCGGGGCCATCGCGAAGCTGGGGCCGGTGTCGAAGATCATCAACGCCACGCTGCGCAACACCGCCACCCCGACCATGCTCAAGGCCGGGTACAAGGTCAACGTCATCCCCTCCACCGCGGAGGCGGCAGTCGACTGCCGGGTGCTGCCCGGCTCCGAGGAACACTTCCGCGAGCAGATCGCCGACATCGTCGGCCCGGGCGTGGACATCACCTGGACCTGGCAGCCACCGCTGGAGGTGCCGTTCGAAGGCCCGTTGGTCGAGGCGATGCAGAACGCCCTGACGGCCGAGGATCCGGGAGCGCATTCCGTGCCCTACATGCTCTCCGGCGGCACCGACAACAAGGCCTTCGCCCGGCTCGGCATCGCGGGCTACGGATTCGCGCCCCTGAAACTCCCACCCGACCTGGACTTCTCGGCCCTGTTCCACGGCGTCGACGAGCGGGTCCCGGTCGAATCCCTGAAATTCGGCACCCGAGTACTGGACCGACTGCTGCGCAACTGCTGAGGCGAAATCTCAGGAACCGCGCACGAAGCGCCGGACCAGCGCGGTGGTGACCACGGCGAGCACGACGACAACCAGAAACGGCGCTCGCCGCCACACCGCGACACCGGCGACGGTGACGCCGGCCAGCCGGGCATCGAGGTGGATCGCCTGACCGCTGCCCAGCGCCTGCACGCCGATCAGCGCGGCGAGCAGCACGATCGGCAGAAGTGCGGCGATGCGCTGCACTTTCGGCCGGGCAAGCACGGCGGGCGGGACCGACAGACCGGCGAGCTTGAACAGGTAGACACCCAGGCACGCTGCGAGGATGGCCGGCCACATCAATGGGGCCATGACCCGACGACGATGCCGAACGCCCCGGCGACCAACACGGGGATCCCCGGCGGGAGCAGGGGAGTCGTCAGGACCGCGATCACCGCGGCGGTAATCGCGATGGCCCACGGTTCCCGGCCACGCAGTCGGGGCGCCAGCAGGGCGAGGAACGCCGCGGGGGCGGCCGCGTCCAGGCCGAGGACCTTCGGGTCGGACAGCACGGAGGCCCCGACGGCGCCGATCAGCGTTCCGAGGTTCCAGAGCGTGAAGACCCCGATCCCGGTGGCGTAGAAGCCGAGTCGACCGGCCCGGACCGACCCCCGACCCATCGACATCGCGCTGGACTCGTCGATGACCACCTGCGCCGCCAGCACTCGACGCCAGGACCGCAACCCCATCAAGGTCGACAAACGTAGGCCGTACAACGCGTTCCGGGCGCCCAGCAGGACGGCCGTGGCCGCGCCGGCCCAGGCCGACCCGCCGCCGGCGATCACTCCGATCAAGCCGAACTGGCTGCCGCCGGAGAACATCAGCAGCGACAGGGCCATCGTCTGCCAGACGCTCAGCCCGCCGGCCACCGACACAGCGCCGAACGAAATCGCGTACGCACCGGTGGCTACCGACACACCGAGCGAGTCGCGGAGAATCGCTTTCCGCTCGACCAGCCACGTCTGCTGCGCGGGATCCACCAAGGCCTACAGGGTCACCGCGAAGAGCAATGCGAATGCCGGTGGGACGAACTGGATCAGCGCGGCCCGCAGCATCTCTCGGCTGGAGGAGATGAGCACCACCGCGGCCAGCGCCATGCTCGCGCAACCGAACAGCACGATGGCGCGCCCGGCCGCCTCGTGCCCCGGCAGCAGAATCAGTCCGACGATGACGCCGACGGCCAGGAACAGGTTGTAGAAACCCTGGTTGTAGGCGAGGAGTTTGGTGGTGTCGGCATCCCGCTGGCTGGCCAGTCCGAACCGCCGCCAGATTCTGGGTTTGGTCCACAGGACGCTCTCGAACACGAAGAAGACGACGTGCAGCAGCGTGGCGAGGGCGGCAAAGAGGACAGCGACCAAGGGCACGACGGGGACCGGCCTTTCCAGAGCAATCTCGGGCGCACAGCAGATCAGATCAGGGCGTGAGGTCGGGCAGCAGTCCGGCGGAGCGCCTGCGCCGCATCCAGATCTGGCGGCTGCCGTCCTCGAAACGGAGCACCCGATCCAGCTCCCAGCCGGCGAATTCGGCGCGGAGCGAGAGCATGGTGGCGGCCGCCGATCTGCTGGTGTTCGAGTCGATGCGCAGCCCCTGGTACTCGAAGTCGCTGATCGCTTGCGACGCAGTCGGATAGCTGGCCCAGCGCGGCACTCCGCGCGGCACTCGGACCGATTCGATGGCCGATCACCTCCTGGAGTTCGTCGTCGTTCGGTCTCGCCCGCAGGCGAAGGATCGACGCTCAATTATCACCGTCTGGCGCCGACAGGGCTCTTCACGTGCCCGCTTCGGGTCCGGGGTCATCGGGTATCGCCTCGATCGCGCCGGCGCCCCGCATCGCCAGAGATTCCTCCTTGCTCATCGGCGGCGTTGCCCTCGCCGAAGTCGCTTCTGCCGAAGTAGGCACCAATAATAGCGAGGCCAGTCGGGTCCGCCGCGGCTCCGCATCGATCGATCTGACTGCCCTGGCCAACATGCCGCCGGCCGCGTGAACCACTGACAGATGCCTTCTGGCCCTGGTCAGGGCGGTGTAGACCAGCGGGCGGGACAGCATCGACCCGGCTTCGGGCGGCATCACCGCGACGACCGCCTCCCACTCCGAGCCCTGCGCCCGGTGCACGGTGATAGCCCAGCCGTGGAGCAGGTCGCCCAGCGACTTCCCGGCGATCTCCGACTCGCCCGTCGAGAAGGCCACCCGGATCGAGTTGTCACCGGTGGACAGGACCGTCCCCACCTCGCCGTTCGCGTACCCGGCCGGTTCGGCGTCGAGGTGATTCGCGGTCGCCACCACCCGGTCGCCGACGTCGAAACCGCGCACCGCCCCCGGGCCGGGGTTCAGCACGGTCTTCAACACCTTGTTCAACGCCTGGGTCCCGGCCGGGCCGCGGTGCACCGGGGTCACCACCTGCACCTGGTCGGGTGCGGTCCCGAAGACACGCGGAATGGAATCGGTGACCAGCTGCACCACCCGGCGCGCCCCGTCCGCCGAGCCCCGGGACGGAACGATGACCACTTCCCGGCTCTCGCCGCTGACCTGGCCCAACTCCCCGCCGCGCACCGCCATGGCCAGCCGCGCGATCGCACCGCCTTCGGTCTGCCGGTACAGCTTTTCCAGTCGGGTCACCGGAATGGTGCCGCTGTCGATCATGTCGCCCAGGACCCGTCCGGGCCCGATCGAGGGGAGTTGGGCCGGGTCGCCCACGATGACCAGGTGCGTCCCGTCCTTCAGCGCCGACAGCAGCGCGGCAGCCAGTTCCACATCGAGCATGGACGCCTCGTCAACGACCACCAGGCGGGCGTCGATGGGATTGTCCGCATCGAACTCGAAGGCCGCGCCGAGCGAACCCGCGCCGAGCGAACCCGCGCCCGCCGAACCCGCACCCGACGAACCCGCCGAACGCCGGGCGCCGAGCAGTCGGTGGATCGTCGTGGCCGAGGACCCGGCCAGCTCCTCCAGGCGCTTGGCGGCCCGGCCGGTGGGTGCGGTCAGCGCGATCGGCATCCCGGCCCGTCGGCCCAGAGCGACGACCGCGCTGATGGTTCTGCTCTTCCCGGTACCGGGTCCACCGGTCAGGATGGACACCCCGTGGTCGGCGGCCAGCGTTACGGCGCCGGCCTGCACCGCATCCAAATCGGTGACCACGCCGGCCACCACCTGGGTCGCGGCCACAGGTTGGGCGCTGCGCTGCAGCCGCTGCAGATGACCGGCGACGTCGTCCTCGGCCCGGGCCAGCGCCGTCCGGGCCACCCACGGTGCCGGTGTGCCGTCCGCCGGAGCGAGGGGACTGGACACCCTGGCCACCAAGCCGGCCTCAACCGCCGCGGTGATGGCGGCCCCGGCGTCCACGCCGAACGGTCGGACCGCGTGCAACAGCAGTTCCACGGGCGCTGCGGTGTGCCCCTGCCGGGCGAATCGAGCCAGCGTCCAGTCCACCAGCGACCGGCCCCGCCGCGGATCTCCGCGCTGCACCGTGGGGTCGACGGTCTGGGCCACCCGGTCGGCCTGACCCGGGGTGGCATCGGGCAGCGTGAGCAGTCGCCACGGGTCGTGGGTCAACACGTCGGCGGCGTCGTCGCCCAACGAGTCCAGCAGGCGCGCCGTCCATCGGACGGGGATGTCCGCGGGCACCAGCAACTGCGCCACCGCGAAGGCCTGACCGGCACCGATCCACGAGGTGTACAGCCGGTCGGCGCGCTTCGGGGTCATCCTGGGCAGCGCGGCCAGGGCCGCCACGCTCACCGCGCCGGCCGAGGTGATCCCGCCGTCGGCCAGCGAGCGGGCGACGGCCGGGCCGACGCCCGGCCACAGCCCGGAGGCGGCGAACTCGGCGAACACATCCAGTGGCGCCAGGCCGTCCCGACCATCCCTATCCGGGTTGGTCATTGGTGCGCATCGTCGGTCCCGGGCGAGCTGACGTCCTCCAGCGCCGCCCTGATCTCCGGGGGCAGGGTGATCTCCATCGCCGCCAGTGACCCCAGCAGTTGCGCGTTGTCCCGGGCCCCGACGATCGCGCTGGCTACCCCGGCACGTTCCCGAACCCAGGCGCACGCCACCGCCAGGGGCGAGGTGCCCAGCCCTTCGGCGGCGGTGACGACGGCCTCGACGATGCGTCCCGCGTCCGGACCCAAGTGATGCCCGACGTACCGGCTGAAATTCGGCGATGCGCCCCGCGAATCGGCTGGCGTGCCATGCCGGTACTTGCCCGTCAACACCCCGCGGCCCAGCGGGGCCCAGGCCAGCAGACCGATTCCGTGCAGTGCGGCCGCCGGGAGGACCGCCAGTTCGGCGGAGCGGTCGACCAGCGAGTATTCCGACTCGGCGGACACCACCGGGCAACCGGCCCCGTGCAGGTAGGTGGCCATCGTCGCCAACTGCCACGCCGAATACCCGGACAACCCGATGTACGAAGCACGACCGGAATCGACGGCACGTTCCAGGGCCGAACACGTCTCTTCGTACGGCACAGCCGGGTCGAAGGCGTGCGCCTGCCAGAGGTCGACATGGTCGGTGTTCAGGCGCCGCAGCGAAGCGTCCAGGGTGGCCAGCAGCTTGCCCCGGGAACCGCCGACCCCGACGCTGGTCGTGGACAGCACCACATCGGCCCTGGGGATGACGTCCGGCACCAACGCGCCGATGATCGATTCCGCGTCCCCGTCGCCATAGACGTTGGAGGTGTCGATCAGGGTGCCACCGGCGGCGACGAAGGCTTCGAGCTGGGCGGCGGCGTCATCAGCATCGGTGTCCCGGCCCCAGGTCATGGTGCCCAGCCCGAGCGGGGACACCTCCAGTCCACTGCGACCCACCCGCCGAGCATCCATGGCTGCCAACTTAGACGGTTCGCCGGGCCGGGATCACGGTCCGTGTTCTGCGCCGACGCAGCGCCTGCCGGGCCGGTCGGACGAGCCCGGTACCGTCAACGCCCATGCGACTCGGACTGAACCTGGGCTATGCCACGTCGGCGGCGCAGTTGCAGGACAACCTCGAACTGGCCGCCGCCGCCGAGCGGATCGGGTTCGACGTGGTCTGGGTGGCCGAGGCCTACGGGTCCGACGCGGCGACGGTCCTGGGTGCGATCGCCGTCACCACGACCCGGATCGGGATCGGGTCGGCCGTGCTGCAGATCCCGGGCCGCACGCCGGCGATGACGGCCATGACGGCAGCCACCCTCGACGCCTTGTCCGGGGGCCGGTTCCGACTGGGTCTGGGCGTCTCGGGCCCGCAGGTGTCCGAGGGCTGGCACGGCGTGCGATTCGCCGATCCGCTCGGCCGGACCAGGGAATACGTCCAGATCGTCCGGCAGGCCATCGCTCGCGGGAGGGTCACGGCGGGAGGCAGGCACTTCACCCTGCCGTTGCCGGACGGGCCGGGCAAGGCTCTGCTGCTGTCCCTCCAGCCGGTCCGGCGGGAGGTGCCCGTGTACCTGGCCGCGGTGGGGCCGAAGAACCTGACTCTGACCGGTGAGATCGCCGACGGTTGGCTGGCCATCTTCTTCGATGCGGAGTCCGGCGCAGAGCACATCGCCCGCATCCGGGAGGCGGCGGTCGGCGCCGGACGCGACCCGGCGTCCGTCGACATCTCAGTGCAGATGCCGCTCGCCCTGCACGACGACCCGGAACAGGCGGCACGGTCGGTACGGCCCGGCGCGGCCCTGTACATCGGCGGTATGGGGTCGAGGAAGGTCAACTTCTACCACGGCATCGCCACCGCGATGGGTTTCGAAAGGGAGGCGGACGAGGTGCAGGAGAAGTTCCTGGCCCGGGACTACGGCGGCGCCGCTGCGGCCGTCCCGTTCGACTTCATCGACCGAACGAGCCTGATCGGCCCGGTGGACCGCATCGCCGGGCGCCTGGCCGGGCTGGCCGCCCAGGGTGTGACCACAGTGAACATCTCGCCGGCCGATCCCGATCCGGAGGCCCGAACAGAGGCCCTGAGCGTGGTGTACGCCGCCGCCAGCGGCGCCGGGGTGCTCGGATGACCCTGATCGCCGCGATCATCCTCGGCATCGTCGAGGGTCTGACCGAATTCCTCCCGGTGTCCTCCACCGGACACCTGACCATCGTGACCAGGATGCTGGGCTACGACATCGCCGACCCCAGCATCACCGCCTTCACCGCGGTGATCCAGGTCGGGGCGATCGTCGCGGTGATCATCTACTTCTGGGCGGACATCGCCCGGCTGCTGCTGGCCTGGGTGAGGGGGCTGTTCCGACCGGCGCACCGGCGCGACCCGGACTACCGGATGGCCTGGCTGGTGATCATCGGCTCGTTGCCGATCGCCGTGGTCGGATTCGCCTTGCGGCACCTCATCTCCCATCAGCTGCGCAGCCTGTGGATCGTGGCCGTGGCGCTGATCGCGTGGGGCCTGGTGATGCTCGTGGCGGAGGCGGTGGCCAAGAAGAACCGCGCCGAGAAGGACCTCAATCTCCTGGACGTCCTGCTGATCGGACTGGCCCAGTGCCTGGCCCTGGTCCCCGGTGTGTCGCGGTCGGGGGCGACCATCTCCGTCGGTCTGATGCGGGGGCTGGACCGGGTGTCCGCGACCAGGCTGTCGTTCCTGCTCGGTATCCCGGCGCTGATCGGCGCGGGCGGGTACGAACTCCCGGACGCGCTCAAAGGTGGTGCGGGCGGTGCCGCGGTCGGCTGGCTGCCCACCGCGCTGGCCACCGTCGTCTCGTTCGCGGTCGCCTACGTTTCGGTGGCCTGGTTGCTCAGATTCGTCTCCGGCCACCGGATCACCTGGTTCGTCTGGTATCGCTGGGTGGTCGGCGTCGCCGTGATCATCGCCCTGTCCACCGGTGCGCTGAGATGAGCGAGCATCGTAGTTCGGCTCGGGAGAGCCGACTAGCACAGAGCGGAGCGAAGGTGCGATGAGCGCTCGCGCGAAGAGCCAGGATCACGTATGACGGCGGTCGTTCTCCTGCGGCACGGACGGTCGACGGCCAACGTCGCCGGCGTACTGGCCGGCCGGTCGCCGGACGTCTTCCTGGACGACAAGGGGCTGCAGCAGGCGGAGGCCGTGGCGGCCCGACTGTCCGGGATCACCCTGGACGCACTGGTCAGCTCACCGATGGAACGCTGCCGGCAGACCGTCGCCCCCTTGGCCACGGCCACCGGGCTGCCGGTGCGCATCGAGCCCCGGCTGGCCGAGGTCGACTACGGCCAGTGGACGGGTCGGGCGCTGAAAGACCTGGCCGGCGAGGACCTGTGGCGCACGGTCCAGGCCCACCCTTCCGCGGCGGTGTTCCCCGGTGGGGAGGGCCTGGCCGGAGTCGGGGTTCGGGCTGTCGAGGCCGTTCGGGACTTGATCGACGAGCTGGGTCCGGACGCCGTCCTGCTCATCTGCTCGCACGGCGATGTGATCAAGGCGATACTGGCCGACGCGCTGGGCATGCACCTGGACGGTTTCCAGCGGATCGTGGTGGCCCCTGCGTCGCTGTCGGTGGTCCGCTACACCCCCCTCCGGCCCTTTGTGGAGCGGGTCAACGACTCCGGCGAACTGGGCACTCTGCGGCCCCCGCCCAAGGCATCGGACACAGACGAGCCCAAGGCACCGGACTCTGACCAGACGGCGTCCGATGCGGTCCCGGGCGGGAGTACCGATCAGCGGTGAGGGCAATCACTTCGTACCGCCGCCGGTGGCCGGTCGCGACGAAACCACTGCCCGCACGGCCTTGGCATAAGCTCGCAGGTGACATGACACGTCAGGTCCACGTCTTCCGATCGCCCGATCGTTTCCTCGCCGGAACCATCGGGCAGCCTGGCGAACGCGAATTCTTTCTCCAGGTCGCCGACGGGCGCCGCATATTTTCGGTGGCCTGTGAAAAGCAGCAGGTCGCCATTCTGGCCGACCGGTTGGGCTCGCTGATCACCGAGGTGGTCAAGCGGTTCGAGGTGACGGCCCCCGCCGCGCCGGCGCCGGCCGGCGACGACCTGACCCTGAGCACCCCGGTGGACGCCGAGTTCCGGGTCGGGACGATGGGGCTGGCCTGGGACGGCGAGGAATCGCAGGTCATCGTGGAGCTGTTGGCCCTGAGCGAGGAGGAGGTCGGCGAGGACATCGTGCTGGAAGACCGCGAAGACGGCCCCGATGCCCTGCGGGTCTTCCTGACGCTGGCCGAGGCCGGGGATTTCGCCCGGCGCGCCGAACTGGTCGTCTCGGCCGGGCGTCCGCCGTGTCCGCTGTGTTCCAACCCGCTGGATCCGGAAGGGCACATCTGCCCGCGGCTGAACGGCTACCACCGCGGTGCCCTGGGCTGACCCGACCTCGACGGGCGAACCGGATCCGTCCGTCGGTGTCCCGGTGCTGGGTGACGCCGGGGCGCTGGATGACGCGGTGGTCCGTCATGTGCTGACCCGGGGGCGCCTGGAGATCACCGGACGGCTGACCGACGCGTCCAACCTCACCCTGCTGGCCACTTCGTCGGTCGACGGCATCGACATCGACTGCGTGTACAAGCCGATTCGCGGTGAGCGGCCGCTCTGGGACTTCCCCGACGGCACTCTGGCTCACCGAGAAGTGGCCGCCCGGCGGATTGCGGAGTACGCGGAATGGGACTGCGTACCGTTGACCATCATGCGGGCCGGCCCGTACGGCGAGGGGATGGTGCAACGCTGGATCGACCAACCCGCGGGTAGCGCCGAACTGGTCGATCTGGTGCCGGCCAAAGGGATCCCGAAGGGTTGGCTGCCGATCATGCGCGCCGTCGACACCGACGGGGCGGAGGTCGCCGTCGTGCACGCCGATCAGGACAAGCTGAAACTTCTGGCCGGTTTCGACGTGGTGGTCAACAACGCCGATCGGAAGGGTTCGCACATCCTGCTGCCGGGCGACGGCCGGGTCCTGGGCGTCGACCACGGGCTGTGCTTCCATACCGACGACAAACTTCGCACCATCCTGTGGGGCTGGGCGGGTACGCCGCTGCCCGATGTGGTGCTGGACGGGTTGCATCGGCTGACCAAGGGGATGAGCGGTGAACTGCGGGTCGAGATGGGGGAGTTCCTGACCGTCACCGAGGTCGACACCCTGGCCAGGCGCATCGATCACCTGGAAATGCATCCGGTGTACCCGACTCCACCCCGCGGACGTTCACCGATTCCGTGGCCCCCGTTCTAGTGGGCGGGCACGGTAGGGCGATGGCACCGGTCACCGGCGCCGCCCGCATTCTGGGCCGCACCGCAGCGGGAATGACGCTCGACCTGGCCAGCGCGGCGGCCCGCCTCGGCGAGGCAGGCGTGGACGCGGTGGGCCGGCGTCAGCGCGCTCCGGCGGTCCTGCGGGTTCAGCTGTTGATCCTGCGCGACGAAACGGGTGTTCCGCTGTCCAGTCCGACCGCCGTGGAACCGGCCCTGCGCACCGCCGATCGGATCTTCCGGTCGGGCGCCGGGGTTCGGGTCCGGGTCGTCGAGGTACGAACCGTCACCGAGATTCCGCCACCGCCGGCTCTGGATCCGCAGGCCAACAAGCGGCTCCTGCTCGACGAAGTGCTGGGCCGCACCGAGTTCTACCGCCGCCACCTTCCGGCCGGCGGCGGCCCGGCCGGCCCCGCACTGGTCGGCGCGCCGATCACCGTCGTGGTGGTGCGCAACATCGCCGGCAATACGACGGGATGCTCGCTGGGCATCTCGGCGGACTGGGTCATCGTCCAGGCGTCCCTGTTCGACCACACGGACGAGCACCGGTATGACGAGACGGTGCTGGCCCACGAACTCGGCCACGCGCTGAACCTGCCGCATCATCGTGACCGGGACAACCTGATGTTCGGTGAGTCCTCACCGCCGGACAAGGTCCGCGGGACCGACCTGACCAGTTGGCAGCGCGGGGTGGTGCAGAGCAACCGCCACGTCGTGCCGGGGCGTTCCGCCGCCCTGGTGGGTCGGTCTGGCGTTGCCGCGCAACGCTAGTGTGGGCGGGTGCGTTCCTGGCCCTCACCGCCCGTACCCGCCCTGCCCGGGAGCAGTCCGCGGCTGAGTCTGTACGACTCATCGACCCGTTCGGTGCGGCCGACCGACCCCGGCCTGGTCGCCACCCTGTACGTGTGCGGGATCACGCCTTACGATTCGACCCATTTGGGCCACGCCGCAACGTATCTCGCCTTCGATCTGGTGCAGCGGGTCTGGCTCGACGCCGGCCATCAGGTGCGTTACGTGCAGAACATCACCGACATCGACGACCCGCTGTTGGAGCGGGCCGAGCGGGATGGGATCGACTGGACCGAACTGGCCGCCGAACAGATCGAGCTCTTCCGGCAGGACATGACCGCGTTGCGGGTGTTGGCGCCCCACGAGTACATCGGCGCCGTCGAGGCCATGGACGAGGTCTCCGCCGCAGTGGTCACGCTGTTGGAGGCCGGTGCCGCCTACCGGGTCGCCGACGACGACTACCCGGACGTCTACTTCGACATCGAGTCCTCACCACGCTTCGGGTACGAGTCCGGTTACGACGAACCCACCATGGACAAGTTCTTCGCCGAGCGCGGCGGCGACCCGGACCGGGCCGGCAAGAAACACCACCTCGATCCGCTCCTGTGGCGGATGGCCAGGCCCGGGGAACCGTCGTGGCCCTCACCCCTGGGCGCCGGGCGGGCCGGGTGGCACATCGAATGTGCGGCCATTGCCGGCGGTCGGCTGGGACTGTTCGGCGCCCACGGGAAGAGCATCGACGTGCAGGGCGGCGGCAGCGATCTGATTTTTCCGCACCACGAATGTTCGGCCGCCCACGCCGAGGTGCTGTCCGGCCGTGACCGCTTCGCCGAGCACTACACGCACGCCGGGATGATCGGCCTGGACGGTGAGAAGATGTCGAAGTCGCGCGGCAATCTGGTGTTCGTCTCGACGCTACGTCGGCAGGGCGTTGATCCGATGGCCATCCGGCTGGCCTTGTTGGCCGGGCATTTTCGGCAGGACCGATTGTGGGATGCCGCGCTGCTGGCCGACGCCCGGAGTCGCCTGGCCCGGTGGCGGGCGGCGGCCGGGCGATCGGGCGCACCGGCCGACCGGGTGGTGGAGGCGCTCAGGGCGGCGCTGGCGGACGATCTGGACACGCCGGCCGCGCTCCGCGTCGTCGACGGCTGGGCCGCCGATGCGGCATTGGAAGGAAGTGCCGTGGCCGTCGCGGTCGACGCCTTGCTGGGCGTCACACTGTCCTGAAGCCCGGGTCATGCTGAAGTGTGGATCAGGGCTGAAGTGTGGGGCCGGGCACATGGGCTCAGGCGGGGACGCCCATGCAGTCGCGCAGCCGGATGAGTCCGTCACGCATCCGGGTTTTCACGGTGGGCAGCGCGGCACCGAGCAACTCGCCGACCTGTCGGTTGGTGTGCCCGCCGAAATAGGCGAGCATGACCGACTCGCGTTGCAACGGGGTCAGCGCGTCGAGGCACTTTCTCATCTCCTGTGCCTCCGCCTGCTGCACGACGGCGTCGGCCACCGAATCGACGTCGCGATCGAAGTTGTCGACGGTGGCCCGCAGGTCCCGGGCCCTGGACGCCTGCGAGTGCCGGACCCGGTCCACCGACCGGCCATGGGTCAACGTCATGACCCAGGACGTGGCGCTACCGCGGGACCGGTCGAATCGCCCGGCCCGCTGCCATATCTCCAGGAAGATCTCCTGCGCCACCTCCTCGGCCTGGCTGGGATCGCGGAGAATGCGGTTGGCCAACCCGAACACCCGGGGCGAGAAGCGCTCGTACAACATCCTGAACGCGGAGGCGTCCCCAGCGCCGGTCCGCTCCAGGAGCAGTTCGGGCGTGAGTTCGCCGCTGAGGGGGGCATCCCCGGGGGGCACGGGGGGGGCATCCCCGGGGGGCACGGGGGGGGCATCCCCGGGGGGCACGAGGGGGGCATCCCCGGGGGGCACGGGCGCACCGTGGGAGGACGGGTCCGTCCTGGGTGCCACCATCACGCCATCCTGTCCGAGCTGAGCGATTCGTGTCCAATCACCGCGCACGGGTGACCTCAGGTCGGTGCCCGGACGGTGAACGGATCAACCCACCTGGGTGCCGTGGTCGACGGGCGTGGCCGATCCCGAACGGCCGGTCCTGGCACGGCCGGGCGGCCGGCTCAGCGGACCGCCGAACGCATCCGCCAGCCCAGGGCCAACTCCCCGGCACCGCGAATCAGGAAGGCGATCCCGGCGACCAGGGCGACGGTGGCGATGGCCACGCCCGGATGGATCAGCAGCACCACCGACGCGATGATCGACAGCACGCCGAGTATCCCGAACCAGATCCGGTGGGCCGGCGACGCCGCCGCCACGAACAGGTCGCCGATGCCCGTCATCAGGAACCACACGGCGCACCCCACGGCGATCGCCCAGATGCCGAGTCCCGGGTGGAAGATGCAGATCAGGCCGGCCAGGATGGCGATACCACCGATCACCCAGGCCGCCACCGCATTGCCACCGGCCCGGCGCGCGACCATCCCGACCCCGATCACGAGCAGGCCGCCCAGCAACAGCAGTAGGCCGAAGATCAGGGCCAGGGCCAGCACCGTGACTGCGGGCCACACCAGCGCGATGAGGCCGCAGCCGACGTCGACGCCCCCGAGCACCAGCAGATGGCCCCGGCTGTAGGTGGGACCGCGCCGCCCGGCGCCGCCCAGTGGATTGGACGCGAGCGGATTGGTGCCGAATGAGTTGTGCATGATCGTTTCCCGCCTGTACGTCCGGACTCGGGTGTCCGGTCAATCCTTGCAGTCGACGCCCGGGCCGTCACCGGCGGGAATCACCGGGTTTCGGGCCACGGCGGCGCAGGTACCGCTCGAACTCGGCCGCGATGGATTCCCCCGAGGCCGGCTTCAGCGGCTCGTCCTCTTCCTCCCGGTCTTCCAGAGCCTTGATGTACTCGGAGATCTCCTCGTCTTCGGCGGCGATCTGGGAGACTTCCGTCTCCCATTCGTCGGCCTGTTCGGGCAGCCCCCCCAGCGGCACTTCGATGTCCAGGACCTCCTCGACCCGGTGCAGCAGCGCGAGCGTCGCTTTGGGCGACGGCGCCTGCGACACGTAGTGCGGGACCGACGCCCAGAACGAGATGGACGGGATGCCGGCTCGGGCGCAGATGTCCTGGAAGACACCGGAGATGCCGGTCGGGCCCTCGTAGTGCGAGCCGGCCAGGCCCAGCCGTTGTGCGGTCGGCTGATCCGTGGCCGTGGCCGCGACCTGCACCGGCCTGGTGTGGGGCACGTCGGCCAGCAGCGCGCCGAGAGTGATCACGGTGGCGACGCCATTGGCCAGCGCGATGTCCAGCAGTTCCTGGCAGAACGCCTTCCAGCGGAAGTTGGGTTCGATCCCATGGATCAGGATGACGTCGCAGGGCGCGGTGGGCAGCCGGCAGACCGACAACCGGGTGGTGGGCCAGTCGATGGTCCGGGTCACGCCCTCGACCAGCCGGACCGTCGGTCGGCTGACCTGGAAATCGTAGAAGCCCTCGGGGTCAAGCTCGGCCAGCGGGGAGGCCCCCCACGCCACACCCAGCTGAGAAACAGCCGACGTAGCCGCGTCACCGGCGTCGTTCCACCCTTCGAAGGCGGCGACGATCACCGGATTTCGCAACACCCCGGCGCCAGGGGTCTGGTCAGCGTCACTCACGTCGCTCACCCTACGTCGGCCGGTCCGGGACCACGCGCAGGGAAGAAAACATGGGGCCGGGGTCCAACTACCCTGTGCAGGTGACTCCTGGGCAGGTGACTGCTGAGCAGACTGCGCGCGCCCGGCCGGCTGCTTGGTCCAAGCGGCACGGTTGAGCACGGATGAGCACGGATGAGCCGGAGCCGTTGCAGGCCGTTCTTTTCGACATGGACGGCACCCTGACCGATTCGGAACGACTCTGGACCATCGCGTTGGATCGGGTCGCCGCCTTTCACGGTGGCACCTTGAGCCGGCCGACCAGGGAAGCGATGGTCGGGCAGGACATGTGGGCGACCATCGCCTTGATGAACCACGAGTTGGGCATCCAGACCGATTCCCGGGTCACGGCCCGCATGCTGACCGATCAGACCAAGCAGATCTTCCGTGACGGACTGCCCTTCAAGCCGGGCGCCGCAGAACTGCTGGCGGCGGTCAGAACGGCCGGGTTGCGGACCGCCCTGGTCACGGCCACCCACCGGGAGTTGGTCGAGATCGCACTGGACACGTTGGGTCACAACATGTTCGACGCGACGGTGTGCGGAGACGAGGTCGCCCACAACAAGCCTGACCCGGAGCCGTACCGGCGCGCGCTGGAGTTGCTCGACCTGGCGCCGGATGCGTGCCTGGTCATCGAGGACTCCGTTGCCGGTTCGCGGTCCGCGGTCGGGGCGGGGATCGGCGTCCTGGTCGTCCCGTCCGAGGTGCCGGTGGCCGCGGCGCCCGGACTACTGCTGGCCCACACCCTGGTCGGGGTCGGCGTGGACACCCTACGGGCCATGCACGCCCGGCTGCTCGGTGAACGTCGCGCTCCTTCCTGACCGCCCCCACCGCCCGGCCCCTGACCGATGACTCAACCGGCCGCCCTGCGGAATCCGCCCCCTCCGGCGCCACCTACGCCCGCGCCGGTGTTGCCGCCCAGCAACCCGGCGCGGTTACTCGCGCTGGTCGACGTGGCCATCGGTTCGTCCAGGTTGGCGATGACAACCTGCTGACCGGCCTTGATTCCGGCGACAATTTCGGTGAGATCCGTTCCCACTGCGCCGATCTGAACGGTGACGGCATCGAGCCGGCCGCCCTTCAGTACTGAAACGGAGTGTTGTGCACCGTTGGTGTGGACCGCCGAGGTCGGCACGGTGAGTACGTTCGCGACATCGCTGATCAAGATGTCCACCGACGCACCGGAGCCTTGGTAGAGGGCCGCCGACGTCGGATCCAGCAGCACGGTGACCGGGTAGGTGGTATTCCCCGAGGTCGAAGAACTACTGAGCACCCCGATCGTCGTGACCTCCCCGGTGAGCGGCGTGGCGATGCCGTTGACCGCCACTGACGCCTTGTCGCCGACCTTGAGCGCGTCGATCAGCGACAGGCTGATCGTCGTCGAGACCTCGTACCGGCCAGGACCCAGGATGGTGATCGCGCTGCTCGTCGAGTTGGCCGTCACCGAGCTGCCCTCGCGGAGGGCAACCGCGGCAACGGTTCCGGCGATGGGACTGGTCAACGACGCCGCGGTGAGATTCTGCCTGGCCACCGCGATATTGGCCTGATCGAGATCGAGTTGCGCCTGATCGGCAGCGATATCGGCGGCCGTGGCGATCCGCGGCGTTGCGGAGAAAGCGTTTCCGGTGCTGTTGCCGCGAGCCGAACCTGATCCGTTCGCAGCGCCCGAACCCGCGCCGGCGTTGGTGGGCGCGCCGGTCGCAGCGCCCGCTCCGGTATTGCCGGTACCGGAACCCGACGAGCCCGACCGGGCCGCCCCCGAGGACCCTGACGTCTTCGCCGCCGAGGTGCCCGCACCACTCCCGCCTTCTCCGCTGCCGGAGTTGCCGGTGCCTGTTCCCCCGGTCCCGGTGCCTTTGGCACTCCCGCCGGTGCTCTTGCCGGTGCCGGTGCCGGTGCCTTTGCCTGTGGCACCCTCGCCGGTGCCCGCCTTTCCTCCGGTGCCCTGCGCGGCGCTGAGTTTCTGAACCGCGGCGTCCAGCGCGACCAGGTTGGTCGCCTGGTTCTTCTCGGCCGCCGCCACCTGGGTCTGGTTGTCCAGCACGGCGGCAATGGCAGCCTGGCACATGGCCAGGGCCTGAGCGGGCTGCTGCCCGGACTCACCGCCGCCGGGGGGCCGCCCTGTGGTACCGGCGGCCGTGGACGAGGCCGTCGCCGACGAACCTGGCGCGGATGGGACGGGCGCAGACGAGACGGGACCAGATGAGACGGGACCAGACGAGACGGGGGCCGATGAGGACGGCGTGTCCGTCCAGTCGCCCGACGACGAGGTCGGCGGCGCGGTGGTGCCGGTCCACGGCGGCGCGGTCGTCACGGTGGTGGGCACTGTCACGGTGGTCGGTACGGTCACCGTCGTCGGCACGGTCACCGTGACGGTGTCACCGGTCCCCGACGCGGTTGCACTCGCGGTGGTCGTCTCGGTGACGGTGGGCGGTCCACCGATGTCGGAGGGGTCTGTTGTGCCCGATGTTGTCGACTCGTCGGCGGTGGTGCCCACGGAGACAGTGGCGTCGTCGGCGGCGAGCACGCGGTAGGCGATGTTCGCGTCCTCGACGGCGTTCCCGTTGCCCTGCACCACATCTTCGACGGCCGAACGCATCGCAGGGGTGACCGTTGTGAACGCGATCGGGCCGGTCAGGCTGCCGGTAGGCCGGGTTCGACCGGTCGACGTCGGCGTGATCGCGGTGCCCGATGTCGGCGGACCGAATGACGGCGGACCGGAGGTCGGCGTGCCGGTGGTCGTGGAGGTCGGCGTGCCGTGCCCTGTGGGCCGGCCGGAAGTGGACGAGGGCGTGGGGGTCAGAGTCATGTTCGCGATCGGCGTGCAGGCCGTGACCTCGTCCTTGATCAAGGCCGCCTGCGAGGTGCCCACGGGTTGTCCGCGGGGCGGCCGGGTCCCTGTGCTCCCGCCGCCGTTGCCCGTATTCGTGGGTGTCGCTGTGCCTCTAGGTGTTGCTGTGCCTCTGGGTGTCGGTGTGCTTGTGGCTGTCGGAGCGGCGTCGGACGACGGCTTCGGCTTGCCAGTGCCAGTGCCAGTACCAGTGCCCTGACCAGCACCGGGGCCGGTCTTGTTGACGATGCCGGTGAGCAGCAGGTCGATGGTGGCCTGCCCGGTGGTCACCTTGGTCTGCGCGGCCTTGACCGCCGCGACCAGGATCGCCGTGGTCGGGCCGGTCGCAGCCTTCCCCGTGGCGGGGGCCGACGATGTGGGTGCGGTGGTCGTCCCGACGCCGGTCCGGGCCCCGGCACTGCCCGCTGAACCTGCGGAGCCCGAGGAGCCCGAGCCCCCCGACGAGCCCGAGCCCCCCGAGGAGCCCGAGCCCCCCGACGAGCCCGAAGACCCGGAACTACCGGCCGGCGAACTGCTCGTGGCAGCCGTGGTCGTGGCGGTGGTGGTGGCCGTGGTTTGCGTCTGGCTGGCCAGGTCAGCGGCCAGCGTCTGCTGATCGATGGTCATGCTCTGCTGCGCGGCGGTCACGGCCGCGGTCAGGCTGGTCGGGTCGAGGGTGGCGATGACCTGACCCGGAGTCACCCGCTGGCCGACCTGGACGGAGACGGCGGCCACGGTGCCGGCGACCGGAAAGGAGGCGGTCGCCTTGGTCACGTAGGACACGGTGCCCGCCGACGTGGTGGTCTGACGGACCGATCCCAACGTGGCCACCGCCATCCGGTAGGACACGGCCTTGCTGCCGGCAGTGGCGAAGGCGATACCGCCGCCGATGGCCAGCAGGCCGGCGACGACCACCAGCGAGACGGTCGTCCGGCGACGCCGGCGACGTCGGTGACGCGCCCTGACCGCCGGGCTCACCACGTCAGCCATTGGTCGTCACGGGCCCGCTGTTGGAACCGCCCTGCCGGTAGCGGTTGCCGCCGCCGAAGCCGCCGTAGCCCCCGGCGCCGAATCCACTGGTGCAGCCGGTGGCAGTAGCCGGGCTGAGCGCGATCGACCTGGCCGCCACCGCCCCGGTGGAGTCGGCCGGGCCGACAGCGACGGCGCAGAGGCCGACTTTGAGCGCTGTGGACGTGGCCGGTGCCGTCTGGGTGTACACCGTCTTCCCGGTGACGGTGACCGTGACCTTGGTGGTCGCCTTGGTCGACCGGTTGCTCTCCTGCACCACGATGGTCGAACCGCTCACCGAGGTGACCTTGCCGCTGGCGCGCTCACCGAAACCGCCGAAGCCGCCCCGGCCGGCGGCCGATCCGGTGCCGGCTGCGCCGGAAGGCATCGCCGCCCCGGTGGGACGGGTGGCGCGCGTACCGGGCGCTGCGCCCTGACCGCCGGGCCGGATGCCGCCCAGCCCACCGAAGCCGGTGCACTGGCCGGACACCGGCGTGGTGATCAGGACGGTGGCCGCGGTCAGCGCGGTGACCGCCGCGCGCGACGTCGGAGCCGGCGTCCCCGGGGCCGATGGCGCACCGCTCCCGGCGGTGGTGGGCACGGCCGCGGCCGCCGTCACGCAGGAACCCACCTTCACCGCGCCCAGGGTCACCTTCGTGGTCTGTGTGAACGTGGTCTTCGACGTGTAGTTGACGGTCGTCTGCGCCGTGGTGTTCTGCACCTGCATGCTGCCCGCGGACAGCGCCGCGATGGTGCCGAAGGCCGCCGGACGCATCCCGCCGGCGACCCCGGGCCCACCCGCCAACCCCGCCGCACCGCCGCCGGCGTTGCTTCCCGCGTTACCCCCGGCACTGCTGCCGGCGCTGCTGGTCGGGGCGGCGCCGGCGTTGGGCACGGCGGACCCACCGGCAGTCGACGAGCTGTTGCAGGCGACCAGCGAACCGGCCAGCACCGCCGCGGCCGCTCCCATGGCCAAGGCTTTCGACCAGGGGCGGGAGCTGCGCGCAGAGCCGGTCCGGGTCAGCGAGTTGTTCGTCATGGCAAGGTCCTTCAACTGGGTGGGGCCGGCGGTGCAGGCCGGTGGGGCTGGATCGGGGTGGTGGTGACGGGGACGGTTCACTCGCTGCGGAGGGCATCGATGGGGGCCAGCCGGGCGGCCCGGGCCGCCGGGTAGACGCCGAAGATCATCCCGATAGCCACGGCGATGGCGATGGAACCACCTACCGCGAGCGGCGAGACGACCAGCACAGTGGAGATGAAGTGCGGAAGAATCCGGGCGCCGACGATACCCAGGCCGGCGCCGAGCAGACCGCCGGCCAGGCCGAGGATGGTCGCCTCGACCAGGAACTGCTGGCGGATGGCGGCGGGCGGCGCGCCGAGGGCTTTGCGCAGACCGATTTCCCTGGTTCGCTCCGTGACGGAGACCAGCATGATGTTCATCACGCCGATCCCACCGACCAGCAGCGACAGCGCCGCGATCCCGGTGAGCAGCACGGTCAACGTCTTGCTGACCGAGGTGACGGTGTTGAGCAACGATTCCTGGCTGCTGATCGTGAAGTCGGCGGACGTGGCTGCGGTGACGTGATGCAGCTGGAGCAACAGGGCCTGGGCCTCCTGGTCGGCGGCCGACAGTTGGCCGGCCGAGGCGGCCTGGATGTAGATGGTGGAGACGGCATTCTTGGTGGCCCCGCCGACCAGCCGGTTGGCCGCGGTCGAGATCGGG
Organism: uncultured Nakamurella sp.; assembly: GCA_964250735.1. Classification (GTDB taxonomy): domain Bacteria; phylum Actinomycetota; class Actinomycetes; order Mycobacteriales; family Nakamurellaceae; genus Nakamurella. Next base: position 15,296 of record CAXUHA010000004.1, on the reverse strand, counting down.
ACGATCGCCTGGTCGTCGAGGTTGGTGGTGGCGTCCGACCCGGCTGTGGCCAGCACCCCGATCACGGTGAATTCGATGTTGTTCGCGGTGAAGGTCTGGCCGACGACATCGGTGGTGCCGTACAGATCGGTGGCCGTCGAGGAACCGATCACGGCCACCGCGGCCTGGTCGGCGTTGTCGGCGTTGGTGATGAATCGCCCGCTGGACAGGGTCCGCGCGCGCACGGTCAACCAGGACGGGCTGGTGCCCACGACGGACGTGGTCCAGTTGTTGGTGCCCGCGGTCAGGGACAGGGACGTCGTCTTCACCCCGGCCACGGCCGCGACGTCCGGGGCGGCGACCTTCGAGGCGAGCGCCGCGGCGTCGTCGACGGTGAGGGTGGACGCCGAACCGAAGCCGCCGCGGATGCCGCCCGTGGTGGTCGCGCTGCCGGGGGAGACGATCAACAGGTTGCTGCCCAGCGAGCTGATCTGGGCGCCGACCTGTCGCTGGCTGCCGAGGCCGAGGCCGACGGTCAGGATGACCGCCGCGATACCGATCAGGATGCCGAGCATGGTCAGACCCGATCGCAACCGATGTGATCGGATGGAATCCCATCCGGTGCGCAGGGTTTCCAGGAACTTCATGTCCCCGCCGTCCCATCGGGAGCTCCGACGGGCACCGGCCGCCGTCGGACATCAGGATCGTTCGAATCGGAGGTGATCACACCGTCCCGCACCCGGACGATCCGTCGTGCACGCTCTGCCACGTCCAGCTCATGCGTGATCAGCACGATGGTCCGGCCCTGCTGATGCAGCTCGTCGAACAGGGAAAGTGCATCCTCGGTCGCGATGGAGTCGAGGTTGCCGGTCGGCTCGTCGGCCAGGATCAGCGCAGGATCCCCGACCAGCGCCCTGGCCACCGCCACCCGCTGCTGCTGCCCACCGGACAGTTCACCGGGCCGGTGATTCATCCGGTCCCCGAGGCCGACCCGGCGAAGCGCCTCCACCGCCCTGGCTCGCCGCAGAGCCCGCGGCGTTCCGGAGTAGATCATCGGCAGTTCCACATTGCGCCACGCGGTCAGCGAGGGCAGAAGGTTGAACTGTTGGAAGACGAACCCGATGCGCCGATTCCGGATCTGGGCCAGTTCCACCTCGTCCATTTCGCTGACGTCCTCGCCGGACAGGTGATACGCGCCCTCGGACAGGACATCCAGGCAGCCGATGATGTGCATCAGGGTGGACTTACCCGATCCGGAGGGCCCCATGATGGCGACGTATTCGCCTTCTTCGATCCGCAGCGAAATGCCGTTCAGCGCCCGGACCGACAACGATCCGGTGGCGTAGACCTTGGCCACGTCGGTCAGTTCGATGACGGCTCGATCGGAGGTCGTGAAAGAGCCGGTGGCGGCGGAAGGGGCGTCGAAGGCGGGGGTCTGGTGCCGCACCGCGACCCCGTCCGTTTCGGGGGCGGCCAGGATGTCCAGTCCCGCGTTGCTCCTGCTGCCCCACGGGGGGGTGCCTTCGCTGGCCGGTGAGAACGTGGCCGGTGCGAACGTGGCCGGTGCGAACACCGTCGACTGGTCGGTGGAGGACGGCTGGGCAACTGCTTTCGGACCTTTTCGTCTCATCTCAGCCGCCGTTACCTGCTCCGCCGGAGCCGCCCGTGCGGTTGGCCGTCCCGGTGAAGCCGCCCGCGCCGCCACCGGCCCCACCGCCGAAGTAGCCGCCGCCGAAGCCCCCGGCACCGCCGCCGAAGCCCCCGGCACCGCCGCCGTACCCGCCGGTGCCGGTCCGGGTGCCGGCGCCGGTTCCGGTGCGGGGGATCGTGGTCGTGGTGACCAGGACTTCATCGCCTTCGGCCAGGCCGGAAAGGATCTGGGTGACCCCGTTTCCGACGGCCCCGGTGGTGATCGTGGTGGAGACCTGCTTCCCGTTGACCCTCTGATAGACGACCTTCCCGGACGCGGTGGTGTGAATGGCCGCCGTCGGTACGGTCAGCACGTTCGTCAGTTGCTTGTAGATCAAGGTGACGGTCGCGGCGGTGCCGTCGTGCAGTCCCGGCGGATTCCCGGTGATGCTGACCACCACGGGGTAACTGGCGGTGTTGCCGGTGCTGGTGGAGATGAGACCGACGGAGCTGACGATCCCGAAGACGGGCGTCTCGGAGCTGCCCACGATCAGTTGGGCCTGGATGCCCTTCTTGATGAGGTTGATAGAACTGTCGTCGACCGTCACATTGGCGTCCCAGCTCGCCGTCGAGACGATCAGGAACGGTGCGGTGCTGGAAGAGCCCGAGGTCGAGCTGCTCCCGGCGCCCACGGACCCACCCGAGCCCACGGACCCACCCGAGCCACCGGACCCACCCGAGCCACCGGACCCACCCGAGCCACCGGACGCACCCGAACCACCGCTGGCGGCCGACCCGCCGGACCCGCTGGATGCGGTCGAACTCGAGACCGTGCCGGAGACGGAATCACCGACGGCCACGTTCACCGCCCCGACCAGGCCACTGATCGGTGACACCAGGCTGGCGTCGGACAGGGCGGTACGAGCGGTCGTCACCCCGGCCTGCGCCGTGGTCACCGCAGACTGGTCGGCGGTGACCTGCGCCCGGTCTGCGACCAGAGTGGCTTCGACCGTGGTCAGGGCCGACTTCGCGGCCGTCAGGCCGTTGGCCGCGGTGGTGTCGTCAGCGGTGTCGGCAGTGCCGGCGGCCGTGGTCACCGCGGTCTGTGCGGTGGTCACCGCGGTGGTGGCCGTCGTCACCGCCGTGGTGTCGGTGGTGACGGCAGCTTGCGCGGCAGCCACTTTGGCTTTGGCCGACGCCAGGGTGGCCCGGGCCGAGGCCAGGGCCGCCTTGAGGTTCACCGTGTCCAGGGTGGCCAGCCGCTGACCCTTCTTCACGGTCTGTCCGACCACCACGTCGACACCGGTGACCCGTCCCGACGCCCCGAAGGACACCGCGTCCTGTACTGCCGGGGTGACCGTGCCCGATGCGGACACCGAGGAGGCAATGGTGCTGATGCTGGCGGCCACGGATCTGGTGGTGGTGGTCGCAGTGGCCGCGGTGGCGGTGCTGGTCCGGTGGAAATACCACCAAGAGCCGCCGCCCACCCCGATGAGCACGACGACCAGCAATGCGGTGAGCCAAGGCCGGGCTCGCATCTTCAGCCACATCGCAGCCATTCATCACCTTCACGATCAGCGACCGGTACAGGACGCCCGGGCAGGAGTCCTGCGGCTCTGACCGTACGGTCGCTTCGTGGTGTGGCACGGTGGATCGGCTGAGCACTACCTGTGATCGGTCGGCGGTGCCGACGGGGCGCAGAAGGGGCGAAGCCCAGGCGTTCAGGGGCCGGCTGGTCCGATGACCACCGCGGTGACGGCCGGCACCCGGGCGACGTCGGGCTGCTGCACGGTTCCGTCCGACGTGGCCAGCAGCACCGGTCCCGGACCACCCGGCAACGGCAGATGCCGGGCCTCGTCGGAGAAGTTGACCAGCACCCGAACCCCGCCTCGGACCATGGTCAGCCAGTGTTGTTCGTCGTCGTGCCAGCTCTCGACCAGATGCAGCCTGGGATCGGTCAGCTCCGGCCGGTCCCGCCGCAGTCGGGCCAGCTGCCGGTAGAGGGCCAGCGTCGCCGCATGGGCACCGGATCGGAGTTCGGTCCAGTCCAGTTTGGAATTGAGGAAGGTGCTTTCCTGCTGCGGGTCCGGAACGATCGACGGATCCCAACCCAATTCGGCGAATTCGGTGATCCGACCCGCAGCGGTGGCCTCACCCAGATCCGCCTCGGGGTGCGAGGTGAAGAATTGCCACGGCGTGGTGGCCGCCCATTCCTCGCCCATGAACAGCATCGGCGTGAACGGGCTGGTGAAGACGAGCACGGCGGCAATGGCCAACCGGGCCTGGTCGAGCTGGGCGGTCAACCGGTCGCCGGTGGCCCGGTTGCCGATCTGGTCGTGGTCCTGCGCGTACACCACGAATCGGGACGCCGGCACCGTGCGGGTGTCCACCGGCCGACCGTGCACGCGCCTCCGGAAGCTCGAGTAGGTGCCGTCGTGGAAGAAGGCGGACGTGAGGACCTTGGCGATGGCCGACATCGATCCGAAATCGCTGTAGTAGCCGGTGGTCTCGCCGGTCAAGGCGACGTGCAGGACATGGTGGAAGTCGTCGCTCCACTGCCCGGCGAGACCGTACCCGCCGGCCTCCCGGGAGGTGATCAGCCGCGGATCGTTCAGGTCCGATTCGGCGATCAACGTCAGCGGCCGCTGGGCGTGGGCGGACAGGGCGTCGACCTCGTCCGCCATTTCGGCCAGCAGATGGACGGCCCGATGGTCGACGAGCGCGTGGACGGCGTCCAGTCGCAGGCCGTCGACGTGATAGTCCCGGAGCCACATGAGCGCGTTGTCGATGATGTAGCGGCGCACCTCATCCGAGTGCGGCCCGTCCAGATTGATCGACGAACCCCAGGTGTTGGCGTGCGCCTCGTGTAGGTAGGGGCCGAACTGACCGAGATAGTTGCCGCTGGGCCCGAGATGGTTGTAGACCACGTCCTGGATCACGGCCACCCCTTTATGGTGGCAGGCGTCGACGAACCGCTGATAGGCCAACGGCCCGCCGTACGCCTCGTGCACCGTGTACCAGAGCACCCCGTCGTAGCCCCAGTTGTGCACACCGTTGAACCCGTTGACGGGCAACAGTTCCACGAAGGTGACGCCGATCGACACCAGGTGATCGAGCTTGTCGATCGCCGCGTCCAAGGTGCCTTCCGGAGTGAAGGTGCCGACGTGCATCTCATAGATCAGACCACCGGCCAGCGGCCGGCCGGTCCAGGATTCGTCCGCCCACTCGTACCGGGTGTGATCGAAAGTCGCGGACAGTTCGTGCACCCCGTCCGGCTGCCGGCGAGACCTGGGATCGGGCAACACCTTTTCGTCGCCGTCCAGCCGAAAGCCGTACCGCACCGGGCTATCGGTGTCCACCGTGCCGTACCACCAGCCCGCATTGGATGCGGTCATCACGTACTCGTTGCCATCGGCGACCAGGACGACCGACGACGCCTTCGGAGCCCACAGTTCGAATTCCACTGTCCGACCTCAGCCTTCCCGGACCAGTAGAGCCACCGGATATGTGGCCAGCAGCCCGCCGACCGGCACCGTGCCCTGAACGGCACCGGCGGTGTCGCCGCGGAGTTGGTCCCGCCAGACTCCGGGCGGCAAGGTGAGCGTGGTGTCGGCCCACCCACCCCGCGCGGCCAGACCGACCGGCAGGCGGGTGGCAAGAGCGACGACGCCGCCACGGTCGAATGCGACGAGGTGGTCCGACGCCGGGCCGGCCGCGGCCAAAGGTAGATAGCCTGCGAACAGCTCAGGACGGTCCCGGCGCAACCGCAGCGCCCTGGACACCACCAGCAGTTTCACCGCACCCGAATCGTCGACGTCGGGTAGCAGCCCGGCGTCGAGCCGGGTCAAGATGTCGGCCGCCACGTCGTGGTCGACGCGCCGTCGATTGTCGGGGTCGACCAGTGAGTCGTCCCACAGTTCGGTCCCCTGGTAGACGTCGGGCACACCGGGCCCCAGGAGCTGAACCAGCTTGGCGGACAGGGAGTTCGACCGACCCGGACCGATCAGCCGGGCCGCCATGTCGCCGATGGAGGCGGTCAGCGCCGGTTCGTCGAATGCTGCGTCGACCAGCCGGTGCATGGCGGACTCGAAGTCCTGGTCCTGGTCGATCCACCCCGTCGAATTACCCGCTTCCCGAGCGGCCTTTTCTGCGTAGGCGTGCAGTCGCGGCCGGTCGCAGGGCCAGGTTCCCACGATGGCCTGCCACAACAGATTGGCCAGCGGACCATCGGCCAGCGGGGCCACGCGATTCCACGAGCGGACCGCCTCGGCCCACTCCGCGGCCATCTCCGAGATGACCGAGATGCGCGCCCGGACGTCCTCGCCGCGCTTCGTGTCGTGAGTGGACAGGGTGGTCATGGTGTGCGGACCGGACGCCGCCCGCAACGCCTGAACGGCGTGGAAAGCGGTGGGGGTGAGGGCGAACTGGCTCGGTTCGGCGCCGACCTCGGTGAGACTGGTGAGCCGGGTCCAGCGGTAGAACGCGCAGTCCTCCACGCCCTTGGCCATCACCATTCCGGAAGTCTGCTGGAATCTGGTGGAGAACTCGCTGCCGACCGCGCCGAGCCGATCGGCGACCGTGCGCAGCGTCTCGGTCAGGGCCGGCCGCCGCGCGATGGCGTTGGCCAGCGCGGCCGCCAGCTCGCCGTATCCGTCGGGCAGGTACGTGCGGTAAACCCGGAACGAGGCCAGCAGCTCGGCGATCGCGTCGTCGGCTCCGGCGATGTCGGGCACGAGACGGGCCAACCGCAGCACCTCCGACCGCAGAATGCCGTCGGCCACCTGGCGTTTGCTGTAGGTGGTCATCCGGGCCCAGTCCGCCTGTGCCCCACCCCGGAGTTCGGTGTCCAGTTGGTCCAGAGCCGACTCGCCGGCCGGATCCACGAAGAGCCGGTCGACCGCAGCCAACGCGTCGTATCCGGTGGTGCCATGGCACTCCCAGTCGCCGGGCAGCCGCTCGTCGCCCTCCAGGATTTTTTCCACCAGCACGTAACGGGGTCCGATCAGAGCGCGCAGGTCGCGGAGATACCCGGCCGGGTCGGCCAGGCCGTCGGGGTGGTCGATGCGCAGGCCGTCCACCCAGCCTTCGTCGAACCAGGTCTTGATCTCGGTGTGCGACGCCGCGAAGACGTCCGGGAGTTCCACCCGGATACCGGCCAACGTGCTGACCGCGAAGAATCGACGGTAGTTGAGCTCGGCATCGGCCCGCCGGAAATTGACCAGCTCGTAGTGCTGCCGCCCGTGCACCTCCTGCGCCGTGTCACCGGGCACCTCCTGCGCCGTGTCACCGTGCACCTCCTGCGCAGTGTCACCGTGCACCTCCTGCGCAGTGTCACCGTCATGCCACGTGCCGTCAGCCAGCGGGAAGTGGTGCTCGTAGTAATGCAACTGGCCGTCGACCACTCGCAGCGCGTCCAGTTCGGCGTCGCCGTCGCCCAGGACGGGCAGACGTAACCGGCCGTTGCCGAAATCCCAGTCGATGTCGAAGGCGTGCGCGTGCTCCGACGCCCGGCCCTTGGCCAGCACGTCCCACCACCACAGCGACACTTCCGGGGTGGCCACGCCGACGTGGTTCGGCACGATGTCGACCAAGACTTTCATCCCCGCCTGGTGGGCGGCGTCGGCGAAGGCCGAGAGGCCCGGACGACCGCCCCGGGCGGGGTCGGTACGGCCGTGGTCGACCACGTCGTAGCCGTGATCCGACCCGGGTTCCGCCGTCAGGATCGGCGACAGGTACGCCCAGTCCGCGCCCAGCCGCGACAGGTAGGGCACCACCGAGCGGGCCCGGTCCAGGTCGCTGGTCGGGGTCACCTGGATCCGATAGGTCGATCTGGGTACGGCCGGGGCTGCCGAACCGCCCGGCGACCCGGACACCTCGGCGTCACTCGCGAAGGTCATCGGGGGTCCGCCCCACCGTCCGCCGGACCCCGGGGAGTGCGCTTCTGGGCGGGGCGCTTGGGCGCGGCCGACCGGCGGCGGGCTGGCTTGGCCGGCGCTTCGGTCGGCGTTTCGGCCTCCGGCGTCGGTTCGGACTTGCCGTCGTCGTCCGGCTGAGTGGGCGGCACGACGCTCTGCTCCACCGGGGCGGTTCGGTAGGCATCGGCCGTGGGGACCGGAGGCGGCGGAACCGCCGGTACCGCAGCGGCAGCAGCGGTACGGGAGGCGGGAACAGTGTCGTCGGCCAGGGCCTGCAGAACGACCAGACCCTTGCCCAGAACGGCAATGGTCTCACCGGCTTTCACCGGGGCACTGGATTCCGGCATGCCGGCGGTGTCCACCACGCATGTCCAGCTCGGCGCATACTCCTCCGGCGGGACGGTGAACTCCAGTGTCTCGTCGTGCGCGTTGAACAGGAGCAGGAAGGAGTCGTCGACGACCTGGCCTCCGCGGCTGTCCATGCCGCGGATACCGTTGCCGTTCAGGAACACGGCAACGGATCGGCCGAAGCCAGAACCCCAGTCGTCAGGAGTCATCACCGATCCACTGGGGTTGATCCAGACGATATCCGGCAACGGCTCGCCCTCGGCCCGGGTGACGGGGCGCCCGTCGAAGAACCGCCGCCGGCGGAACGTGGGGTGTTGCCGCCGGAGCCGGGCCAACGACGCGGTGAACTCGACGAGGGCGGTATCCGCGTTCACCCAATCGATCCAGGTCAGCTCGGAATCCTGGCAGTAGGCGTTGTTGTTGCCCTGCTGGGTGCGGCCCAGTTCGTCCCCGTGGGCGATCATCGGGACACCTTGGGACAACAGCAGAGTGGCCAAGAAATTACGTCGCTGGCGATCCCGCAGGCTCAGCACCGCGGGGTCCGAGGTCGGACCCTCCGCGCCGCTGTTCCAGGATCTGTTGTGTGACTCGCCGTCCTTGTTGTCCTCGCCGTTGGCTTCGTTGTGCTTCTCGTTGTAGCTCACCAGGTCGTTCAGGGTGAATCCGTCGTGGGCGATGACGAAGTTGATCGAGGCCACCGGCCGACGACCGGACGTTTCGTAGAGGTCCGCGGATCCGGTCAGCCGGGAGGCGAATTCGCCGAGGGTGGCCGGTTCGCCCCGCCAGAAATCACGCACCGTGTCCCGGTATTTGCCGTTCCATTCGGTCCACTGCGGCGGGAAATTGCCGACCTGGTAGCCGCCGGGGCCGAGGTCCCAGGGTTCGGCGATCAACTTCACCTGGGAAACGATCGGGTCCTGTTGAACGAGCTCGAAAAAGCTGGAAAGCCGGTCGACGTCATAGAATTCGCGCGCGAGCGTGGCGGCCAGGTCGAACCGGAAGCCGTCCACATGCATCTCGGTCACCCAGTATCGCAGCGAATCCAGGATCAATTGGAGCGCATGCGGGTGCCGGACGTTGAGGGAGTTGCCCGTCCCGGTGTAATCCATGTAGTACTGGTTGTCGTCCTCGACGAGTCGGTAGTACGCGGCGTTGTCGATGCCGCGGAACGAAATCGTCGGTCCAAGGTGGTTGCCCTCCGCGGTGTGGTTGTAAACCACGTCCAGGATCACCTCGATGCCCGCGCTGTGCAAGGCTTTCACCATCGCCTTGAATTCCTGCACCTGCTGGCCACGATCACCGTAGGCCGAATAGGCGTTGTGCGGCGCGAAGAAGCCGATGGTGTTGTAGCCCCAGTAATTGGACAGACCCTTGTCCCGCAGAGTGCTGTCCTGGACGAACTGGTGCACCGGCATCAATTCGACGGCGGTCGCACCCAAACGGCTCAGGTGATTGATGACAGCGGGATGCGCCAGGCCGGCGTAGGTTCCCCGCTGGCTCTCGGGCACCTCGGGATGCAACGCCGTCAAGCCTTTGACGTGGGCTTCGTAGATCACCGTCTCGTTGTAGGGGACCCGCAATATCCGGTCGCCGGTCCAGTCGAAGAACGGGTTGATGACCACCGAGCGCATCGTGTGCGGCGCGGAGTCGTCGTCGTTCTTCGAATCCGGGTATCCCAGGTTGTACGAGAAGACGGACGGATCGCTGTCCACCTGACCGGTCACCGACTTCGCGTACGGGTCCAGCAGCAGCTTGTTCGGGTTGCACCGGAAGCCGTTGTGCGGATCGTACGGTCCGGACACCCGGTACCCGTAGGTCTGGCCGGGCTGCACCGTCGGCAGGTAGCAGTGCCAGACGTACGCGTCGACTTCGGGCATGGCGATCCGGGTCTCGGTGCCGCCGTCGTCGAGCAGGCACAGCTCGACCTTCTCGGCCACCTCGCTGAAGATGGCGAAGTTGGTCCCGGTCCCGTCGAACGTGGCGCCCAACGGGTAGGGCGTTCCGGGCCAGACTTCCATCAGGACTCCTTGATCTAGGGCGATGACACGGGTGCGGGCTCGGCGGCGGCGTGACCTGGCCAGGACCTGGGCCATCCGCATTCGAGCCGTCAACACAGTAACGATCGGCTACGTGAACCATCGGCTAAGGGGCCGGGGGGTTCCGGAAAAGGCGGTAGCCCGTCCGCGTCGTGCCGAAACCTGCGACGGCGGCCCGGTGGCGCGGGACACACCCGGGCCGGTCATCAGGGCGGTGGCGGCCAGAGGCATCACCGGGAGATCATCCGGTCCTGTCGGGCCTCTCGATTACCCTCGGCACTGTGCCAGATCCAGCCACGTATCGGCCGCCGGCCGGGAGCATCCCGGATTCGCCCGGCGTCTACAAATTCCGGGATGCGTCCGGCCGGGTCATCTACGTCGGCAAGGCCAAGAGCCTGCGCTCCAGGTTGAACTCGTACTTCTCCGATCTGGCCGGGCTGCATCCCCGGACGGCCCGGATGGTCACCACGGCCGGTTCGGTGGAATGGACGGTGGTTTCCACCGAGGTCGAAGCCCTCCAGCTGGAATACAACTGGATCAAGGAATTCGACCCGCGGTTCAACGTGCGCTACCGGGACGACAAGTCGTACCCGGAACTGGCCGTCACGCTCGGCGAGGAGTTCCCGCGACTGCAGGTGATGCGCGGGCCGCACCGCAAGGGCGTCCGGTACTTCGGTCCGTACGCCCACGCGTGGGCCATCAGGGAGACGCTGGATCTGCTGTTGCGGGTGTTCCCGGCCCGGACCTGTTCGTCCGGGGTCTTCAAACGGTCGGCCCAGATCGGGCGGCCCTGTCTGCTCGGCTACATCGGCAAGTGCGCAGCGCCCTGCACGGGTGCAGTGTCGGCCGAGGAACACCGGGCGATCGTCGACGACTTCTGCGACTTCATGGCCGGCAAGGCCGACCCGATGATCAAACGCATGGAACGGGAGATGGCGGCCGCCGCCGCCGAGCTGGACTTCGAGCGGGCCGCCCGCCTGCGGGACGATCTGGGCGCGCTCCGCAGAGCGGTGGAGAAACAGGCCGTGGTGCTCGGCGACGGTACCGATGCGGACGTCATCGGCATCGCCGCCGACGACCTGCTCGCCTCCGTCCAGGTCTTCCACGTCCGGGGCGGCCGGGTACGCGGCCAACGCGGTTGGATCGTGGACGTCGACGAACAGCGGGCCGACCGTACCGAAACCGAGGACGGAACGCGTCGATTGGTGGAGAATTTCCTGGTGCAATTCTATGGCGGCCGGGCGGCCGACGACGGGGCCACCGCGGTGCCCAGAGAGATCCTGGTCCCGGTGGTGCCCTCCGACGGCGAGGAGATGGCCCAGTGGCTCGCCGATCTTCGCGGCGCCAGGGTCTCGCTGCGGGTGGCGCAGCGCGGGGACAAGAAGGACCTGGCGTTGACCGTGAAGCGCAACGCTGCGGAGGCGCTGGCCCAGCACCGACTCAAACGCGCCAGCGACCTGACCGCGCGGTCAGCGGCTCTGGTCGAGATCGCCGACACCCTGGGCATGGACCGGGCCCCGTTGCGGATCGAATGCATCGACATATCGCACGTCCAGGGCACCAACGTGGTCGCGTCGTTGATCGTCTTCGAGGACGGACTGCCGAAGCGGAGCGACTACCGCCGGTTCGCCATCCGGGACAAGCCGGGCGACGATGTCGCCTCCATCGCGGAGGTGGTCCGCCGCCGGTTCAGCCATGGCGTGGCCGGTCGGGTCGCCGACCTGGAATCGGAGTTCGCCGCCGCGGGTCCCGGACCGTCAGGGGAAGCGGAACCCGGGCCCTCCGCGAGTCAGGTCGAGACGTCCCCGGGCGTCGGCTCCGATCCGACCCCCGCGGTACCGGGTCGGCCCACCGGCATCGATCCGGAAACCGGTCGGGTCCGCCGGTTCGCATATCCGCCGCAGCTCCTGGTGGTCGACGGTGGCGCCGCCCAGGTGAACGCCGCCGCGGCCGTGCTCGCGGATCTCGGGATCGCCGACGTCACGGTGTGCGGGCTGGCCAAACGGCTGGAAGAGGTGTGGATTCCCGGGGAGGACGACCCGGTCATCTTTCCCAGGACGAGTGAGGCCTTGTACCTCCTGCAACGCCTGCGGGACGAGGCCCACCGCTTCGCCATCACCTACCACCGGGCCAAACGATCCAAATCGATGACCCAGTCGGCCCTGGACGGGGTCAGTGGCCTGGGCCAGACCCGCCGGACGGCGTTGGTGAAGCACTTCGGCTCGCTGGCCGCCCTGCGTCAGGCCGGGGTCGAAGAGATCGCCGGTGTGCCGGGTATCGGGCGGATGACCGCCGAATCGGTGCACGCCGCCCTGCACTCCGCGCCGGCCGGCCCCCCGGGGTCGGTGCCACCCGTGCTCGCGGCCCCGGCCGGGTCCGAGGCGGCGGTATGAGCAGCCGTAGGAGTACCGAAGCTCGTTCGGCGGGCGACTCCGCGCCGATGGGCATCGAGGTGGCCATCGTCTCCGGATTGTCCGGTGCCGGCCGGTCCACCGCGGCCAAGTGCCTGGAGGACGTCGGTTGGTTCGTCGTGGACAATCTGCCCGCCGAGCTGATCGCGACCGTGGTGGATCTGGGTGCCCGGGCCCAGGGCGGCATGACCAGGATCGCCGTCGTCCTGGACGTCAGGTCCAGGGCCTTCACCGAGGATCTGGCCTCGGTGGTCAAGGATCTCGATGCGGCCGGCTACCGCCCCCGAGTGCTGTTCCTGGAGGCCGGCGACGCGGCGTTGATCCGCCGGTTCGAGGCCAATCGCCGCGAGCATCCGCTGCAGGGCGGTGGCCGGCTTGCCGACGGCATCCGCGCCGAACGGGCACTGCTGAGCGCCCTTCGGGACGAGGCGGACGTCATCATCGACACCTCCGACCTGTCCGTGCACCAACTGCGGGATCGGGTGGAACGGAGCTTCACCGGCGGTCCCAGGTCGGCATCCCTGACCGTGTTGAGCTTCGGGTACAAGTACGGGCTCCCGTTGGACGCCGATCTGGTGATCGACATGCGGTTCCTGCCCAATCCCTTCTGGGTCCCGGAGTTACGCGATCTGACCGGTCGGGACGAGGCGGTGTCCTCCTACGTGCTCTCCCAGGAGGGTGCGGCCGAGTTCCTCGACCGCTACGTGAGTCTGCTCCAGCTGATCAGTGGGGGGTACCAGCGGGAGGGCAAGCGATATCTGACCCTCGCGGTCGGATGTACCGGAGGCAAGCACCGGTCCGTCGCGGTCGCCGAGGAACTCGGCGCCCGGTTGGCCGGTGACAACGTGTCACTGCAGGTTGTGCACCGCGACCTGGGTCGCGAATGACGACCGCCGCCAGGCCCGCGTCCGGTGTGCCCGGGACGCGCCCGGAGCCGGGGGGGCAGTCCGCCGGTCGGCCCAGGGTGGTCGCCCTGGGCGGTGGTCACGGGCTGTACGCCATGTTGTCCGCCCTGGTCCGGCTGGAGGCGGAGGTGACCGCGGTGGTGACGGTCGCCGACGACGGAGGCTCCTCCGGTCGCCTGCGTCGGGAGGTTCCCGGGATCGTCCCGCCCGGCGATCTCCGGATGGCCCTGGCCGCACTCGCCGCCCCGGATGAGGCGGGACAGCTGTGGGCGGAGACCTTCCAGCATCGGTTCGCCGGCGAGGGTGCACTGACCGGGCACCCGGTCGGCAACATCGTGCTCGTCGGGCTGACCCAGGTGCTGGGCGGTACCGTCGCGGCGCTGGACGCCATGGGCAGGGTGCTCGGAGCCCGTGGTCGGGTCCTGCCGATGTCGGGTCAGCCCCTGGACATCGTGGCCGAGGTCGAGGGTCTGGACGACGACAAGGACGTGCTGCGGCGGATCCGCGGCCAGGTCGCCGTGGCCGCCACTCCCGGTCGGGTGCAAAGCGTTGCCCTGGATCCCGCGGATGCGCCCGGCTGCCCCGAGGCGATCATCGCGATCGAGGAGGCCGACCTGGTCATCCTGGGTCCGGGGTCGTGGTTCACCAGTGTGCTGCCCCACCTGATGCTGCCGGACATCGCCGCCGCCCTCGTCGGCTGCCGCGCCCACCGGCTGGTGGTGCTGAATCTGGAACCGCAGCCCGGTGAGACCGAGGGATTCTCGCCCGAACAGCACCTGGACGTACTGTCGGCACACGCGCCAGAATTTCGTATCGACACCGTGCTCGCCGACGTCGACGCCGTCGCCGGGCCCGGGCGGCTCCTGCTGGCCGCCCAGCGGATCGGTGGTCGTCTGGACCTGGCCCCCATCGCCCACCCCGGCACCGCCCGGCACGATCCGGTGGCGCTGGCGAAGGCCATCGCGGTGGTGCTGGCCCGGGCCGCGTCGGGGCCGGGGGAGCCACCGGCTCGATAGGTGGGCGTGGAGCCGGAAGTTCGGCTCGACGGTTCGGCTGTGCAGTAATTCCGATGGGCCGTAATTCCGATGTGCAGAAATCCGATCGGGCAGTGCGCACCACGGGCAGATGATTGTTGACCAGCTCGACGACGACAGGAGTGGCGCCCGATGGCGATGACCGGCGCGGTGAAGGACGAACTGAGTCGAGTGATGGTTCCGAAGGTTTCGGCCCGCAAGGCCGAGGTGTCCACGGTTCTGCGATTCGCCGGTGGTCTGCACATCGTGGCCGGCCGGGTGATCATCGAGGCCGAGCTGGACACCGGTTCGGTGGCCCGTCGACTCCGCCGGGACATCGGCGAGTTGTACGGGCACAACGCCGAGGTTCAGGTGCTGGCCGCTTCCGGGATCCGCAAGAGCACCCGATTCGTCCTGCGGGTGGTCGCCGGCGGCGACCAGCTGGCCAGGCAGACGGGGCTGCTCGACCAGCGCGGGCGCCCGGTGCGGGGCCTGCCGGCGCAGATCGTGGCCGGTTCGCTGGCCGACGCCGAGGCGGCCTGGCGAGGCGCGTTCCTGGCCCACGGGTCGCTGACCGAGCCGGGTCGAAGCGCCTCTCTGGAAGTGACCTGTCCGGGCCCGGAAGCCGCATACGCGCTGGTCGGCGCGGCTCGGCGGATGGGTATCACCTCCAAGGCCAGGGAGGTACGCGGCGCCGACCGGGTGGTGGTGCGGGACGGTGACGCGATCGCCGCGCTGCTGGCCCGCCTCGGCGCCCACATTTCCCTGCTGGCCTGGGAGGAACGCCGCATGCGGCGCGAGGTGCGGGCCACCGCCAACCGGCTGGCCAATTTCGACGATGCCAATCTGCGCCGGTCGGCCAGAGCCGCGGTGGCGGCCAAGGCCCGGGTGGAACGGGCGCTGGCCATCCTGGGCGCCGACGCACCGGACCACCTGTCCGAGGCGGGTAAGTTGCGGATCTCACACGGCCAGGCCTCCCTCGAGGAGCTCGGCCAGCTGGCCGATCCGCCGATGACCAAGGACGCCATCGCCGGCCGCATCCGCCGCCTGCTGACCATGG
>CAXUHA010000003.1:86465-169816 GCA_964250735.1 uncultured Nakamurella sp. | reverse complement strand
CGAACATCAGGCCCTGGTCGCCGGCGCCCTGCTGGTCGATCTCGTCCTGCGCGCCGTCGACCCGGGATTCCCGCGCCGTATCCACACCCTGGGCGATATCGGGCGACTGGGCACCGATGGCCACGTTCACCCCACAGGAGGCGCCGTCGAAGCCCTTGGCCGACGAGTCGTAGCCGATGGCCAGCACGGTGTCCCGGACGATCTTGGGAATGTCGGCGTAGGCAGTGGTGGTCACCTCGCCGGCCACGTGCACCTGGCCGGTGGTGACCAGCGTCTCGACGGCCACCCGGCTGGAGCTGTCCTGCCGGAGCAGCTCGTCCAGGATGGAATCGCTGATCGCATCGCAGATCTTGTCCGGATGTCCCTCGGTCACCGATTCGGACGTGAACAGGCGGGAAGTCACGACGCGGTTCTCCTACTTCGATCGAGCGGGTCGGGCCCGCGGAGGCTTCGATTCCTGGCGCTCGGCCCGGATGCTGGGCTGAGAATACGTCCTCGGGCGGGTTCGACCCGCATTCCGCTTACCGCAGACGCCGGACCAGTTCGTCACAGATCACCGCGGCCAGGTCGGTCTTGGGCCCCAGCGGAACCTCGATCGGGTCAGCGCCGTCGGCGGCCAGGATGACCGCGGAGTTGTCGTCGACCTCGAAGCCGCGGCCGCCGTCCACGCCGTTGACGACCAGCAGATCACAGCCCTTGCGAGCCAGTTTCGCCCGGCCGTGATCCAGGATCGATCCGTGCTCGTCACCGGTCTCGGCGGCGAACCCGACGATCAACGGCGACCGGCCCGCGCGGGCCGCGGCCAACCCGGCCAGGATGTCGGGGTTGGTCACCAGCTCGAGGGGCGCGGGCGCCGAACCCGGTGATTTCTTGATCTTCGAACCGGCCGGTGACCTGGGCCGGAAGTCGGCGACCGCCGCAGCCATGACGACGGCATCCATCTCACCGGCCAGGGCTTCGACGCACCCTTGCAGCTCCCGCGCATCGGCGACCGGAACGACCGTCACGCCCGGCGGGCCCGCCAGGGCGGCGTTGGCGGCGACCAGGGTCACCTCGGCGCCCCTGGCCCTGGCCACCAGGGCGATCGCGAAACCCTGCTTCCCCGACGAACGATTGCCCAGGTAGCGCACCGGGTCGAGCGGCTCCCTCGTCCCACCCGCCGTGACCAGCACTCGGCGCCCGAGGAGATCTCGTGGCAGAGCGTCCGGGCGGCGCCGCAGCAACAGGGCCAGCGCCGTGATGTGCGCCGGCTCCGGGAGCCGGCCGACTCCGGAGTCCGCGCCGGTCAGCCGGCCCACCGCGGGGTCCACCACGACCACCCCGCGGCGGCGGAGCGCCTCGACGTTCGCGGTGGTGGCCGGATGGGTCCACATCTGCGTGTGCATGGCCGGTGCCATCAGCACGGGGGCCCTGGTGACGAGCAGCGTCGCGGTCAGTAGATCGTCGCCCCGGCCGGCCGCCGCTCTGGACAACAGGTCGGCGGTGGCCGGCGCGACCACGACCAGATCGGTGTGCGCCCCGGTGGAGACGTGGGCCACCGCGGGCACATCGGTGAAGACGTCGGTAGCCACCGGATGACCGGACAACGCCTCGAAGGTGGCGGCGCCGACGAACCGCAACGCGGCCTCGGTCGGGACCACCGTCACGTCGGCACCGGCGGACCGCAGCAGCCGCAGGATCTCGCACGCCTTGTACGCGGCGATCCCGCCGGACACGCCCAACAGGACCCTCGGTGGTGGCCAGGGCACCACGGTGTCAGTTGACTCCGCGGTCGAGCTCACTCGCCTTCGGTGTGCTCGAGCAATCCGGCGTTGATCTCGCGCAGCGCGATCGACAGCGGCTTCTCCTTCGGCAACGGCTCGACCAGCGGGCCGACGTACTCCAGGAGTCCCTCACCGAGCTGGGCGTAGTAGTCGTTGATCTGGCGCGCCCTCTTGGCGGCGAAGATGGACAGCCCGTACTTGGAGCTGGACCGGGTCAGCAGTTCGTCAATGGGCGGGTAGGTGATACCGGCCGCGGCAATCTGCGACGCGGTCAACGGCGCTACGGTGACGGATTCGGTCTGGGCGCCGGACGCAGTGGTCAAAACAGAACTCCTTGAGGTGGCGAGGTCGAGAACATCAGCCGGTGGGCGCCGGCGAACAGGGCTCAGCCAGCAATGCTACCAAGCCGGCGGTGGCGTCCTCGACGCTGGTGTTGACGACGGTGTGGTCGAACTCCGGCTCCGCGGCCAGTTCAGCCCGGGCCGCAGCCAATCGGTCCGCCCTGGCCGAGGCGTCCTCGGTGCCCCGGCCGAGAAGTCGGCGGGCCAGTTCGTCGAAGGACGGGGGAGCCAGGAACACCAGCACGGCCCTGGAGCCCAGGCCGGAGGCCGACCGCACCTGCCGGGCCCCCTGGACGTCGATCTCCAGAAGTACGTCGTCGCCGGCCGCGAGGTGGTCCTCGACCGGACCGCGAGGGGTTCCGTAGCGGTGCCCGGCGAAGACAGCGTGTTCGAGCATCCCGCCAGCGGCCACCTGATCGGCGAAGTCGGCCGGAGTCACGAAGAAGTAGTGCACACCGTGGATCTCACCCGGCCGGGGCACCCGGGTGGTCGCGGACACCGAGTACCAGAGCTGCGGGGCATCGCGCCGCAGCCGGGCCAGCACGGTGCTCTTGCCGACCCCGGACGGCCCGGACAGCACGAAGAGCCGGCCCCGGCCTGGGCGGGCCGTCATCGGGCCTGGCTCTGGCGTGGCGCTCGTCGGATATCCGGCCGGCGCGCAGCGATGGCCGCGGGCTCAGGAACCGAATTCGGCCAGCAGGGCCTGCCGCTGCCGTTCGCCGAGGCCACGAACCCGCCGGCTGGCGGCGATCTCGAACTGGTCCATCAGGGCGGCGGCCCGGACCTTGCCCACGCCGGGCAGCGCCTCGAGTAGAGCGGACACCTTCAACTTGGCCAGTGCCTCGTCGGTCTCCGCGTCGACAAGGACCTGCTTCAAGGTCGTGCCCCCGCGTTTCAGGCGCTCCTTGAGCTCGGCCCGCACGCGTCGGGCGGCCGCAGCCTTCTCCAACGCCGCTGATCGTTGCTCGGGGGTCAACTGGGGCAGTGCCACTTCGGCCTCACTTCTAAGTATTTCGTTCATGTACGTCTCGGACAGAGCAACTGCGGGCCCGGCGAATCTGACGACGCGTCGAGGACGACCTCAGGGGCATCGGTGTGACCAGGGCGGACTGGTCCGAACCTACCCAGCGGGCCAGTGTCGGGCAACCGGCGCCCCCAGGGCACCGACCGAGCGGCGCCCGGAAACGGCGGACGGATGCCGTGACGGTCGTCGAGGGGTCGATCTGAGAAAGTACCCGACCCGGGCGTCGGTCGATCACGCACGCATCCAGGGCGCGACCAGTGCAGGGGTCGTGTCGGCGGACAGGAACCCGTCGGCATCCGGTCGCCACGGCGTTCGTGGCGATGCGATGGACGCGCCCGCGAAGATGACGACTCGCGTCACTCAGGTCACATTCCCGTGACGTTCGGGAGCGCCGTCGAAGTTGATCAGCGCGGTCGGGGGGTACAGCGCGGTCGGGGGTACAGCGCGGTCAGGGGGCGACGAGGCCGTCGGTGGCTCGGAACGCGCTGCCGGACCCGGCGATCGACACACCGACATCACCGGCGGCCACCCACACCGAGCGCCCGCGCGCGACGTCGACGCGATGGCCGTCCGCGGCGGTCACCGTGGCCGAGCCTTCCACCACCAGGACGACCTGGGGACCGTCATGGGTCAGGTCCAGCGGCTGGGCCGACAGCGTGAGCCGGGACAGCCGGAACTCGGGCGCCGGAGTGCGGTAGACGAGCTCGCCGGGCCGGAGGGGCTCGCCGGTGAGGATCTCCACATCGCCCGCCGAGAAATCCAGCACCCGCATCAGCTCGGGCACGTCGACGTGTTTGGGGGTCAGACCGCCGCGCAGCACGTTGTCCGAGTTGGCCATCAGCTCCACCCCGACGCCGGCCAGGTAGGCGTGCAGGTTGCCGGCCGACAGGTAGAGCGCCTGCCCGGGCGCCAGCGTGACCCGGTTCAACAGCAGGGAGGCCAGCACCCCAGGGTCGCCCGGATAGCGTTCGCCCAGCTCCAGCGCCGTCCGGTACTCGCGGGTGAACGGCGAACCGGCGCGCACCAGCCGAACGCAGGCGGACAGCACCGCGGTCAGCAGCGGCTCCAACAGCGACGCCGGGATGGTCAGTATGGAGGAGAACAGGGCTCGGACCCCGTCGGCGTCCGGTTGACCCGACAGCAGCGACAGGTAGTGATCCAACTGCGGGACGCCGAGATCCGCGAGCAGTCCGACGGTGGTGGCCGGCTCCCGGAAACCGCACAGGGCTTCGAATTCGGTCAGCGCGCACAACAACTCCGGCTTGTGGCTGGAATCCTTGTAGTTGCGGCCGCTGGACCCGATCGGCACGCCGGCCGCCTCCTCCTGGGCGAATCCCCGCGCGGCCTGGGCGGCGGAGGGGTGCGCCTGCAGGGACAGGGGCTCGGCCGCCGCCAGCACCTTGAACAGGAACGGCAGCCGGGGGCCGAAGGCGGCCTCGACCCGTTCGCCGAGCATCAACACCGGCTTGTCGGCGATGGCGTCGAGCAACGACCGCTCGCCGGCCGGGTCCAGGAGCACCGACGGATCACCCGGGTGAGCGCCCATCCACAGTTCGGCCTGCGGATGCCGGGCCGGGCTGGGCGCGCCGATCAGGGTGGCGATCGCGGTCCGCGAGCCCCACGCATACGGGCGGATCTGATTGTCCATCAACTCCATGAAGAAAAGCCCTGCTCTCGTTCTCGGGTGCCCCCGACGGCGGCCGCCCGGACGGCCCAGCGGGTTCCACCCGACCGGCCCAACCCGTCCGGGAAATCCATCGGAACCCGCTGGCCGGTGGCGATCCCGACGTAGACGGCCGCGAAGTCCAGCCGCACCATCGCCGCGACCGCCGCGTCGAATTTGTCGGCCGGATGGCCGCCGGGGGCGGTGACGCCTTCCGGGCGAAAGCGCGAAGCGGTGTCCGGCACCAGGGCCCGGTCGGGCAGACCGGCCACCGCCGACAGGGCGTCCGACGAGCCGTCCAGGTGCATCGCCCCGGAGAAGGACCGTCGCATCGCGGCCAGCACCAACCGGTCGGTGACGGCCTGGCCCAGCCGGCCACCCGCGGTGTCCTCGGCCGCCGTCGACACCAGCACCGGTGTGACGGACTGCGCCGGCTCCTGGTCGTCGAACGGGTCGGCGAACAGGTCCTTGGGGCCGCCCACGCGTCGGAGCAGCGCGGGTGAGCGCTCGGCGTGTGCGGCACTCATCGCCGACGCGGCCAGCCCCCCCAGGTCGGCGATCACCCGGGCGCCGTGCCCGGCGATGGCATCGGCCAGCACATCGCACCCGATCAGCAGAGGGGTCCCCTCGCCCATGTATTCGGCGAGGTTGACCCCCGGGTTCAGGAACGTCTCGGCGTCCGGGTGGCAGGCCAGCGCGGTCGCGTCCAACAGATCCGCGGTGCGGGACAGTTCGACGCGGGCGCCGAGCCCGGCCCGGGCGGCGACCACGGCCAGCAGCGCCCACCGGGCGCAGCCGGCCAGGGCCTCCGGAACGGCGACGACCGGGACGACCAGGGACGCACCGGCCGCGTCGGCGACCGGTCCGTGCTCGGCCGCCCGGACAACGGTGGTCGCGCCACGCCGACGAGCCAGGCCGGCGGACTGCGCCGCGGCCTCGTCGTCCGGGCTGCCGGCCAGCACCACGACCAGGTCGAGCGGTCCGACCCACGGCGGGAGGTATTCGGCCGCCACGATGGGGGCCGGAGCCGAACGCCCGACCAGCGCGGTCAGGAAAGCGGTGTCGACCACCGCGTCGCCGCCGACCACCACCATGGCCCGCGGTCGGTCCATCGTCGGCAGCTCGGCCGATGCCGCCAGGATCGATCGGACCTGGGCGCCGGCCGCCGCCGCGGCCGGCAACAGGCCCGCCCGGTCGGCCGCGCCGAGCTCCGGCTCGCGCAGCAGGGCCAGACCGCGCGCACTCACGGTGTCGGGCCGCCGGTGGCCTCGTCCAGCAGCAGCACCGGGATGTTGTCCCGCACCGGGAACACCCGGCCGCACTCGGTGCAGGTCAGCGCCGAGGCGTCCGGATCTCCCGGTGCACCGACGACCAGCGGCGCGTGATCCGCCGCCGGGCACGCCAGCACCTCGAGTAGAACGGGGTCCAGGTGAAAAGGCATTCGCCGCAGTCCCTTCGTCGGCCCGCCGGGAGCTCGTTCGGAGCCGGGACCGTGTCCCGTCGAACGGATCCCCGGCGAGCAGGTTTCTCGCGCAGATCATCGTCTCGCTCGGTGTTGCTGCTTCCACAGTAAGTCGCGACCGTGGTTCGCTGTCGCCGGCACCCAGGGCGACCGCCCACTCGTGGCCGGTCCACGGGCACAGCGGTTCGGTCAGTCAGCGTTTCGGTCAGTCAGTGGTTCGGTCAGTCGGTGGTTCGGTCAGTCAGCGGGGAACCGCAGCACCCGCAGGTGACCGCGGCGGCCGGTGGTGACCGGGTCACCCTCGCGTACCCGTTCCACCCGACCGGCCTCGCGGACCGCGTCCGCCAGGGCTTCCAGATCATCGGTGCTGCGGGCGTCCTCGTTGAAATCGGCGTCCGGCCGGACCACTTCCCAACCCCTGGGCGCGGTCAGATGCGCAGCGTGCCGGGCACACAGATCGTAGGAGTGCGGCTCGGCCGCGGTGGCCAGCGGGCCGACGACAGCCGTCGACTCCGCGTAGGCGTAGGTGAGGGTCGCGACCGCCGGGTCGGTGCACCCGGTCCGAGAGCAACGCCGCGATCTGACCACCCGCGGACAGTAACGCCCGCAGCGCCCGGCGGTGACGCGGCGCGCCGGTGCCACCTCGTCGGGGCGACCTAGACTGGGCTCTGTCATGGCGGAGTACAGCGCGAACCCGATTCCCGGCGTCGGCCGCCCGCCGCGAGTGAGCGAGGCGATCGGCTCGGCCCGCTCGCACCGGCGGGGTCAGCGAGACCGACGGGGCCGCGGCCTGCGCACCCCGCTACTTCCCGCCGACCTGCCCGGCGCCCGGACCCGGGCCCAGCAATTCGATCACGCCGTGCTCGAGGCCGTCGCCGACCTGGAGGAGCGATGGCCGACCGAACTCGCCGCCATCGAGTTCGCCGTGGACGAGGTGCCCTCGCTTCCGGCCGGGAACATGGTGCCCTCGTCGGATGTCGTGCTCGACGGCGGTGTTCCGTTGACCCGCTTCTCCCCGCCCGGGGTGGACGCCCGGGGACGGGCCACGAAGGCCCGGGTGGTGGTCTACCGGCGGCCGCTGGAGGTTCGCGCGGCGGATTCCGGTGATCTGGGCGAACTGGTGGCCGAGGTGCTCGGTGAGCAGTTGACCGCGGTGCTCGGCGAGGGCGGGGCCAACTCCTCAGGCTGAGGCGTCCGCGCGGAACCGGCGAGCCGGCCCGATCAGCCGGCGCTGCGCTTCAGCCGACGTCGCTCGCGTTCGCTCAGGCCGCCCCAGATGCCGAAGCGCTCGTCATTGGTCAAGGCGTAGGACAGGCATTCGGATCTGACCTCGCACCCGGTGCAGATCTTCTTGGCCTCCCGGGTGGAGCCACCCTTCTCCGGGAAGAACGCCTCCGGATCGGTCTGCGCGCACAACGCCCGCTCGTGCCAGTCGGTCTCGTCCTCGACGAGCAGGTCCGATCCGAGGTCGAATGCCGATACATCCCCCAGGTTCAACACGACTCGAGTCCTTTCCAAGATTTCGGCACCGGAACCGGTAGCCGGGCAAAGATTTCGGCCCCCGTGGAGCCCGAGCGTGCGCCTGGTCATCGACCACCTGACCGACCTCAGCTACCTCGCCGACAACGAATGACATCGATGTGATTACACAGGTGTGTCCCGCGTCCCGTCAAGCGCTCTCCGTGCTATCAGGGGTTTTGGCTGACGCACACTGGAGGCATGACAGGATCTCTGCGTAAGCAGGCGGCTGGCAGATGGGTGTTCCCCGTTCTGCTCCTGATCGTCGGACTGGCCGGGTACGCCGCGGCCACCGGCGTCCGACCGACGGCAGTCTGGATCTTCGTGGTGGTCCTCGCCGGCTGGGTCATCACCCTGTGCCTGCACGAGTTCGCGCACGCCCTCACCGCCTTGGCCGGCGGCGACACCTCAGTGCGCGCAAGGGGTTACCTCACGCTCAACCCGTTCCGGTACATCAACGCGGCGTACACCATCGTCATCCCGATAGTGGTGCTGGCCATCGGTGGAATCCCGCTGCCCGGCGGGTCGGTGCTGATCGAGAACCACCGCCTGCGGTCCCGGTGGTGGTCCAGTGCGGTGTCGCTGGCCGGGCCGGCCACGAACCTGCTGCTGGGGATCATCCTGATCTATCTCACCCGGGCACTGCCCCTCGAGTCCACGAACGGGTTGTTTTCGCCGAACGGCCTGTATCAGGCGCTTTCCCTCCTGGCCCTGCTGCAATTCGTCACCTCGATCCTGAACATCCTGCCGGTACCGGGCTTCGACGGGTTCGGAATCATCGCCCCCTATCTACCCCCCGCCGCGCTGAGAGCGATCGCACCGTTCCGCGGATGGGCCCCCCTGGTGGTATTCGTCATCCTGTTCTCCTTCCCCCAGGCCAGCGCCGCACTCTTCGACCTGTCCTACGCTCTGCTCGACCTCTTCGGCAACGTGTTCATCCACGTCGCGGCCCGCCGGGGGGCCGCCGTCTTCCAGTTCTGGCGCTGACCTGGGACCTCTGACGGCCCTGGCCGAGGGGGCGCCGCGCCTGGCAGGATCGGCCGGGTGAAGATCACTGTGCTCGCCGGTGGCGTCGGCGGGGCGAAGTTCCTGTTGGGGGTCAAGGCGTATCTCGGTGTCGACCCCTACGGTCCGGCCCGACCGGGGGACGATGCGATCACCGCCATCGTCAACACCGGTGACGACATCAGACTGCACGGACTGCAGATCTGCCCCGATCTGGACTCGTGCCTGTACACCCTGTCCGGGGTGGCCGACACCGACCGCGGGTGGGGTCGGAAGGACGAAACCTGGACCGCCGCGGCCGAACTCGCCGACTACGACGCGGAAGCGCCGTGGTTCGCCTTGGGCGACAAGGACATCGCTACTCACCTGGTCCGCACCCGGATGCTCGACGCCGGCTTTCGGCTGTCGGCGGTGACGGCGGCGCTGGCCGCGAGGTGGCAGCCCGGGGTCACCCTGTTGCCGATGTCCGACCAACGGGTGGAAACCCACGTGGTCGTCGCCGATCCCGCCTCCCACCTGGCCCCGCCGGACGTGCCCGACGTCGCCCTGCACTTCCAGGAGTGGTGGACCCGCTACCACGCCGGCATCGCGGCCAAGAGGTTCCTGTCGGTGGGGGCCGACCAGGCCCGACCGGGCGCCGGCGTGGTGGCGGCGATCACCGAAGCCGATCTGGTCCTCATCGCCCCGTCGAACCCGGTGGTCTCCATCGGGCCCATCCTGACCGTCCCCGGGATCAGGGAGGCGATTGTCGACGGCGCCGCCCCGGTCGTCGGGGTGTCACCGTTGATCGCCGGCAAGCCGCTGCGCGGACACGCCGACGCCTGCCTGGCCGCCATCGGGGTGGAGTGTTCCGCGCAGGGCGTGGCCCGGCACTACGGAGCCAGATCGACCGGCGGACTGCTCGACGCGTTCCTGGTGGCGTCGGGGGACGACGCGAGCGCCCGGGGCGTCCGGGTGGAGCAGGCGCCGTTGCTGATGACCGATCCGGCGGCCACCGCCGCGATGGTGGCCGCGTGCGTCCGGCTGAGCCGACGACTGGGCCGATGACCGAGCCGACGACTGAGCCGACGACTGGGCCGACGACGCCCGGGGCGGGGCCGTCCGGCGGAGCGGCCGCGCCGGCCGGACTGCAGGTCATTCCCGTGACCGGGCTGCCCGAGTTCCGGCCCGGGGACGATCTGGCCGCCGCCATCGCCGCGGCCGCGCCGTGGATCGCCGACGGCGACGTCGTGGTGGTCACCTCCAAGATCGTCTCCAAGACCGAGGGTCGGCTGGTCCCGTCGCCCTCCGCACCGGCGGCGCGGGAGAGTTTCCGGCGCGACCTGGTGGACGCCGAGACCGTTCGCCTGGTGGCCCAGGTGGGGCAGACCAAGATCGTCCAGAACCGGCTCGGGATCGTTGCGGCCGCCGCCGGGATCGACGCCTCGAATGTGCGCCCGGACGAGATCGCCCTGCTGCCCGAGGACCCCGACGCCTCGGCCGCCGACCTGGTTGCGGCCTTCGCGG
This sequence comes from uncultured Nakamurella sp., assembly GCA_964250735.1. GTDB lineage: Bacteria > Actinomycetota > Actinomycetes > Mycobacteriales > Nakamurellaceae > Nakamurella. The sequence goes on along the minus strand of CAXUHA010000003.1, from coordinate 159,534 downwards.
CACGGTCGCTGCAGATCGGCGTGGTGATCACCGACACCCAGGGCCGGGCGTGGCGCAACGGCGTCACCGACGTCGCGATCGGCGCCGCGGGGGTGCTGGTCCTTCACGACCAGCGCGGCGGTGTCGACGGCTTCGGCAACGAATTGCTGGTCACCCAGGTGGGTCTGGGCGACGAGATCGCGGCGGCCGCCGACCTGGTGAAGGGCAAGCTGGCCGGGGTGCCGGTGGCCGTCGTCCGCGGACTGGACCCGCCCGACGGGGCGGCCGGACAGACGGCCCGCTCCTTGCTGCGGCCCTACCACGAGGACCTGTTCCGGCTCGGCACCGACCTGGCCGTCGCCCAAGGTCGGCGGGAGGCCGTCCTGCTGCGCCGGACCGTGCGCCACTTCACTGCGGAGCCGGTCGACCTGGACGCCGTGCGGCGTTGTGTGGCCGCGGCGCTGACCGCGCCGGCGCCGCACCACAGCCGGCCGGTGCGGTTCGTCCTGGTCCGCGAGCACCGGCCGGCGTTGCTCCAGGCCATGCTGGCCGAATGGGAAGCCGATCTGGCCGCCGACGGATGGACCGACGACCGGATAGCCCGCCGCACGGCCAGGGGCCGGATCCTTCACGAGGCCACGGAGATCGTCATCCCGTTCGTCACCGGCCACGGCCGGCACCACTATCCCGACGAGCGTCGATCCCAGGCCGAGCGGACCATGTTCACCGTGGCCGGCGGGGCCGCCGTGCAGGCCCTGCTGGTGGCCCTGGCCGCGGAAGGACTGGGTTCCGCCTGGATCTCCTCGACCATCTTCGCTCCGGTGGTGACCCGGTCCGTCCTGGACCTACCCGCCGATTGGGAACCATTGGGCGCCATCGGTATCGGCCGCCCGGTGGAGCCGCTGGAACCGCGGACCGCCACCACTGCCGAGGAAGGGTTGCTGATCAGGTGACGTACGCAGCCGATTCGCCACACATCACCGTCGTACACACCGCGGACCTGGACGACCGGACGCTGACCGGCGCCCACTCGCTGCTGTATGACGTCTTCGACGACATGACCGAGTTCGACTGGGAGCACTGTCTGGGTGGTCTGCACGTTCTGGCCTTTGCCGGTGATGAGTTGATCGGGCACGCCGCGGTGGTCCAGCGTCGAATCGGCTACCGCGGACGGCCGTTGCGCGCCGGGTATGTCGAGGGCGTGGCGGTGCGGGCCGCCCACCGGGGCCGGGGCTGCGGATCGGCGGTGATGGCGCCGGTGGAACGCATCATTCGGCGCGCCTACGATCTGGGGGCCCTCGGCTCGACCGACGAGGCCACCCACTTCTACGCCCGCCGAGGCTGGCAACGCTGGATCGGGCGCTCGTACGGCATCACCCCCGAAGGCCTGATCCGCACCGAGGAGGACGACGGCTTCCTGTACGTGCTGCCGGTCACCGTGCCACTTGAGCTGTCGGCGGACCTGACCGCCGACTGGCGCATCGACTCCGCCTGGTGAGCGTCAGGCCGGTGCGGAGAACCGGATGCCGCCGGCCGGGATGTCGACCCCCGGCCAGACGCGCATGCCGGCCAGCAACTCACAGCCCGCCCCGATCACCGCCCCGTCCCCGATCACCGCTTCGGACAGCACGGTGCCGGGCCCGACCACCGCACCGTAGCCGACCACCGAGTCGACGATGTACGCACCCGCCCCGACCGACGCCTTGTCGAAAATGATCGACCCGGCAATGACGGCACCGTCGCCCACCGTGACGTCCCGGCCCAGAGTGCTGCCGCCTCGGACCACCGCCCCGGCGCCGATGGTGGCCCCCGGCAGGGCGAGCAGTTCGCCGGGCGGATGCGGCAGCGCGTTGGTGGGTGCTATGCCCCGCACCAGATCCGCGGAGCCCTGCACGAAGGCCGCCGGCGTGCCCAGGTCGAGCCAGTAGCTGGTGTCGACGTGGCCGACCACGGTGGCCCCGGCCGCGAGCAGCCCGGGGAAGGTCTCCCGTTCCACCGACACCACGGTGTCCACCGCGATGTGGGCGATCACCTCGCGCTTGAACACGTAGCAACCGGCGTTGATCTGATCGGTCGGCGGGTTGTCGGTCTTCTCCAGGAACGCCGACACCCGGCCGTCCCGGTCGGTCGGCACGCAGCCGAACGCCCGCGGGTCCGGCACCCTGACCAGGTGCAGCGTCACATCGGCGGCGCTGTCGCGGTGGGTGTCCAGCAGCCCGTTGAGATCGACGCCGGACAGGATGTCACCGTTGAAGATCATCACGTCGGGGGCCCGCAGCCGGTCGAAGACGTTGCGGATGGCGCCCCCGGTGCCGAGCGGAACCTGCTCGACGACGTATTCGATGTCCAGGCCGAAGGCGGAGCCGTCGCCGAAGTGGTCGGTGAACGTCTCCGCCCGGTAGGAGGTACCGAGCACCACGTGCCGCATCCCGGCGTGCCTGATCCGCGACAACAGGTGCTCCAGGAACGGCACGCCGGCGGTCGGCAGCATCGGTTTGGGTGCCGACAGGGTCAGCGGGCGCAATCTCGTGCCCTGCCCTCCCACCAGCACCACCGCGTCGACGGCCCGGCCCAGTTCCATCGTTCTCCTCGAAGTCGCACGTGCCCTGCGCGGCCCGGCCGGTGCACATCGTCGCCTCGGCAGGAATGTTGTCGAAATAGTACGGTGACGCGCCGGCGCCGGCGGCCGTTTGACCGACCGGTCCGGGGGGCCGGGCCGGCACGTTCGTACGTCGACACCCCGGCCGGACTGGCACAATCTGGGCACCGCACGGTGCGGTGGCGGTGCCGATCGAGGCGGTGACGGGACATGCCGACCCTGGAATCAGGGGATACCCGCCCCGATCTGGGACGCGAGGTCGGGGCGGCCCGGGACGCGAGGCCCGCCGGACCGGACCGGCCGCGGATCGGCGGGGTGACCCCGGCGATGGTCGTAGTGGCCGCCACGATCGTCGGTGTGCTCATCCGGCTGTGGATCATCAGCGGTACAGCGCTGGTCGCCCTCAACGGGGACGAGGCCGTCACCGGGGTGATGGTGCAGCGGATCCTGGCCGGTAGCGATCACTACGTCTTCTACGCCGGCCAGCACTACAACGGCGCACTGGAGCAGTATCTGCAGGCCGCCATGTACTGGGTGCTGCGTCTGCCGCAGAACGCCTTCACCCTCCGGCTCCCGCAGATCGCGCTGATGGCCACCGCGACCTGGCTGATGTACGTGGTCGGATGCCGCGTGTTGCACCGCCCGTGGGCCGCTGCGCTGGCGGCGGTGTTGTTCGCGGTCGGACCGTACTGGACCGTTCGTCAGGGTGTCGGAACCTTCGGCTCCTACCCCGATCTCATCGTGGTGGGTCTGGTGGCGATCTATTGCGCGCTGCGGCTGGGCGAGAGCGGCCGCCGCGGGTGGTCGTTCGCCGCCGGGTTCGGATTCTGCGTGGGACTCGTCGGGTGGCTGGGGCTGTCCGGGGTGGAGTTGCTCATCCCGGCCGGTTTGCTGGCCGCGCCGCACTTCCTGCGGTCCCGGCGGCTCTGGGTGACGGCCGTCCCGGCCGCGGTGCTCGGCATGTCGCCGTTGCTGCTATGGAGTGTGCGCAACAGCGTCTTCGCCCTGCGCAACGCGGGCCCGGCCGTCCAGCCGTCCACCTTCGCCGGTCGGGCCAGGGGCCTGTTCGGGCCGGTGCTGCGGGAGTTCATCGGGGTGGGCTACGGCTTCGGGGCGCCGGGCTGGCCGCGGATATGGCAGTACCTGGCCGTCGCGGCGCTGGCCGTCGCCTTCGTGGTCGCCGTGGTCCGGCGGCGGGCGGGCATCCGCGCCGTCCTGACGCTGCGCCGGGACGGGAGCGCGCCGCTGGACGCCCTGCTGGTCAGCATCCCGATCATGGCGCTGCTCTACTGCAGTTCCAAGTGGGCCTGGTACACGGCCCAGCCGCGCTACCTGTTCGCCTTCTCACCGGTGTTGCTGTGGTGTCTGGCCGCGGCGCTCCCGGCCCGCCCGCGCCCGTTCCGGGTGGTCGCCGTACTGGTCGGGGTGGTGATCTTCGCCGCAACGTCGTTGACCATGCTGGCCCGCCAGAGCGCCGGCCCGGCCCGTCGACACAACGCCGACCTGGTGGCGGTGGTGGCGTACCTGAAGGCGAGCGACCAACACGACGGCTACGCGCAGTATTTCACCGCGATGCCGCTGCTCTACACGGCCGACGGATCGGTGGACATCGCCGCGATGGACGTCGGCAAGCGGTTTGCGCAGGTGCAGGCGGCCGTCGATGCGGCACCCGCGGTTTTCTACGTGTCCGGCGCGCCCGATTCGACGGCCAGGGCCGGCGGCCGGTTCATGGAGAACGCCATGGCCCGGCACCACATCGCGTTCCACCGGGTCCGGATCGGGTCGTTCGTGGTCTACGACCACCTGACTCCGGAGAGCAAGCCCTGGCAACTGGGAATCGGCACGCCGCCGTCCCGACGCGCGCCTTGAGCAGCGCCGGCAGGGCCCGCCCAGGGCGGTCGTTAGAGTACGACGATGAGCAGGCCAGCATCCGGGGACACCGCCCGCCTGCACACCATGACCGTGGTCGTCCCGGTGTACCAGGGCGAACGCACGTTGCCCGGTCTGCTGGCCGAGATCGCACCGTTCACCGACGACCGGTTCAGCCCGGGCGGCCACCGCCTACGGGTCGTCGAAGTGCTGCTGGTCAACGACGACGGCCCGGACGGCTCGTCGACCGTCATGCGCAGGCTGGCCGAGCAATACCCGTTCGTCCGGACCCTCTGGCTGAGCCGCAACTTCGGTCAGCACCCGGCCACGCTGGCCGGAATGGCCTCCTCGGTGGGCGACTGGATCGTCACCATGGACGAGGACGGACAACACGACCCGGGGTACATCGGGCCGATGCTCGATGTGGCCCTTTCCGAGTCGGCCGATGTGGTCTACGCCAGGCCGACGAACACCCCGCCGCACGGCGTCCTGCGCAACGTGGCGTCGAGCACGTCGAAACGACTGCTGCGGATCTCCACCAATCAGATCAAGGCCACCGAATTCCAGAGCTTCCGGCTGGTGCTGGGCGACATCGGGCGGAGCGTCGCCGCCTACGCCGGGGCCGGCGTCTATCTGGACGTCGCCATGGCGTGGGTGGCCCGCCGGATAGCGACCTGCCCGACGGTGCTGCGCGATCAGGGGGATCGCTCGTCCGGCTATTCCCTGCGGGCCCTGATCTCTCACTTCTGGCGGATGGTGTTGTCCAGCGGAACCGGTGCGCTGCGCCTGGTCAGCCTGCTCGGGCTGATCTTCGCCGCCGGGGGATTCCTGCTGGCGCTGTACTTCTTCGTGGCCAAGCTGTTCTGGCACCTGAGCAGTCCGGCCGGCTGGCCGTCCCTGATCACCGCCCTGCTGGTGTGCAGCGGAGCAGTTCTGTTCTCGCTGGGGGTGATCGCCGAATACGTCGGGGTGGCGGTCAACATGGCCATGGGCAAGCCCCTGTACCTGATCGTGAGCGACCCGGAGGACGGCCCCATGGGGGCGGCCGGTCGGCGCGCCTCAGGCCTGCAGGTCGGTGTCGACCATGGCCGCGACGATGTCGGTGAATGACCGCGTCGACGACCAGCCCAGCTCGGTCCTGGCCCTGGTCGGGTCGCCGGTCAGTTCCACCGCGTCCACCGGACGCGCATATTTCGGGTCCGTCCTGACGTAGCGCTGCCAGTCATCGATTCCGGCATGGGTGAAGGCCGCGGCCACGAAGTCGGCCACCGAATGCGCGACACCGGTGGCGATCACGTAATCCTGGGCCACCCGGTGCCGGGCGGCCCGGACCATCGCGTCGACGTAGTCGGGGGCCCAGCCCCAATCACGGCGCGCGTCGAGGTTCCCCAGTGCGAGCTCGTCCGCCTTCCCGCGGGCGATCATGGCCACCGTCCTGGTGATCTTGCGGGTGACGAAGGTCGCCGGGCGGCGGGGCGACTCGTGGTTGTAGAGGATCGCCGACACCGCATGCAGACCCCGCCCGCGATACACCGCGACCAGATGGTGGGCATAGGCTTTCGCCGCGCCGTACGGGGTGACCGGGACGATCGGCGTCGACTCGTTCTGCGGGCTGACCGCCGGATTGCCGAAGATCTCGGCGCTGTTGGCCTGCACCACCCGGACCGGGCGGCCGCGCTGCTCCGACAGGTCCCAGGCCGCCTGCAGCACGGCCGCCACGGCCAGCCCGGACACCTGCCCGGTCGCCGTCGGCTCGGTCCACGACCTGGCCACCGAGGACATTCCGGCCAGGTTGTAGATCTCGTCGGGGGCGATGGCCCTGATCAGTCTGGTCAGCCGGGCGAAGTCGGTCAGGTCGGCGACGTGCAGGTGCGCCTCGTCCAACCGGGACTCGGACCCGTCCACCGGCCTGCGGTCCTGTTCGCGAACCAGCCCGTGCACCTCATCACCTGCGTCGAGCAGCTGCTCGGCGAGGTAACCCCCGTCCTGACCGGACACACCGGTGATGAAAACCACGGCCATGCCGGGGCCTACTTGCCCGAGAGCGCACGCTGCTCGGCCAGGTCGTTGTCCACCATCATGTGCACCAATTCCGGGAACGACACCTTGGGCGCCCATCCCAACCGCTTCCGGGCCTTCGTCGAATCCCCGATCAACAGGTCGACCTCGGCCGGCCGGAAGAACTTCGGGTCCACGAACACATACCTGTCCCAGTCGTCGATCCCCACCCTGGCGAAGGCGATGTCCAACAACTCGCGGATCGAGTGCGTCTCGCCGGTGGAGATCACGTAGTCGTCGGCCTCGTCCGCCTGCAGCATCAGCCACATGGCCTCTACGTAGTCACCGGCGAAACCCCAGTCCCGCTTGGCGTCCAGATTGCCCAGCGACAACCGATCCTGCAGACCCAGCCTGATCCTGGCCACCGCCGTGGTCACCTTCCGGGTGACGAACTCCGACCCGCGCCGCGGCGACTCGTGGTTGAACAGGATGCCCGAGGAGGCGTGCATGCCGTAGGACTCCCGGTAGTTGATCGTCATGTAGTGCCCGTACACCTTCGCCACCCCGTACGGCGAGCGAGGCCACAACAACGTCGACTCACTCTGCGGGACGTGCTGCACCTTGCCGAACATCTCCGACGAGGAGGCCTGGTAGAACCGCACCTTGGACACGTCGTCACCGGCGTACAGCCGGGTCGCCTCCAGCATGTTCAGTACGCCCATCGCCGTCACGTCGCTGGTCAGTGCCGCGTTCTCCCACGAATACGCCACGAACGAAATCGCCCCCAGGTTGTAGACCTCGTCCGGCCGGGCCACGTTGTACGCGCGGATCAGACTGGACAGATCCGTGATGTCACCGGTCAGCAGTTTCACCGCCGGCAACTCGGCCTCGACCAGCGCCCGCTTCGGGTTGTTCTGCCCCCTGATCAACCCGAACACCTGGTAACCCTTGGCCAGCAACAACTCGGCCAGGTACAGACCATCCTGGCCGGTGATACCGGTAATCAGCGCGCGTGGCATGTCGCTCCTTCGTCCGTCCGCCGTCCGTCTGCGATCCGGCCCGGATTTCTCGGCCGCGGGCGCCGCGCCATGGTAGCCGCCGAACGCCGGCGGTCACCGCCGGGAAACGCCCAGGTCGAACGCGACATGCTCAGCGGGGCGCCAGCAGCTTGGTCGACACCGGCAGCGGGGGCACGGCCAGTACCGGCCCGACCGGCGGGCGGGCCGACTTGCTGCCCACCCAGATCATGGTGGGGAACGCCCACCGCACCGGCGGGAAAAGTGCCCTGGGCACCTTCCTGACCACTCCGGGGACCACGGTGCCGACCTCTTCGGTGGCACCGAACCGTTCCGGATCGGCGATGATGCTGAACGAATAGTCGTGGATGTACAGACCGCCGGCCATCTTCTGCAGCCCGGGGACCGTCCTGAAGTGCTCGTAGTACTCGTCGGCCTTGCCCGCCGCCCTGATGTAGCGGTCGGCCAACGACTGCGGCAGCCAAGACAGGAACGGCAGCTTGTAGTGCGGCTCGATGACGCCGAGGCGATTGGCCAGACCCAGGTAGACCACACCGGTCGGGGTCAGCACCCGACGGATCTCCGCCATGATCGCGTCCGGGTCGACCACGTGTTCGTAGATGTGGTTGAAGACCACCACATCCAGGCTGTTGTCGGGGAACGGCAACTGCTCACCGTCGGCGCAGGCGAAAAAGCATCGCGGATCCCGGTCCGCCCTGGCCTTGGCCAGACCCGGTACGTCGATGTCGACGCCCATGGCCAACGCACCACGCTGCACGGCCGCCTCGACCGTCCACCCCACGGACGCACCGATGTCCAGAAACCGAGCGCCGGGAGCCCATCCGTCACCGAGGAAATGATCGAGCACGGCCTGGATCTTGGCCGCCTTGCGCACCCGCGTCTCGACACGCGACATCTCGTTCTGCAGGTCGCTGTAGGCCAGTTGCCTGGTGCGTGGCGCCATCGTTCTCCTTCGCTGGTGGGCTCGTCCGCCGCCCGGAATCGCGCCCACCCGGTCGGACACCGGACAACCGCGCCATCGTAACGGCTGCCAACGCCGGCTCTCGTCCGCGTTGGGTGGTGCGCTCGTCGGCGAAGTGAGCGACCGGCACCGCGCTACCGCGATATCATCCAGCGCCGGTGTCAGCGCCGGGCCGGCGAGACGACTGGAGGCAGCTGCATGGCGGGCAAGAACCCGGCAGGGGGAAGACCGGTCGCCGTTCATCCGGCCGACGTGACGGCGATGGCCACCATGGCCCGGATCGCCGAGCGGGCGGGATCGGGCGCCCACATCGCTCCCACCGCCCCGCCGACCCCCCCGGCGCCGCCGTCCAGGCCGGACACCCCGCCCCCGGCCGGCGTGTCCGGTGGTCAACTGCACGAGGCCCGGGTCCTGCTGTCCGAACAGAACGTCGTCGGCCCCACCCGGCTGAAACTGGCCAAGAGGCTCGTCATGCGAGGCTCCCGGCTGTTCACCCACCGGTTGGTCGGTGCCAGTCTGGACATCGCCGACGCGGTCGAAGGGCTGGAGCGGACCCACGGCGCAGCCATCGCGGACGTGCAGCGGGGGCTCGCGGCACTGGGCCCGTCCGGCGAGGCGGAGCGGGACACGGCCGCCCGGATCAGCCGACTGGAACTGGACAACAACCGGCTCGGCAACAGCCTGCACGCCCAGCTGACCAGCGTCGAACTGGGGGTTGACGACGTCGCCGCCAAGATGGCGGCGACCGCAGCGTCACTGCAGGAGGACACCGGCCGGCTGCGGGACCAGATCCGAGCACTCGAGGCCCGGCTGTCCGCCACCGAGCGAGGCGCCGATCACGACCGCAGCGAACTGCACCGGACCCGGACCCTGGTCAACCGGCTGGTTCGGACCGCGGTCGGCCCGGCTCGTTCCGGCGGGGTCGCCGGGGCCCCCGGGGATTCAGGCGGTGACGGCGTACCCGACGGCCTTGGCCCCGGGTCGATCGGGGCCGGGGCGATCGGGGCCGGGACGATCGGGACAGCACCGGGAACCCCGCCGCCGACGCTGGACGACGCCACCTACCTGGACTTCGAGCACCGATTCCGCGGCACGAGTGACGAGATACGCGCTCGCCAGAAGGACGCGGCGCGGTTCGTGGCCGGTCTGTCCGGCGCGGCGTGGCCGGTGCTCGACCTGGGGTGCGGCCGAGGTGAATGGCTCGACCTGCTCGCCGAACTCCGGGTGCCGGGCTACGGCGTAGATTCCAACGCCGCCATGGTGTCCGCAGCCGTCGAGGCCGGTGTCGACGCCCGCCTCGGCGACGCGCTGGAACACCTCGAAGACCTGGCCGGTTCCAGTCTGCAGGGCGTGACGGCCTTCCACTTCGTCGAGCACGTCCCGCTGGACGTGCTGGTCAGGCTGCTGGACAGTGCGCTGGTCGCCTTGCGCCCGGGCGGAACCCTGCTGCTGGAGACGCCGAACCCGACCAACCTGATCGTGGGGGCGGCCAATTTCTATCTCGACCCCACCCACCTGCGGCCCCTGCACCCCGACTTCCTGGCCTTCTTGGTCGAATCCCGCGGGTTCGTCGACGTGCAGATCCACTACGTGCATCCGGTCATCGCCGAGGACGTGCTGGAACAGGGCCAATTCAACGATCTGGATCACGACCCGAGGATGGCCAGGGTGGTGCGCAACGTGGAGTGGGCCCTGTTCGGCCCGCAGGACTACCTCGTCTACGCCCGACGCGCCGAGGTGGCGTAGTGAAGATCGCGGTGATCAAACCCGACTGGCGTATCAGCGGCGGGTTCGAGAAGGTGTTGGCCAGGGTGGAGGCCGACCTGACGGCCGACGGCCACCAGCTGCGCCGCTTCCAGATCGACGTGCCGACGGTCAACCGGCAGCCGTTCGGCATCGAGGTCCCGGTCGACACCTGGGAGCGGGCCCCGCAGTGGTTCACCCATCTCGCGCTGCTCGACGCGTTCCGCCACCTCGACGTCTCGTGGGCCGACATGGTGCTGTCCACCCAACCACCGTCGTACGCGGTGTCGCACCCCCGACATCTCGCGTTGTTCTACCACCACGCCCGCGCCTTCTACGATCTGGAACAGGTCTGGATCTCCTCCGGTTGGGCGCCGGAACTGTTGCACACCATGGCATCCGCGCTGCTCCGGCAGTCGGAGGCGGCCGATCTGGCGGCGGTGACCCATTACCTGGCCGGCTCCGAGCGGGTCGTGCGGCGACTGCAGGAGTTCGCCGGCCCGACCGTGCCGTCGAGTCTGTACCAGGCCGCCGGCCCAGTGGTCGACGATCACCCCGACGGCGAATTCGGCCATGTGCTGTGCGTCAGCCGGCACGAGTTCACCAAACGGACCGAACTGGCCGTGCTGGGCGTTGCGGCCGCCGACGGGCTCAGCGGAGTCCTGGTCGGCGACGGCGGTCGACTGCCCTTCGTGCGCCGGCTGGCCACCGAGGTGGCCCGGGGCCTTGATCCGGCGGAGCTGGTCGACGAGCAGATCTGGCTCAACACCGGGATCACCGACGACCCGGAAGCAGCGGAACTGACCGGCCAGGAACACCCGCGGGTCAGCATCAGGGGTCGGGTCGGCGACGACCAACTGGCCGCGCTGTACCGGGATGCGCTGTGCGTGCTCGCCCCAGCCTACGACGAGGACGACGGTTTGACGGTGGTGGAGGCCATGAGCCACGGCAAACCGGTGATCGTCTGCGCGGACGGCGGTGGCCTGACCGCGCTGGTGCAGGACGGTATCAACGGGTTCGTGGTCGAACCCACCGCGGCCGGGATCGCGCACGGGCTCCGGCGGCTCGCCGACGACCGGGGCCTGGCCAGGCGGATGGGCGCGAACGGGCGGGAGACCGCCAGGGAACGGACACCGGAACGAGCCCACCGGCAGTTGTCGGACGCGGTCGAGCAGGTGCTGTCCGCGGGATGAGCGGGTGAAGATCGCCATCGTCGCGCCCAGTCCCGTTCCCTACGATCCCGGTGGGGCGGAGGCGGTCTGGGCCGGTCTGTACCGGGAGCTGGCCGGAAACTCACCCCACGACGTCGAACTGGTCAAGATTCCGATCCGGGAACGAACGCTGCCCCAGGTGATGGCCGCCTACCAGGCCTTCGCGGAGCTGGACCTGACGCATTTCGACATGGTCATCAGCGGCAAGTACCCGGCCTGGATGGTGGCCCATCCCCGGCATGTGCTGTACATGCTGCACCCGCTGCGCGGGCTGTACGACAGCTACGCGGCGTTCTCGCTGCCCATGACCGAGCCCAGTGCCGAACCGGCGGTCCAGGACCTGCTCGCCCACGCCCGTGCGCTGCGGACCGAGGCGGACTTCCCTGATCTGTTCGATCGCTGGCGGTCGGCGCTGGGCGAACTCGGTCCGGACCACCCCGCGTTCGGCCATCCCGGTCCGTTGGGTCGCACGATGATCAGAGCCCTGGACGCGGCGGCGCTGCGCCCGGCGGCCATCACCGGTCACTTCGCGATCTCCCGCACCGTGGCGGAGCGTGAGGGCTACTTCCCGCCGGGCGTCGCCGCCGAGGTGCTGTACCCCCCGTCGGACCTGACCGGCCTGCACGAGCAACCCGGTGAGTTCTTCTTCACCGCCAGCCGGCACGACGCACCGAAACGGATCGATCTGCTGATCAGGGCGATGGCCCACTACCCGGGGGCCCGGGAACTGGTGATCGGCGGCCGCGGGCCGGAGTCGGCCGCACTGGAGAAGCTGGCCGCCGACGACCAGCGGATCCGGTTCGTCGGCCGGCTACCCGCGGCGGCCCTGGTCGATCATTACGCGCGGTCGATCGGGGTGCCGTTCCTCCCGTTCAACGAGGACCTGGGCCTGGTCACCATCGAAGCGATGGCGGCCGGCAAGCCCGTGCTCACCACGTTCGACGCGGGCGGGCCGACCGAGTTCGTCATCCCCGGACGCAACGGCGTCGTGGTCGATCCCACGCCCGAGGATCTGGGGGCCGGATTGACCCGGCTGGAACGGCTGGCCACCGACCCGGCCACGGCCACCGCCGCCCGCCGGGCCGTGGCAGACATCAGCTGGCGCCGGGTGGCCACGGAACTGGTGGGTACGCCGACGGCCACCAGCCGCACCACCCTGATCGCCAGGCGCGGACGCCCCCGCCTGGTCGTCACGTCGACCTTTCCGGTCTGGCCGCCGCGCGGGGGCGGGCAACTGCGCATGTTCCACCTGTACGGCGAGCTGTCCCGCCGGTTCGACGTCGACCTGATGTGCCTGGCCACCCCGACCACGGCACCCTCCGTGCGGGAACTGCTCCCGGGGATGACCGAGTACGTCGTACCGCAGTCCGCCGACCACCACGCCGAGGAACTCCTCATCTCGGCGGGGGTCGGCATGCCGGTGACCGACATGGTGGCCGGTCGGTTGGCCGCCCGCACCCCGGACTACCTGGTGCTGCTGGAGCAGGCCCTGCACGGGGCCCAGGGGGTCCTGCTGGCCGACCCGTTCCTCCATCCGGCCGTGCGGCTGCTGGAGAACCGACTGCCGGTGATCTATGACGCGTTCAACTGCGAGTACCTGCTCAAAGCGCACATGCTGCCGCACACCCACGCCGGTGATGCCCTTCGCCGCGAGGTGCTCGACGTCGAGGGCGGCGCCTGCACCGACGCCGCCCTGGTCATGTCGGTGTCCGAACAGGACCGGCGCAGCATGGTCGACCTGTACGGGACAGCGGCCGAGAAGTTCCTGCTGGTCCCCAACGGGGTCGATCTGGACACCGTGCCGTTCACCCCGACCGCCGCGCGGCGGGCCAACCGGCAACGCTGGCTCGCCACCTTCCAGGCGAACGGTCGCGGCGCCGGAATCACGTCGCTGGCCACCTTCGTCGGGTCATGGCACCCGCCGAACAACGAGGCGGGCCGGGCCATCATCACGCTGGCGCCGCAGGTTCCGGAGGTCGCATTCCTGCTGCTCGGCGGCCACTGCACGACCCTGGAACATCTCCCGCTGCCGCCCAACGTGTTCCTGTTGGGCATCGTCTCGGACGCCGTCAAGCAGTCGATCCTGCGGACCGCCGACCTGGCCCTGGCTCCGTTGTCCTCGGGGTCGGGCACCAACCTCAAGGTCGTGGAGTACCTGGCCGCCGGGGTTCCGCTGGTCAGCACCCCGGTCGGCATGCGAGGGCTGCTGATCGACCACGGCCTGGTGCGGGTGGCCGAGCTGGCCGACTTCCCGGCCGCGATCCGCGCCGAACTGGCCGCCGCCGACGCCGACGTCACGCACCGGACCGAGCAGGCCCGGTCCGTGGTCGAAACCCATTACGGGTGGCGGGCGCTGGGTGAGGCCGCCGCAGGACACATCGACCTGGTGCTGGCCTCGGCCGGGGTCACCCGCTGATCGGTTCGGCCGGGGTCACCCGCTGATCGGTTCCCGCCGCTGATCCTGCTCAGTCTTTCGGCGCGGCCTCCGCGCTCCGGTCCCCGTTCGCGCCCTGGTCCTCGTCCGCGCCCTGGTCCTCGTCCGCGCTCCGGTCGTCGGCGCAGGCCAGGAAGTAGTAGTTGCGGCCGGTGGCGTACTGACGCTCGAATTCCTCCAGGGTCAGCGCCGGCCCGCCGAACAGCCACCGGTCCAGCAGGGTGACCGCCATCCGGTGCGAGCGGAAGAGGTCGAACACCATCTTCGGCGTAGTGCCGTACACATCGCTCGCGCCCAGCCCGAACTCGAAGACCACCACCGGCCGGTGGGTGGACAGGATCCGTTCGGCCCCCTTGAGCACGCCCAGCTCGGCGCCTTCCACGTCGACCTTGATCAACCGCACCTCGTCGGCGGGTTCCACGATGTCGTCGAGGCGGCGGATCTGGACGTCGATGACCTGGATCTCCTCATCCGGCCGGTCGTAGCGGCGCTGGAGGATGCCGCTGTAGCCCGGATTGCTGACCACGTGGTGGAACTGGGTGGAGCCGTCCGAGTCGGCCAGGGCGTACTGGTGCACCGACACCGATGGGTACCGCTGCCGCAGGTCGGCGGCCATCGCCGGGATCGGTTCGAAGGCGTAGTGCCGCTCACCGGGGGCCGCGGCCACGATCGCCGACAGGATGTCACCGTGGTGAGCGCCGACGTCGATGCCCGTCCCCGGGGTGTCGGACAGCCGCCGGCGGATGACCTCGGCCGTCCACAGGTCGTACCGCCCGTTGTCCGGGGCACCGTCCGGGTCGGTGTCGGGCCCCGGGACCGGCAGAGCCGCGGCCGGTTGAGCTGCGGCCTGCTGATCCGGGGCTTCCTGATCCTGGGCCTCAGCGTGGACTGCCTGGACCGGGGTGGCCTCCACCGGGGCGGCGGCCGGTGCGGACGCCTGCACCGCCTGGGTGTTGGCCTGGACGGCGGCGGCCAGGTCACGGATCAGGGCGTTGCTGGCCGCGGTCTCCGAGGCGAGCACCCGGACGGCGGCCGCCTTGGGCCGCAGTGCCCGATCGGCGTACCGCAGGAACCGCTTCAGAATGGTGTTCATGGAGCCCTTCGGATCGTCGATTCGGATGGACGATACCAACCGGGCGGGCCGCGGCGACCCTCAAGTTCCACGCGCGCCGCGTGGGAGGATGACAGGGCAGGGGTGCGACGACCGGTCGAAAGGGATGCGGCTCAAGTGGGCAGACGCGTGGTGGTGGCCAGTAATTGTCAGACCGGAGCCCTGTACGCCGCTCTGTCCGCGATGCTGCCGGACGACTCGGTGGAACAGATCGCCTGGCTCGGTGCGGAGCCGCCGCGACTGCGCGACATGCTCCGGGTCGCGGACGTGTGGGTCTGCTCGGTCCCGCGGGAACTCGCCCGCTCGGTGCTCGACGCGGCCGGCAGCCAGGCCCGGCTCATCGTGGTCCCGGCCGTCTGGTTCACCGGTTTCCATCCCGACCAGACCCCGATCCCGCTCCGGGCGGGCGGCGAACTGGAAGGGGCGGTCGGCCCGTACCACTCCAAGATCGTCATGTGGAGCTTCGCGCACGGCCTCGGGGCGGCGCGGACCATCGAGCAGTTCACCCCACAGACCTTCGCCGCACTCGGCTACCTGGAAAGTTGGACCCCGGCCGTCGAGACCCTGCGGTCGATCTTCGCGGTCACCGACATCGACTTCGCGCAGTGGCTGCTGCCGCTGCACCGCCGCGGCGCGTTCATGCTCACCAACAACCATCCGCGGGTGGACGCCCTCATCCAGATGTCCCGGCTGGTGGCAGCACAGCTCGGCGCCGACCCGGACGTACTCGCCTACGACTGGGAATCGATCGTGCCGGACGGGTTGCTGGCCACGTCCATGGTGTGGCCGGTCTATCCGGGCATCGCCGATTCGCTCGACCTGCACGGGGCCTACCTCTGGCGGCTGGGCAACGGCGAGATCATCGGCCTGGAGCAGTTCGTCCACCGCTCGTTCGACAGTTACTCCACCCTCGATCCGGCGACCATCGACATCGCGCACATCGACCTGGACCCCCGGTTCGCCACGACCCTGGGTGGGGTAGAAGCAGGTTCCAGCAACGGAGGGCGTCGGCCGTGACCAACCATCCCTATCGCGGCATCCCCGACTACCAGTACTGGTCGAAGGCGGTCTCCTGGGCTCCGCCCGGCGCGCTGGATCCGGTGGTGCAGACCAAGTTCACCGTGGGTCAGCAGGACCGGGTGGGGACCATCGGCAGCTGTTTCGCCCAGCACCTGTCGCGGCATCTGTCACGTTCCGGCCTGAACTACTTCGTCGCCGAGCAGGCCCCTGCGGCCATGTCCCGGTCGGAGGCGGACCGTCGTCAGTACGGCGTGTTCTCGGCCCGTTACGGCAACGTCTACTCGGTCGCCCAGGCGCTGCAGCTCTTCCAGCGGGCATACGGGAGCTTCACCCCGCAGGAGCAGCCGTGGGCTCGCCAGGACGTCTGGGTGGATCCGTTCCGCCCGTTGGTGGAGCCGGACGGTTTCCGCGATGCGCAGGCGGTGACGCTGGCCATGGCCGACCACCTGGCCGCGGTCAGGGCGGTCTTCGAACAGTCGGACGTGCTGGTGTTCACCCTGGGCCTGACCGAGGCCTGGCGGAGCCGGGCGGACGGGGCGGTCTTCGCCACCGCTCCGGGTGTGCGCGGCGGCCACTACGACCCCGAGCGCTACGAGTTCGTCAACTTCGGCGTCGACGCCGTCCGGGGTGATCTCCTGCAGTTCTGCCGCTCGGTCCGGTCGGTGAACCCGGGCATCCGGATCCTGTTGACGGTGTCGCCGGTGCCGCTGATCGCCACCTTCGAGAACCGGCACGTGCTGGTGTCGACGACGTACTCCAAGTCGGTGTTGCGGGTGGCCGCGGAGGAGGCCACGCAGCAGTTGGACTTCGTCGACTACTTCCCCTCCTACGAGCTGATCAGTACGGGCAGCACTCCGCGCAACTACTACGGGCCGGACCTGCGGGAGGTCGAGGAGCTGGGGGTCGCCCACGTGATGAGGACCTTCACCCGGCACTACATCAACGGGCTGGACTGGACGGCCACCCCCACGCCGGCGATTCCGGGCGTCGAGGGACCCCGATCCGTCGTCTGCGACGAGGAAACGGTGATGGCGGCGATCCAGGCCAGCTGACCGCGCAGAGACACCGACCCCTGCGCAGCGGCCGACCTGCACTATCCGGCAGGAGGGACGCGGCCGACCCAGACCGCATATTTCAGCGGGCTCATGGTGAAGGGCGGTTCGGCGACCGTGGCCACCACCTCGGAGGTGGTCAGCACCGTGACCAGATGCACGTCGACGGCGGTCGGGGCCAGGGTGAGCACCGTACGACGCGAGTTGGCCAGGATGGTCAGGGTGCGGCCCCGGCCGGCCAGGTCCTTCGCGAGCGTCGACGCGTCGACCCAGTCGGGCCGCGCCGGCCCGATGAACCCAGCCGCGGCCACCGGACAGAACCCGCGGACGGCCGGCAGGAACACCGAGCCGACCTGACTTTCGTACGACAACAGGGCAACACCGTCAGGCCCGATCGCGTCGCACACCCGCTGGATCCCGTCGGCTCCGCCGGCTTCCCACGTCGCTGTTCGCAGCGGCCAGGTGACCGTCAGCGGCGGTAGGACGGCCACCGCACCCAGTGCCACGAACGCGGTGCGACGGGCGACTCTGCGCACGGCCGCACTTCGCAGGGACGATCGCTGCACCAGCCAGACCGCCCACCACGCGGCCAGCAGGAGAAGCCCCGGGATGGTCACCGGCACGAACCGTCTGATGGCCCACGGCTGGTCGGGGGCGATCGACGGCTGGTACAGGTACAGCACGGTGATGGGAACGATCATCGCGACGAGCAGAGCGAGGTCGTCGCGCAGCCGTCCAGCGATGAATCGGCGCACCAGCAACGCAATGCCCAGCACCGCGCCGGCAACGACCAGCGCCCCGGTGTACCACACCAGCCACGAGACAGACGACTCGTCGTAGGTCTGATTCCCGTTCAGCGGCAGGTTTTCTCGCTTCTGGATGACCTCCATGGCCGCTTTCACACTCGGGGGTTCGACCACCGTGTGCGTCTGGATCAGGGGACGCACCCACCAGGCCAGCAGCGCAACGCCGACGACCAGCGCGGCACCGACCGCGGCGGTGGCCGGGCCCCGGCGAGCCCAGATCACCCTCATCCGGCCCAGGAAGGACTCGTCGGAGGCAGGCACACTGGCCACCGCGACGATGAGGGCGGCGACGGCCATGATGACCGCCAGGACCAGGCCGGCCTTGAGCTGGGACAGTTCGCTGGTGTGGAAGAAGACGTAGAACGGACTGAAATGGTTGAGATCGATCCACGCCAGCACCCCCGGGATCACCCAGCCCCCCGCATACGCCGCCATGGACCGCCACGGAGCGGAGCCCGCCCCCGGTGCCCGCCGGTGCGTCCGGCCCAGCAGGAAGGCGACCGCCGGGAGCAGCAGAATGACGGCGACGCCGGCGTCCAGGCGGGCGGCAAGACTCACCCCGACGACCAGACCGGCCACCGCCAGTCGTCGGGGCGACCGGTCGGCCAGGGCCACGATGGTGAACCACAGACCGGCGAAGGCGAACGTCAACATCAACGGCTCGCTGAGCACACTGCGCACGGTGTAGATCCAGCCGAAGTTCAGCGCCACCGCCGCCACGACCGTAAGGGCGGCCCAATCGGGCAGGAAGCGCAGCCCCACCATGAGCAGGACGGCCAAGGACAGCGCCCCGATCAGCGCCGGAACGGCGAACAAGCCGTGCACGCCGCCCACCCAGTAGCCCATGGCCAGCAGCACCGGGAACAGGTGCGCGCCCTGGATCTCCAGCCGTGTGTCGTTCCCGGCCAGGCTCTGCTGCCCGAGGGCGTTGGCCTGCAGGCCGCGGAACCCGGTCAGCACGTCCTGTCTGCTGTCCACCACCAGGCTGCCGTGTCGCCCGATCCAGGCCCCGCCATTGCTGTAGATGCCGGGATCGCGGTTGGTCAGCACGTACTGGCCCTGATAGCGGAGATTGACCACGGTGACCACCCCGATCAGCACGAGCCCGGCCAGGATCAACCAGGGTCGGCTGACATACCTCCGGGCCAGCGGCTGCGCAGGTCTCCACAGAAGCAGCAGGCCGCCCCACGCCACGAGTCCCAGGGGCACCACGACGACCGGCCGGTCGTGGCCGAGCATCGCCGCGGTCAAGCCGACCAAACCGAAGGCGGACACTCCGAGCACCACCGACACGGTGGCAATCTCGAACGCGCGCTGGACGCGGGAGACGGGCGGCGCGACGGGGATGGACACGGTGTCGGTCTCCATCTCCGGTTGCACCGCCGAATCCTAACGGGGCAGCCGCGTCATCTGGCCTCGTCGGCGCGCAGCCAGTCCCACATGTCGAGCACGCCCTGGGCCAGCTCGACGTGCGGCTCCCAGCCCAGCTCGCGTCGAGCGGTGGCGATGTCCAGCCAGGTGCGCGACAGGTCAAATCCCCGGGCCGGACGATGTTCCAACCGCACCGGCCCGCACACCTGGCGAATGACCTCGATCAGGGTGTGCAGGGTGGTGGCCCGGCCGGAACCCAGATTGATCACCGGGGGCACCCCGGTCTGTTGGTGGATCGCGATCAGCCCGGAGACGACGTCCCGGACGTGGATGTAGTCGCGCGCGGTGGTGGTGGGGCCGAAGACCTGGATCGGGGCCCCGGCCCGGGCGGCGCGCAGCCAGTGGCCCAGTACGCCCTGACCCGGAGCGAGCGGCTGACCCGCGCCGTAGGCGTTCGCGACGCGGACGACGGTCGACCCCGGACGCATGGTGACGGCCAGATCTTCCAGGGCCAGTTTGGCCCGGCCGTAGGCACCTTTCGGCGCGACCGGCGATTCCTCCGAATAAGGCGGTGGCGAGGCCGGGTCGTATACTGTTCCCCCCGAGGAGAGCAGCACCAACCGCGCCGGAGATCCGATCTGCCGTAACGCTTCCAAGGCTGACCGCAGACCCGTCACGTCGCGGTCCACCCGGCTCGGTTCGGTCTCCGCGATGAGGGGATTGATGGTCGAGGCCATCCAGAAGATGGTGTCCGCCGCGGCCAGACCGGATTGAGGCAGGCCGTCGGCCCGCAGGGCAGGAGCGTTCCGAGTGAAACCTGAGGTGGGCGTGCCGAGGCTCCGCAGAGTTGCCGTCAATGCGGATCCCAGGAAACCCGCGGCGCCGACGACGGCCACCTTTCCGGCCGGGACCGACACAGCTGACCTCCCGCAGATGGCGCGTACCGGATGAGCCGACGGCTGCTGGTGCTGGCCTCGACGTACCCCGCGCGAAGTGACGACGGCACACCGGCATTCGTTCGAGATCTGGCGCTGGCCGAGTCGATGAGCTTTTCCACTGTAGTCGTCGTCCCCGCGGTTCCCGGCGCCCCGAGCACCGAGCAGATCGGTGACCTCACGGTGATCCGCTTCCGGTACTTCTTCCGCAGATGGGAAGACCTCGCGGACGGTGCCATCATCGAGAACTTGCGGTCCAGGCGGTCACGGGTGCTGCAGGTCGTGCCGTTCGTGGTCGCCGAGCACCTGGCGGTGCGGCGGTGGGTGCGGCGACACCAACCGGACGTGATGCACGTGCACTGGATCATTCCGCAGGGCCTGGCCGCCTACCCGATGCTCCGCCGGATACCCTCGCTGATCACCACTCTGGGCGGCGACCTGTACGCCCTCAACGGTCCGTTCTCCACCGCCGTGAAACGCCGGGTGGTCGGCCGGGCCGCGGCCCTGAGCACCATGAACCAGGACATGAAAGAGCGCCTCCAGGCGCTCGGCGCGGATCCCGACACGGTCCGGGTGATGCCGATGGGTGCGGACCTCACCGCCATCCGGGCGGGTGCGGCCGGCGTCGACCGGATTCCGGGTCGTCTGCTGTTCGTCGGCCGACTGGTGGAGAAGAAAGGACTCGCGGTGCTGCTGGCCGCCGTTCGGCTGCTGCCCGCGACCGTCCACTGGTCGATGACGGTGGTCGGGGACGGGCCGTTGCGATCGGAGCTGCAGGCGGCCGCCCGCGGTCTGCCGGTCGAGTTCGCCGGCCAACTGAGCCGGACCGAGCTGGCGGCCCGGTACGGCGCCAGCGAAATCGTGGTCGTGCCCAGCGTTCCGGCCGCCAGCGGCGACCAGGACGGGTTGCCCGTCGCGCTGCTGGAGGCGATGGGAGCCGGTTGCCCGATCGTCGCCTCCGACCTGGCCGGTATCAACTCGGTCGTGCTGGACGACGTGTCCGGCGTCCTGGTGCCGCCGGGCGATGTCGCCGCCCTCGCCGTCGCGCTGCGGGACATGCTGTCCGATCCCGCTCGTCGGGCCCGCCTCGGGGCCGGCGCCTCCGAACTCGCCGAAGATCTGTCCGTGCAGGTCGTCGGAAACAGGTACCGAGATCTCCTCAACGAACTTGTCGATCGATCCGATCGCGGAACGAAGGGTCAGATGACCACCAGTCCCCCTGCGCAATACCGCCCGACTCCCGACTCGCCCGGACCCGGCGGGTCCGAGCATCCGCCTCCGCTGGGTGACGTGGCCCGATCCCGTCATCGGCAGGGCGGGGTGGTGGTCGTCGACGGCGTCCCGCTCCCGAACCCGGCGTCGACCGGAAACCTGCTGGTCGGCACGATCATCGGCCGTTGGCTGGCCTCGCACGCCGACGTGGTGCACGGGCGCCTGCTCGACCTGGGGTGCGGGAACTGCCCGTACCAGCCCTGGTATTCCCCTCTGGCCGACAGTGTGGCCGCGATCGACCCGGCCCCCGGGGCCGGCGGCAACGTCCGGGCCATGGCCGACCGGGTGCCGATCCGGTCGGAAAGCATGGACGTCGTGCTGTGCACCGAGGTGCTGGAACACGTCGACAACATCGAGGCATCGACGGCCGAGATGTTCCGCGTGCTGCGGCCCGGAGGTCACGCGCTGGTCACCGTGCCGTTCCTGTACCCCACCCACGAGGCCCCGTACGACTTCCAGCGGCTGACCCACATCGGGCTGCGCAGCCTGGCCACCCGTCACGGTTTCGAAATCCTGGACCTGGCCGCCGAGGGCGGACCGCTGACCCTGGTATCCAGTTGGTTCTTCCGCGGGCTGCGGGCCCTGGTCGACAGGGCCGGCGGGCCCCTGGGATCGGATCGTCCGCTCAGTCTTCGCCGGCCGTTCCGCTGGGCGGTGGTCACTCCGCAACAGTTGGCGCTCCGCTTCCGCCGCAACTCGTCGTGGCGGATGACCGGCGCCTCCCGACTGGCCTCGACCGGTTACATGGCGCTGCTGCGCCGACCGGAACGGTGACTGTCGCGCACCGGCCGCAGCGCCCCTCGCCGTTACCATCGCACCGTGACGGATGACTCCTTCGTTTCCTATGCGCAGAATGGCGAGGACGTCGTCCTGCATCGTGCCCTCGGCTTCGTCCGGCACGGCCGGTACATCGACGTCGGCGCGAACGACCCGACGGTGGATTCGGTGAGCCGCGCGTTCTACCAGGCCGGCTGGCGTGGTATCACCGTGGAACCGGTGGCCGAGTATGTGGCCCGGCACCGGGCGGAACGGCCGGACGACATCCAGATCGAAGCGGTGGTCACCGTCGTGGGCGGTGGAACCGCACGCCTGCACGAAGTGCCCGGCACCGGGCTGTCGACCCTGGACGACGACACCGGCACCCGGCATCGGCGGGCCGGACGGCCCGTGCGGGACGTCGACGTGCCCACCCGCCGACTGGACGACATCCTGGACGGGGCCGGCTGGCACGACGAGGACATCCACTTCCTGTGCGTCGACGTCGAGGGCGCGGAAGGCGATGTGCTGCGCAGCATCGACCTGCGCCGCCGACGACCGTGGATCGTGCTGGCCGAGGCGACCAGGCCGCAGACGACGGAACCCTCCTACCAGGACTGGGAATCGGTGCTGCTGGACGCGGACTACCGGTTCGCGCTGTTCGACGGGTTGTCGCGGTTCTACGTCGCCGCCGAACACTGGGACCGGCTGGCCGGGTCACTGTCGGCGCCGGCCAACCCACTGGACACCTTCGTCCGCTACGACACCCTGCAGCAGCAGCAGCGGCTGCTGGCGCTCAGCTCGGAAAGCGAGACCGCGCAGGCCAGAGCCGCCGAACTGCAGTCCGCACTGGAGTGGGCAACTGAGCAGCTGGACGAGCTCACCCGGTCGTCGGCCGAGCGGGAACGTTTGGCCCTGGCCACCGCGCTGGCCTGGCGCAGCCGGGCGGTCGGCGCCTGGGCGGCCAGCGCAGCGGGGGCACCGGCCGCCGACTCGGCCCGGCACGCCCCGGCCGACCATGTGGCCGCAGAACTCCTCGCCATGAAGGACACCCTGTCCTGGCGGATCACCCGGCCGTTGCGAATGGTCCGCGGCGCCGCCAAGAAGGTGGGCCGATGACGACGGCCACCGGCTCGCAGCCGGCGCAGGAGGCCCGGGCGGCCCTGCGGGACCGGCTGCGGGCCGCGGCCCAGGCCCTGGATCTGGGGGTGGAGAGCGATCCCGATCCCGCGGCCGACGCCGCCGCCGTGCTGGACCGACTCACGGCGGCGCTGTCGGACGACCCGGCGCCCGACAAGATCTGGCTCGTCCTCACCGCGTTGTCCACGGTGTTCCCGACCCGCGACGAGGTCGACGAGGTTCGACGGCGGCTGGAACTGGACACCGTCGCGCAGGCGTCGTTGTTCCTGCTCGATTCGAGCCTGGAACGGGCCCAGCGGTTCGGTGAGCCGCTCGCCGGGATCGAGGTGGTGACCCACTGCGTGCTGGTCGACGTGGACCACACCGCCAAGTTCAACCTGCACACCGGCATCCAGCGGGTGGCCAGAAACCTGCTGCCGCACTGGGACGCGGCGCACGGGGTGGTGACGGCGGCCTGGACCCCCGGCGGCGGCAGCTACCGCCGGCTCGGCGAGCGGGAACGGGAGCGGGTGCTCGAGTGGCCCCGGCGCGGTGACGCCGGCGAGGGCCAGCAGGGCGGCGGTGAGAAGAACCCCGGCGACCGGCCGCCACGGTTGCTGGTGCCGTGGCGGAGTGTGGTGGTGATGGCGGAGGTGCCACCCGCGACGGTCACCGACCGAATCGCCGCACTGGGCGCCTATTCCGGGAACCGGGTCGTGGGCATCGGCTACGACGCGATCCCGGTGGTCTCCGCCGACATGGTCCCCCCGGCGGACACCACGAAATTCGTCCGCTATCTCACGGCGATCAAGTTCGCCTCCCGGATCGCCGGCATCTCCACCGCGGCCACCGCCGAGATCGGCGGTTTCGTGCAGATGCTGCCCACCCAGGGCCTGACCGGGCCGACGGTGCTGGAGGTGTCGCTGCCCTCCCCGGCGACCGGCCGCCCGGCCGAGCCGGACCACGGGCCGCGTACCGGGCCGGCGGATGCGTCCACGCCGATGGTGCTGGTGGTCGGGTCGCACGAACCACGCAAGAATCACCTGGCCGTGCTGCACGCCGCCGAGGTGCTGTGGCGGGAAGGTCTGCGTTTCACTCTCCGGTTCATCGGCGGGAGCGGGTGGGGAGAGGATTTCCCCCGCCGGGCCGCCGATCTGGCGGCCGCGGGCCGCCCGGTGGAGGTGCTGCGGTCGGTGGGCGACCGGACCCTGGACCACAGCCTGACGCAGGCGTTGTTCACCGTCTTCCCGTCCCTGCACGAGGGCTACGGCCTGCCCGTCGTCGAGTCGTTCACCCACGGCACACCGGCGATCACCTCGAATTTCGGTTCCACGGCGGAGATCGCCGCCCAGGGCGGGGCGCTGACCGTCGACCCGCGTGACGACGGCGCACTGACCGCGGCCATGCGGACGCTGTTGACCGACACAGCGGTGCTGGCCCAGCTGCGTCACGAGATCGCCGCACGCCGGGACCGGACCTGGGCGGACTACGCCGCGGAACTCTGGGAAAAACTGGTGGCACCGGAGCTGGCCGCCCTGACCACCGGGTCCCGGCGTCCGTGGGTCGAGCGGGAAGGCAGGGTGGCCGGTCATGTCCATCACAGCGTCCGCTGAACGGGTGCGGATGATCACCAACAGGCTGCGCCCGGTGCGGTCGACGGTGCCCGCGCTGGCCGCCGACATCGACCGGCACGGCACGGCACGTCGGCGTGCGCTGCGCGAGCGGATCGGAGTGCTCATCCAGGCGCTGGGCGGTGACCTGCCGGCGGATGGAGACGCGAACACAAGCACTGCGGCGCTGCTGCACGCCGTGACCACCGTGCTGGAACCGGTCGACGGGGCCCGGGCCTGGCTGGCCCTGGCCGTGTTGGCCGGCCGGTTGCCCGACGCCGACCTGGTGCTGGCCTGTGTGCGAACCGCGGAGCTGGACGGCGTGCCGGCGGCGCTGCGCCTCGCGATCTGGAGCCATCCGCTGCCCAGGGTCCTGGACGCCGGCCCGTGGCGGCCGGTGCGGGTGGTCACCGACCAGGTGATCGTCGACGTGCACCACACCGCGCAGACCGACTTCGCCACCGGCATCCAACGGGTCACCCGGGAGATCACCAGACGGTGGGCGCAGACGCAGCGTCCGCTCACGGTCGGCTGGTCGGACGACGAGCATTCGATCCGGGCGCTCAGCCCGCAGCAGGCCCACCGCGCCTTCTGGGGCGGCCCCCCGGTACCCGGACCGACCGACGACCCGATCGTGGTGCCGTGGCGATGCACCTACCTGCTCCCGGAGCTGGCCGCGGAGGTGACCAGGACGACGCATCTGCAGGCCATGGCCCGGTTCTCCGGCAGCACCCTCAACGTGATCGGTTACGACCTGGTGCCGGTCACCACCGCCGAAACATCGCACGAAGGTCTGATCCCGGGTTTCGCCCGCAACCTGGCCGCCCTCCGGCACGCCAGGGTGGTGGTGCCGATCTCGCATGCCTCGGCGCAGGAGTACCGCGGCTGGCGGTCGATGTTGGCCGGGACCGGCCTGCCGGGTCCGCTGATCCGGCCGGTGGTGCTGCCCGCCGAGGCGGCCCCGGCCAACGCCGAGGCCGATCAGCTGGCCCGACAACGGTTGCTGCTGGGCGACCTTCCCCTGGTGCTGGTAGTCGGCAGCCACGAGCCGCGGAAGAACCACCTCACGGTGTTGCACGCCGCCGAACTGCTGTGGCGCGACGGTCTCCGCTTTTCGCTCACCTTCATCGGCGGCAACTCCTGGAATTCGACCGGCTTCCTGTCGGCGCTGGGCCGGCTGCAGCTGGCCGGTCGGCCGGTGGAAACCATCTCGGCGGCCGGCGACGACCTGCTCTGGGGGGCCTACCGGACGGCCCGGTTCACCGTGTTCCCGTCGATCAACGAAGGTTTCGGGCTACCGGTGGCCGAGTCGCTGGCCTGCGGCACGCCGGTCATCACCTCCTCCTTCGGGTCGATGCGGGAGATCGCCGACGCCGGCGGCGGTGCGTTGCTGGTCGATCCGCGCGACGATCACAGCGTCGCCGACGCGATGCGTACCCTGCTCACCGACGACGCCCGGCTGGCCGCGCTGCGGCGCGAGGCGCAGAGCCGCCCGGGGAGAACGTGGGACGATTACGCCGCCCAGACCTGGGCGGCGCTGACCAGAACCGAGGTGACATGACCGATCAGCTGGACAGGCGGTCGGCCAGGCTGGCCAACCTGCCGCTGGTCCCGGCCGGGCCGAAGAGCGGTTTCGTCACCGGCACGCTCGGCTCGATCAGGGGCGTGTGGGAGTACCGGGAGCTGCTCGGCCTGCTGGTACGCCGGGAGCTGAAGAGCCGCTACAAGGACAGCGTGCTGGGCTTCGTGTGGAGTCTGATCCGCCCGCTCGCGCTGCTCGTCGTGTACGTGGTGGCCATCGGCCAGTTCCTCGGCGCCGCCCGCGGCGTGGGCGCGACCCCGGAGTTCGCCATCTACGTCTACTCGGGGCTGACCATCTGGCAGCTGTTCTCCGAGATCCTGGGCGTCGGCACCGGTTCGATCGTCAGCAACGGCGGCCTGGTCAAGAAGATCTACCTCCCCCGGGAGGTGTTCCCGCTGGCGGTGATCGGGTCGGCGCTGTTCAACTTCGTCATCCAGATCGTCATCCTGGTCGTGGCCACGTTCATCTCCGGGTCACCGCCGTCGCCGGAGCGGCTGATCTGGGGGGTGGCCGGGACCGGGCTGGTGCTGGTCTGGGCCGCCGCCTTCGCGTTCGCGCTGTCCGCCATCAACGTCTACCTGCGGGACGTCGCCTACATCGTGGAAATCGTGCTGATGTTCGGCTTCTGGTTGTCGCCCGTGGTGTACCAGTGGTCCCAGGTGCACAACACCATCGGCGGCGGAATGCTGGAGTCCCTCTACCTGTCGAACCCGGTGACCTTGTCGGTGCTCAGCTTTCACCGGGCGTTCTGGGTGGCCGGCTCGAGCCTGCCGCAGCCGTTGCAGCTGGGTGAGCGGATGGCGGTCAGTTTCCTCGTCGGCTGCGTGGTGCTGTGGCTCTGCCAGCGGCTGTTCAGCAAGCTGCAGAGCAACTTCGCCCAGGAGATCTGACCCCGTGACCACCGTGGTGAAGGTGACGGACGCGTCGAAGCGGTTCGTCATCCGCAAGGAGAAATCGCTCAAGGAGCGGTTGGTCAACTTCGGCCGGTCCAACCAGCACAAGGACGACTTCTGGGCGCTGCGGGACATCGACCTCGACATCACCAGCGGCTCCACGGTCGGGCTGATCGGGCCGAACGGTTCCGGCAAGTCGACCTTGCTCAAGTTGATCGGTGGCATCCTGCAGCCGACCACCGGCACGGTCGAGCACCGCGGCCGGCTGGCCGCCCTGCTGGAACTGGGCGCCGGCTTCCATCCGGATCTGACCGGCCGGGAGAACGTGTTCCTCAACGCCTCGATCCTCGGGCTGTCCCGCAAGCAGACCGACCTGTTCTTCGACCCGATCGTGGCGTTCTCGGGCATCGAGCCGTTCATCGACACCCAGGTGAAGTTCTACTCCTCCGGCATGTACGTCCGGCTCGCCTTCGCGGTCGCGGTGCACGTCGATCCCGATGTGCTGCTGGTCGACGAGGTGCTGGCCGTGGGCGACGAGCCGTTCCAGCGCAAGTGCATGGACCGCATCCGGGAGTTCCAGAACGAGGGCCGGACGATCATCCTGGTCACCCACGCGCTGGACCAGGTGGCCGAGCTGTGCGACCGGGCCATCGTCCTGGAGAACGGCCGGATCCAGGTGGACGGTGAGCCACGGGAGGCGCTGCGGCACCTGCGGGCCGATTTCCAGGCCATCCGTCAGGACGACATCGACCGTCAGCACGCTCTGGCGGCGGCCGCTGCGGCCGCTGCGGCCGGTGCGGTCGGTGCGCTCACCGGCCCCGAATCGTCACCCGATGTGCCGGCGCCGGTCGCCGGGGGTCGGGTACTCGATGTCACACTGCGGTCGGCCGGAGGGCAGATGATCGACTGGATCGCCTCCGGTGACGAGATGGTGGTGACCGTCGACGTCGAGGTGGACGGCACCGTCCGGGACGGGGTGATCGGCATCGGCATCGACAGCGCGATGGGACAGACCGTCTACGGCACCAACACCAAGATGATGGGTCTCAAGCTGCCGCCGTTCTCGGGTGCGACGGCTTTCACCTTCCGGTTGCCGTCGGTATGGCTCAACGAGGGCGAATACTCCGTCATCGCCGGACTGGCCAGAGAGGGCGGCGTGGAAATGCATCGAATTCAGCCCGGCACCGCCTTTTCCGTGCGGGGCGACCGGCAGAGCATCGGATTCCTCGACGTGCAGACCGAACTGACGCACACCAACCCAGTGAGGGTCGGCGCCGCCCCTGATCCGCTGGTGCTGCCTACAAGCACCGGGCGTTCGAGTTGACCGAGACAGGCCCGGCAGCAGAGCTGGCCGGATGGGCCGCGCGGTTGATCGCGGCCGCGGACACCACTGCTGTGGCGAACGCCCAGAACCAACTCGACGAGCTCCGGCTCCGGGTGGAATCCGCCACGCCGGGAAATCCGGCCGGTCAGGGGTGGAGTTCCTACGCCCAGTGCGACGAGGACGGGATCATCCGCAACTGCCTGAACCGCATCGAGAGGAGCTCGCCCCTTTCCCGCACCTTTATCGAGATCGGTTGCGGAAACGGTCTGGAGAACAACACGCACCAGCTGTTGCTCGATGGCTTCCGGGGTGGATGGCTGGACGGCGACCAGACCAACGTGACCTTCATCCGCCGCTCCCTGGCACCGGTCCTGGAAGCTTGCGACCGCCTGACGATTCGTCAGGTGTTCGTAGGTGCGGACAACGTGGCTGAGGAAGTGGAGGCGATGCTCGAATTCCTGGGTACCCGGGACATCGACTTCTTTTCTCTGGACACCGACGGCAACGACGTCGCTCTTGTCGTCGAGTGCTTGAAGGTTTTTCGACCGAAGCTGCTGTGCGTCGAATACAACGCAAAATTCCGCCCGCCGACGCAACTGGTCATGTCCTACAACCCGCAGCACAATTGGGCGGGCGACGACTACTTCGGCGGATCTCTGCAATCCTGGGTGGACACCCTGGACGGCTATTCGCTGGTGTCGTGCAACTTGTCCGGCGCGAACGCGTTCTTCGTTCGGGAGGACCTCCTGGGGGAGTTCGAGCACTACGGCATCGACGAGCTGTACCAACCCCCGCGTTACTGGCTTGCCTCGCGCCCGGCCGGCCATCCCAGCGGGTTCCGCTGGCTCCGCCAGTCACTGGGATATGTCCATCCGGTTCCCGACCCCAATTCACCCGCAATATCCCATTCAACGGGCCCCGCAGCGTCCGATTCGGCAGATCTCGTCACCCTCCTGTACGAGGCAGTATTCGGGCGGGCGCCCGACCCGGCCGGATTGGCCTGGTGGAGCAAAGCAGTCGACGACGGAATACCCGCACGCGATTTGATCGCGGCTCTCATTTCCGGTGACGAGAGCAATCTCGGAGCGGGTGGACGACGCTTCTTCTCCCGCTCGGGTCGATGAGGTCCTGCGCATTCATTCAGCCAGCGGACGCGACCTCCCGGTACAGCGCCCAGAGCTGCTCGGCCACGGTGTCGAAGGAGAAGTCCACCGCCCGCAGCCGACCGGCGGTGGACATCCGGGCGGCCAGATCGGGGTCGCGAAGGACCCGGGAGATCGCGGCGGCCAGGGCGCCGGAGTCGCCGACCGGAACGGTCAGCCCGGCCCCGCCCGCCACCTCCACCAGCGCGGCCGCGTCGGAGTGGATGACCGGAACGCCCCGGCTCATCGCCTCCAGCAACGGCAACCCGAAGCCCTCCGACCGGCTGGGCACCACCGCCACCGCGGCACCGGCCAGCACGGCCGCCAAGGACTCGTCCGGCAGTCGGCCCAGCACCCTGACCCGGTCCGAGATCCCCCGTCGGCCCGCTTCCGCGGCCAGATCCGACCCACCCCAGCCCGGCTGACCCACCACCGCCAGGGTGACGCCGGTCGGATCGGCGGCCAGCGCGTCCAACAGGACGTCCAGGCCCTTCCTGGGCTCCAACGTGCCGACCGTGAGCAGGTAACGCCTCGGCAGGCCCAGTCGGGCCCGGACATCGTCGATCTCGGCGGCGGACACCGGCCGCCGCAGGACCGCCGGCGGGCCTTCGCCGATCACCTCGACCCGGCCGCCGACGCCGGCCGCCGTCAACGCCGCCGCCACCGCACGGGTCGGCACCACCAGCGCCGCGGCCTCCACGGCCGCGCGCCCGATCATCACCCGGTGCCAGGCCGCGCCCCGCGGGGTGAGGGTTTCCGGGTGGGTGTATGGCACGGCGTCATGCACGGTCACCACCAGCACCTGTCCCGGTCGAAGGCGAGGCGGGGCGAGCGGGGTCAACGCGTGGACCACCGCGCCGGCCACCGACGGCGGCCACCCCCGCTCCCAGGCCCGGGCCAGCAACCGGGCCCCCACGGCTAACCGGCTGGGCCCCTCGACTCCCGGCACCCGGGCGCGTGCGACATCGACATGCCAGGCGGTCACCCCCGCGACCCGCCAACCCGGCGGCGCCGCCCCCCCGACCGCTGCGGCCACCTCGCGCGTGTAGCGGCCGGTCCCGCCCGGCACCCGGGCCAGAATCTGCTCGGTGATCAGGGTGAGCAACGCCTCGCCGCTGTGACGGGGCCCGTCCATCCGCATTCGTCCACTCCGATGCCGTCGTCAGGATGTGCCAGCCGGTAAGTTCTTGCAGAATGTCACGCGCAGCCCGATCCGGCGCCGTGCCACGAGTGGTCCTGGACGCGACCCCGCTGCTCGGCCAGCGCACCGGCATCGGCCGGTACACCGAACAGCTGCTCGCCCAGCTGGCCGTGCGCACCGACATCTCGGTGGTGGCCACCGCGTTCACCTGGCGGGGATGGCGTGACCTGGCCGCCGAGGTGCCGGCCGGTGCCGCAGTGCGGACCCGCCCCTTTCCGGCCCGGCTGCTGCGCGCGGCCTGGAAACACGTCGACCTGCCGTCGGTGGAATGGCTGGCCGGCCGGGCGGACATCGTGCACGGCACCAACTTCGTGCTGCCGCCCAGCCGTGACGCCGCGGGTGTGGTGTCCGTGCACGACCTGGCCTGGCACACCCACCGCCACACGATGCGGCCGGAGAACCGGGACCTGGAAGTCCTCGTCCCGCGGGCCCTGCGGCGGGCGGCCGCCGTCTGCACCCTGGCTCAGGTCACCCGGCTGCAGATCGCCGACGAATTCGGCTACCCGGTGGACCGGATCTTCGTCACCCCGCCCGGCGTCGGGGGGTCATGGTTCGATCCCCCGCCGCTGACCGCGGCGGAGCGCCGCGCACACGACCTGCCGAGCCGCTACTTCGTCTTCGTCGGTACCAGGGAACCCCGCAAGGGGCTGGACACACTGCTGGCCGCCTACCGGATGCTGCGCGACCAGGTCGGCGACGGATGCCCGGAGTTGGTGGTGGTCGGCCCGCAGGGGTGGGGCGACGACCACGCCGGCGGGACGGCGCCCGGTGTCCGGCTGGCCGGTTACCTCCCCCAGACGATTCTGCCCACCGTGGTGGCGGGATCACAGGCCCTGGTGCTGCCCAGCGTCGACGAGGGGTTCGGCATGCCGGCCGTCGAGGCCCTCGCGGCCGGGGTGCCGGTGGTGACCACCGACATTCCCGTGCTGGTCGAGGTGACCGGACCGGCCGGCCTGCACTTTGCGGTCGGCGACGCCGCCGCGCTGGCCGACCGACTGCAGCAGGTGCTGGCCGGGCGGGTGCCGCCCCTGGAGGCCCGTCAGGCCCGGGCCAGGATGTTCAGCTGGCCGAACTGTGCCGACCAGACCGTGAACGCCTACCGCGCGGCCCTGTCGGGCCGGTGAGCATCAGGACTCGACCCCGGCGCCGGCCGCGAGAGCCACGGCGACCACGTACTTCCCGTAGTCACTGCTGCCCAGACTCCGACCCGCGGCCGCGCACTCCTGCGGCGTGATCCAGCCCTGCGCCATGGCGATCTCCTCCAGGCACGCGATGCGGCCGCCCTGCCGGTGCTGGATCACCTGGACGTACTGGGCGGCCTCGTTCAGCGACTCGTAGGTCCCGGTGTCCAACCAGGCGAACCCGCGACCGAGGTCCTGCAGGCGGGCCCGACCCTGGGCCAGGTAGACCTTGTTGACGTCGGTGATCTCCAACTCGCCGCGCGCGGACGGTTGCAGGGAGCGGGCGATCGGCACCACGTCCGCGGAGTACAGGTACAGCCCGGTGATGGCCCGGTTGCTCCGCGGAGCGGCGGGCTTCTCCTCGATGGACAGCAACCGGCCGTCGGCGTCGGCCTCACCCACGCCGTACCGCTGCGGGTCCGACACCTCGTAGCCGAACAGGATGCAGCCGTCGAGTTGGTCGTTCGCGCTGCGCAGGATGCTGGTCAGGCCGGGCCCGTGAAAGATGTTGTCGCCCAGCACCAGCGCCACATTCTGGCCGTCGATGAAGTCGGCGCCGATGAGGAAAGCCTGGGCGATGCCGTTGGGCTGCGGCTGCACGGCGAACGTGATCGACATACCCCACCGACTGCCGTCGCCCAACAGCCTGGTGAACGGCTCGGCGTCCTGCGGGGTGGTGATGACCAACACCTCGCGGATCCCGGCCAGCATCAGCACCGACAGCGGGTAGTAGATCATCGGCTTGTCGTAGACCGGCAGCAATTGCTTGGAGGTGGCCAGGGTGATCGGCCACAACCTCGAACCGGTGCCACCGGCCAGCACGATGCCCTTCATGGGGGTGCACGTTACCTGGCGCGCCGAGCACCTCCGGACGGCTCAGCTCCGCGGCAGCCGCCGACCGTCCAGCCGTGCGCCGCCGGACACCTTGCCCCACCGGGCCGCCACCGCCGCCCGCAGACCGAGCGCAGCCCGCAGCGCCGCCCGGACCGGGAGTTGCCGCCATCCGGGATGTTGCGCGGCCAGGTACCGGTAGGCGCTCCGGTGGTGCTCGACCACCATGGCCGAACCCGCCCGCTCGGTGGCATGCCCGCCGATGTGGGTGACCACCGCGTCCGGAATATACCGGTTCTGCCAGCCGGCCCGCTGCATCCGCAGGCCCAGATCGACGTCCTCGAAGTACATGAAGTAGCGCTCGTCGAACCCGTGGATCGCCTCGAACGCCTTGCGCCGCACCAGCAGACAGGAACCGGAGAGCCAGCCCGCAGTGCGGTCGCAGACCTCGGTGTTCTCCGCCCGGTACTCCCGCGTCCACGGATTCGTCGGCCAGATCCAACCCAGAAACGCATGACCGGCACCCAGCCAAAGGGTGGGCAGCCGCCGGGCCGAGGGATAGAGCTCCCCGTCCGGGGCCAGGATGGCCGGCCCGAAAGTCCCGGCCGCCGGATGGCGCCGGGCCGAAGCGACGAGCGCGTCGATGGATCCGGGGTGCAACACGACGTCGGGATTGACGATCAGCAGGAATTCGGCCGCCGGGTCGATCACCGCCGCGCCCCGGTTGGCCGCCGTGCCGAACCCGAGATTCCCGCCGGTGCGCAACAATCGGACACCGGGGCGATGCTCGGCCTGCTCGACCGAACCGTCGGTGGATCCGTTGTCGGCCAACACGATGTCCACCGGTCCGGCGTAGGCGGGACCGACGGAGTCGAGCAGGGCGGACAGAGTATCGCCGGGCGAGTAGGTGACGGCCACCAGGCCGATCAGGTCCGATCCCGGCTCTTCGCGCGAGCGCTCATCGTCAGTTTCGGTCAGCATGAGCCGTCACCCGTCGGTAGACGTCCAGGCACTTCGCCGCATGGGCGGCCCAGGTGAACCCGGCGGCGCGGGCCACGGCGCGGCGGCCCAGGTCGGCCCGTCGTTCCGGGTCGGCCAACAGTTCCCGGACGGCCTGGGCGATGTCGCCGGCCCCGACCCCGCAGTAGGCCACCGCGTCGCCGCCCACTTCCGGAAGCGACAGTCGCCGCGTGGTCAACACCGCTGCCCCGCAGGCCATGGCCTCCAACACGGGCAATCCGAAACCCTCGCCCAGGCTGGGATAGGCCACCAATTCGGCACCGCCCAGATAGCCGGCCAGCAATTCGACCGGAAGATAACCGGCCCGCACCACCGTGATGTCGGCGGGGACCGCTCGTAGGGCCGGCTCGACGGCCGTGTCCCACCCGGCTCCCCCGGCGAGCACCAGGGCCGGCGGCGCCGGCATGCCCTTGACCGCCGAGCAGAAGCCGCGGATCAGTGCCGGCACGTTCTTGCGCGGCTCGAGGGTACCCAGAAAGGCCACGTACGGCTGTTGGCCCAGACCGAGATGATCCCGGGCCGAGCTGATCTCCTCGGGCGTCGGCACCGTGAACCGGGCGCTGTCCACGCCCAGGTGGATCACCGTCATCCGGGCGCGGTCGGCCCCGGCGTGGCGCACCAGTTCGTCGGCGGTGGCCTTGCTGTCGACGACGCATTCCGCGGCCCGCCGCAGCGAGATCCGGGTCCAGGCCCGGAAAAAGCGGCCTTTCGCCCCCAGGTGCAGGCCCGGTTCGGAGAAGAAAATAGCGTCGTGCAGGGTGACCACGACCGGCACCTGGGCGGCCAGCGGCATCGTGTAGTGCGGCGCATGGATCACCTCGACCCCGAGCCTGGTCACCATCCGCGGCAGGGTCACCTGCTCCCAGGCCAACCGGGCCGGCCTGGTCGCCAGCTCCTCGGCCATCGGCACCACCCGCGATCGGGGCGCGGCAGCGTCGAAATGCGGCCCGTCCCGCCGCTGGCAGACCACGGTCAGCCGGGCACCGGCCGCGTCCAGTCCACGGGCCAGCCCTTCGACGTACCGGCCGACCCCGCCCCGGTTCGCCGGGATGGCCGACGCGTCGAGCAGCACCGCCGGGTCGTCCGCGGTCACGGGCCGTTGACGATCGTGGGGCTGGCGCCGATCGGGACGACGTCACCCGAGGTGGTCAACGTGCCGATCCACATCGACCGCGTCGCGGTCGATGCCGCCCGCGGGAAGCGCTGCAGCGGCTGCTCCCAGGCCGTGAGAATCGTCGTCAGGTACGGCGCGGGCGCCGCTCCCGTTTGCCACTTCACCGAGGTCGGATCGAACACGACCACGACCGGCTCGGTGGTGTCCGCGCCCAGAGCGGGGTCGGTGAAATGCTGCCGCAGGGTGGCCAGACCGGCCGCGGTCGGCTGGGCGTAGGACACCACCTCGCTGCCGCAGCCGGCCCGGAACGTCGGCAGGAACGTCGCGGACCCCGGAGGCGGCCCGGCCAGGATCACCGGATGGCTGCCCACCGCCTGGCAGGCGATGCGCATTTCGGCGACCTGGGTCTGTGCGTTGGCCACCGGCCACAGGTGCGAGCGGGCCCAGACCACCACGGGGCTGATGGCGACCCCGAACGCCAGCACCCCGGCGACGAAGGCCAGCGGCAGCCGGTAGGCGGCCAGTCGCGGGACGTGGTGGAGCCTGGTCAGCGGGTAGACCGAGGCGATGACCAGACCGGGCAGCACCACCGGCAGAAAACGGCGCATGGCCCAGATCTGATCCGGGAAGATCGAAATCTGGTTCAGGTACAGCACGGCCACACACACCACGGTCAGGACGAATGTCGCCAGCCGGGGGTCGCGGCGGCGAACCGCCCTGGACAGCAGTAGACCGGCTCCGATCGCGGACAGCACGACCACCGGCCAGCTCAGGTACATCGCCATCCAGGAGACGGAGGACTCGCTGTACGTCCGCGTCGCATCGACCGGTAGACCGAGACCCTTCTGCATCGCGCCCAGCGCGGCCGACAACGGTCCGGCCATGTGGGAAGTCCACC
The DNA here is from genome assembly GCA_964250735.1 of uncultured Nakamurella sp. GTDB lineage: Bacteria > Actinomycetota > Actinomycetes > Mycobacteriales > Nakamurellaceae > Nakamurella. Next base: position 123,465 of record CAXUHA010000003.1, on the reverse strand, counting down.
ACAGTGGCCGGGAGATCATCACCACACCGATCAGCAGGGCCGAGCCGAGCACCACTGCGGCGAAGCGCTCGCGGCCGGCCGCCAGCACGCGGCGCACCGGTCCCAGTGGGACGAACGCCACCGCGACCGTGAACAGATAGGCCGCGATGGTCGCCACCAGCAACGGGAAAATGCCGGACCATTGGCTGGTCTGATAGACCGGTGAGTTGATCTTGCCGTCCAGCAGCGAGAAGGCGTCGAGCAGACCGGCCCCGAGCGCCCAGGCCGTGCAGGCCAGCGCCGCCCGTACCCGCACCGTCCGGCTGCGGGCCCCGAGGGTGACCACGGCGAAGCCCGCCAACACGCCGATCAGGGTGACACCGCCGTCGATCCGGGCCAGCGAACCGACCCCGATCAGCAGCCCGGCCGCGAAGAACTGCCCGAGTCCGCCGGTCTGCCAGGCGATCCAGAGCAGAGTCAGCCCGCCGAAGGTGGACACCAGGGCCACCGGCTCGCTGTACGCGCCCCGGCTGAACGCGACCATCGGCATGCACGCGGCCAGGGTCACCATCGGCAACAGGGCCCACAACGGACCAAGTACACGGCGACCGAACCCGTAGACGGCCAGGAGTCCGACCGCGCCGATGAGCAGGTTGCCGACCATCACCCCACGCAGACCGACGAACCAGCCCAGGACGGCCAGCAGGCCGGGGAGCAACGCGTTCGACTGCGGATACAGCGTGCTGCCGATACTCGGGAAGGCCAACGACGAGAAGCCGACCCCCGGCACTCCGGCGGAGTCCAACGCCTCCTGCGCCGAGTTCATCAGCGGCGTCGAGTGATGGACGAGCCACAGCGCACGCAGGGTGTAGATGCCGGGGTCCCTGGTCAGGACGACGTAGGCGGACAGGTGATGTCGATTGACCCACAGCCAGCCCAGCATGATCACCAGCGCCGCCACCGACCCGAGGACGGACCGTCGGTAGAGCGGCGAACCGACCTGCACCGCCGGGGTAGAGGTCGAATTTCGGTACCACCAGGGCCGGCCCCGCCACAGTTCGAGGTACCGGGACGGCGTCCACCGCCACAGTGCGATGACCAGCACCAGCGCGGCCGGGAACACCACCGCGGGCACGAACACGTGCAGAATGACGGCCAGTCCGACCGGAATCGCCGCGACCAGGAAGACGCTCACCACTCGGTCGGGCGCTGCGATCACCGCCCGGCCGACCCGCTGCACCGGGGTGGTGACCTCTTTCGAGCCGACCATCCCGGCGTTCGTTCTCATCCCGTCGCCCATTCTGATCCCGGCACTGCTCATCCCGGCACTACAGATCCGTCGGCCATTGCCGTCCCACCCCAGACGTTGGTCGTTTCGGTCCTGGCGTGTTGCGGTCGACGGGACAGGACCGATTCCCACATCTGATACGTGTCGCTGATGATCGGTGGACCCGGCGGCGTCGTCCACGGCGGACCAGACGGATTGAAGGTGATCACCGCCACCCGGGTCGCACCCCAGAGCGACATGATCCTGGCGATCTTGGCCTTCTCGTCGGCTGCGGCACCGGCGACGCCGAGCGTCGTGGTGTTCGAACTCGGGAGTGAGATGACCGTTGCATTGCAGACATTCCTCAGGGTCGGCTGGAAATAACCCATCAGCGGGAACGGGCCGAGCAGCAGAACCTTCTGGTTCTGAACACGGGCACAGATCTTGCGCACCATGTCGTACTGGCCGGCTCCTTCCCTGATCGGGAACATGTTGCCCCACATCGCGGCCGGGTAGAACGCGACCAGCAGGCTCACCGCGGCGACCAGCAGCGTGATCGCCCGGCCGCCGACCAGGTGCGGTGTGCCGGGCAGCAACCTGGCCAGCCCGGCCGTCACTGCGGCGCTGCTTCCGTGGAGCTCGCTCAGTCCCCAACCGAGGATCAATAGTCCGCCCGGGAGGACGACCGGCAGGAATCGCCGCATGGCCCAGATCTGATCCGGGGTGATACTGGCCGCGTTCAGATACGGCACCGCGCTGACCGCCACCACGACCATCACCACGGCGATCGGCGCGAATCGCTCCCGGATGGCCCGGTTGACCGCCCACAGACCGGCACCGCAGGCCAGGATCACCGTGGGCCAGCCGAAGTACCACGAGATCCACGTCAGCGACTGCTCGTCGTAGCTACGGCTCGGATCGGTCGGCAGATGCTCATTCACCTGGCGGTTCTTGACGGCGATCTGGCCCGCCCGGTCCACCACGAAATGCGCGCGCCAGTACAACGGCCGGGCGATCATCGCCACCGTCAGGGCAGCGGTGACGACCGTCGCGACCAACGCCACCATCGACGAGTGGGCTCGCAGCCAGGCCGCCGGAGACCGCAAAGCCGGAACAACCAGGACCACCACCGCCAGTGCCGTCACCGCGATCGCGACCTGGAACAACGGCATCCAGGTCGGTTTCAGCACGGTGAGGTAGTCCGGACTGTGGAACTTCAGGTCGGTGTAGCCGAGCATCGCGGTCGGCGCCATGGCGAGGACGAACAGGGCGAGTCCGGTCAGCGCCTGCCGCCGCGCTTGTGCCGATACGGCCGCGGCACCCCACGCACCGATGGCCAGGATCGAGCCGATGATCACGATCCAGCCGTCGATCCTGGCGATGGAGACGGTGCCGGCGCCCACCCCGGCCAGCGACCACATCGCTCTCCGGCCGCTCCGCACCGCCTCCCACAGGCCGAGCAGGCAGGCCATCACCGCGATCAACGACAGCGGCTCGGTGTAGGCGACCCTGGAAAACGCCGCCAGCGGCATGCAGCAGGCCAGGGCGATCATCGGTACCAGACCGAAGACCGGCCCGGCCATCCGCCGGCCGACGGCGTAGGTGCAGATGAGGGCGGTCCCACCGATCACCACATTGCCCTGCAGGAGCAACGGGACGCCGCCGATCCAGCCGGCCACCGCGATCAGGCCGGGGACGACGGTGGTGCTCTGCATGTACCGGATCAGCCGGCCGGTCTCGGCGCTGTAATCCAGGGCAACGGTGGGCACCGCCTTCTTGATGTCCAACAGTTGCTGCGTGAGGTAGACGTCGGGTCCGGAATGGTTCATCAACCACAGGCCCCGCAGGGTATAGATGCCCGGGTCCCGACGAACGGAGAGCAACTCGGAATCGAAGTGGCGTTGAATCAACACCCACAGGACGGCGACCAGCACTGCGACGACCGACCCGAGCATGTGCCGGCGCTGGACCGCCCCGGGGCCCGATACCGGGCTGGGAACCAGTCGCCAGGTGAGGGCGACCAGGACCAGGAACAGCGGAATCCAGGTGTAGGGGTGGAACCTGCTGAGCTGAACCGTGATCGACGTCGCCAATGTCGCACACAGGGCGATGATCAGGACACGGTCCGGAAGACCCGCCAGGATCGCGCCGGCCCGTCCGGTGACGCCCGCACCGGCCGCCGGCGGCGTCTCTTGCGCGAGGCCGGATGTCATCGGCCGACGCTATCAATCGCCCGGGCTCACACCACGTCCCCGCTCGTCCGCGCCGTCCGCCAATTGCCGCGAAGACAAGAAAACGGCATCCATGACCGTGTCATGGATGCCGTTCCCTGTGTCGACGCCGCGCCTTCGGGGGCCGGCGCAACGCCAACCGCCCTTTTGCGCGGGTTGTTTCAGCTGGTGGTGGTGGTTTGTGCCTTGTCGGTGAATTCGGTGGTGTTGTAGAGGCCGTGCGAGCCTTGGGTGCTGCCCATGCCGATGAAGTGGTAGGCCGGGGACATGATGTTGGCTTTGTGTCCCGGGGAGTGCATGTAGGCGGAGAACAGTTGGGCGGCGGTGGTGGTGGTGGAGGAGGACCAGCCGACGTTCTCGCCCCAGGTGGTGCGGTTGGCGGCGCCGTTGACGGCGACCTGGTCCCAGGCGTAGGGGTTGTGTTGCAGGTTGTAGCCGGTCTTGCCGTAGTACATCTGCGCTGACCACCAGAACGCAACGTGGGTGAGGCCTTTCACCGGGGTGAGTTTGGCGAGCCCGGCCGCGGACCTGGCGTTGTTGACCAGGGTGACCATTTGGGCGTCGAAGCTGGTCAGCTGGACCGCCGGGGCGAGCGCGGCGGCCTTCGCGGCCATCGGGGCGACTGTCGCGACGGCGGCGGGCGCCGGCGCTGCGGTGGCCGGGGAGACGGCGACCACGGCGGCCACGACGGCGGCCAGGGCGCCTAGTCCGAGGCGGTTCAGGGAAGTTTTCAGGGCGCTGGTGGTGGTGGCGGTGGTGGTGTTCATGGTGATCGCTCCCGGTGGCTCGTGGTGCGCGTGGTGGGTGTTGCGGTGTGTTCTTGCTCTACACCGACTGTAATCGTACATACACGCATAGTGATAGACCTACGGAGAGTGAAGTTCCAAGCGATCAAACGGCATGTTTTTCACGCATTGTCACGAAAGGCGGGTCGGGCGCAGGGGTGAATGTTCTGAGGGGCGATGTGGTGCGGTGGGGAGGCGGACGTCACCGAACCGGGCACGCTGGGTAGTCGGTGGTGACGGAGAAGCGAAGTCGGAGTGTTTCGCAGCGACCGGTGCGCCCGGTCACACCCTCGGCCCTTGCCCTGCCCCAGGCCCGCGTCGAATCCGCCCCACGGGCTCGGACTCTAAGAGGGCGTCAGCTCGGAGCGGTGCGCGGCGAAGGCCGCGGACAGCGCGGACCGCCAGTCCCGCAACGGAACCAAGCCCGCTTCCGCCCAGGCACGGCCGGACAGCACGGCGTAGGCCGGACGACGGGCGGGGCGGGGAAAGGCACTGGTGGTGACCGGGAGCACCCGCTCCGGGTCGGCGCCGAGTTCGGTGAACACGGCCCTGGCCAACCCGAACCAGGTCGTCGAACCGGCGCCGGTGGCGTGCAGCACCCCACCGGGCACCTCGCTGCAGGCCAGCTCGATCAACCCGGCGGCCAGATCCCGGGCCCAGGTCGGTGAGCCCTGCTGATCGTTGACCACACTCACGGTCGAGCGGGTCGACTCCAGCGTGGCCATGGTCTTGACGAAGTTCGTTCCCGACGCTCCGTAGACCCAGGCCGTGCGCACCACATGGGCGCCGGGGTGGGCCTCGAGCACCGCCCGTTCCCCCGCCAGTTTCGACGCACCGTAGACACTGCGCGGGGCGGGCGGATCGTCGATCTCGTACGGCCGGGCCGCGTCACCGGCGAAGACGTAGTCGGTCGACAACTGAATCACCCCGATGCCATGCTCCGCCGCCGCTACCGCGACATTCCCGGCCCCCGTCGCGTTCACCGCGAAGGCCGCCGACTGCTTGGCTTCGGCCTCGTCGACCGCGGTGTAGGCCGCCGAGTTGATCACGACGGCTCGGCCCTGACCAGCGCGTGCAAAGCCGGCCACCGCGGCCGCGACGGCGGTGCGGTCGGTGATGTCCAGGTCGGTCGAACCCAGCCCGGTCGCCGACAGGCCGGCCGCAGCGGCGGCCCTCATCAGATCGATGCCCAGTTGGCCCCGGGCGCCGGTGACCAGCAGTCGGGTCATCGATCGATGACCGCACGACCTTTGAGCGGCTCCCACCAATCACGGTGATCCCGATACCAGGCGATGGTCTGCGCCAGCCCCTGGTCGAACGGGACGGCGGGCGAGTAACCGAGCTCGTCGTGAATCTTGGTGATGTCCACCGAATACCGCCGGTCGTGGCCCCCGCCGCGGGGATCGACGATGCGTTCGATGGAGGACTCGTCACGGCCGGTGGCCTCGACGAGTTGATAGGTCAGCTCGGCATTGGTCAGCTCGGTGCCGCCCCCGATGTTGTAGATCTCGCCGGGCCGCCCGCGGGCCAGTACCAGAGCGATCCCCCGGCAGTGATCGTCGACGTGCAGCCAGTCGCGGATGTTCGCGCCCTCGCCGTAGAGCGGCACGCTCAGTCCGTCCATCAGGTTGGTGACGAACAGCGGGATGATCTTCTCCGGAAACTGGTACGGCCCGTAGTTGTTGGAGCAGCGGGTGATGGCCACCGGCACGCCGTGGGTCTTCGCGTAGGCCCGTGCGATCAGATCCGCGGAGGCCTTGGACGCCGAATAGGGGGAGTTGGGCTGCAACGGCCACGTCTCGTCCCAGGAGCCGACATCGATCGAACCGTAGACCTCGTCGGTCGAGACCTGCACGAAGGCAGTGAGTTTCGTGGACAGCGCGGCCTGCAGCAGGGTCTGGGTGCCCAGCACGTTGGTCACCACGAAGTCGGCGCCGCCGAGGATGGACCGGTCGACGTGTGATTCGGCGGCGAAATTGACCACCGCGTCGGCGTGCCCCACCAGGGTGGTGACCAGTTCGGCGTCGCAGATGTCCCCGTGGACGAACTCGTACCGGTCGGAGTCCTCCACGTCGGCCAGGTTGGCCAGGTTGCCGGCGTAGGTCAGTTTGTCCAGAACGGTGACCCGCGCGTCCTCCAGGCCGGGGTAGGCGTCGGCCAACACGTTGCGGGTGAAGGCCGACCCGATGAAGCCGGCGCCGCCGGTGACGAGGATGCGCATGGTCGGTCATTCTGCCCCACGGCTCGAGCCGGCCGTCGACGTCCGGGAAAACGCAGCGCGGGTCGGTCCGTCGACCGCTGATTTCCCCTCCGCGCTGGCTACCCTCGGGGCTGGCCCTCCTCCGGCGCAACCGTGCCCGGTGATCGGGCGTCCAGATCCCAGCCGGCACCTTCGGCCGACAGCCGTCCCGCGACGAAAGGTTTGCCGTCGATGAACAGGTCCTCCGACCCCGACCCCGATCCGCAACGCGGGCCGCGGCGATACGGACCGAACAGCTCCGGCCGACCACCGCAGGGCATCCCGGTGGACCGCCCACCCGCCGGGAACCAGCGCGAGGCCTGGTCCGAGTTCTCCGGTCGGACCGCCGTCCAATCACCGGGTGTGCCGGGTGCCGGTTGGGGCGGCCCGGCGGTGACCCAGACCGCTCAGACCAGGACCGGCCGCCCCGAGGACTACCGATCGGTTCCTCCGGTCGACCGGCCGCCGCACCGCACGCACGCCGCCATCGTGGCCGGTCGAATTATTGCGGCCGTGCTGTCGGTTGCGGTACTGGCCGGTTTCGGCTTCGCCTGGGGGTTCGCCAGCAAGGCCACGTCCCAGGTGGCCACCGGGGCTCCGGTCGGCAAGGCCGGGCAGGCCGGCGTGCTGTTCCGCGGCGGCCAGAACATCCTGCTCATCGGTTCCGACGCCCGCACCGACCAGCAGGGCAATCCGCTGTCCGCCGCCGAACTGGCCGCGGTCAGCACGCAGGACGACGGCGGCGGGGTGAACACCGACACCATCATGGTGGTGCACATTCCGCAGGGCGGAGGCAAGGCGACCGCAGTATCCCTGCCCCGCGACACCTGGATCCCGCAATCGGTGACGGACATCGTCAAGGGCCCCTACAGCGACGGAACCTCGGGGCCGTACAAGCCCAACAAGATCAACTCCTTCTACAGTTCGGCGAGGTTCTACACCCAGGAATACGACGTCAGCCGCGGCGTCAAGGACGCGGCGGCACGGGAACGCAACTCGGACAATGCCGGCCGGACCGAGCTGCAGGCCATCGTGCAGGCGTTCACCGGCCTGCACATCGACCACTACGCCGAGGTCAACCTGATCGGTTTCTACACGTTGTCCAACGCCATCGGCGGCGTCCCGGTGTGTCTGAACGAGGCCGTCGACGATCCTTTCTCGGGCGCCAACTTCAAGGCCGGCCCCCAGGAGGTCGCCGGGAGCGCGGCGATGTCGTTCGTCCGCCAGCGGCACGGTCTGCCCGGCGGGGACCTGGACCGGGTCCGGCGGCAGCAGGCGTTTCTGGCCGGTGCGACCAGCAAGATGCTGTCCGCGGGGGTGCTCACCTCGCCCAGCAAGCTGTCCAGCCTGATGCAGGCGGCCAGCCGTTCCCTGGTGCTGGACTCAGGATTCGACCTGCTCACCTTCGCCGGCCAGATGGCCGACCTCTCCGGCGGCAACGTCACCTTCCAGACCATCCCGACGCACGGGGCCCAGGCGTCGGCCGGCAGCGACGCATTGGCCACCGACCCCGCCGAGATCAAGTCATTCTTCGCCGCGATCAACGGAAAGGCCGCCACCGCGGCGACCACCGCGCCGTCCGCGCCGTCCGCGACCGCGTTCGACCCGGCGTCGATCACGGTGGACGTGCAGAACGCGGCCAAGATCGACAACCTGGCCGCGGCGGTGTCGTCCACCCTGGTCCGTGCGGGATTCAAGGCCGGCGACATCACCACCTACCCCGGCATCACGTCGGCCACGGTCCACCAGCGCACCACCATCTCCTACCCGACCGGGGCGAGGACGGCCGCGGCCGCCGTGCAGAAGGCCCTCGGCGGCAAAGGCACGTTGGTGTCCGACGATTCGATCTCGGCCGGGCACATCTCGGTCGCGGCCGGCCGGGACATGCAGGCCCCGTCGGGGCTCCGCTCCCCCGGCATCCTGGGGCTGGCCGCCGGAGCGACAAATGCCGGCGCGACAGCGCCGACCACCGGCTCGCCCCCGGCGAAACCGATCACGGCCGCCTCGGTCGGGTGCGTGAATTGAACCCGGAGTGGTCCCGTGGAACCGCGGTCGGCGTCACCGCCGCGCTGATCGGCCCGCTTCTCCGCGGTGACGTCCACCGGCCGCGGCTGACCACCTACGCCGGTGGCCTGCGCACCGAGCTGTCGACGGCCTCGCTGGCGAACTGGTCGGCCAAGGTCGCCGGGCTGCTGCTCGATGAGCTCGGATGTTCCCCCGGTGACCTGGTCCACGTCGGCGTCGGCCCGGGATGGCAGACGGCGCCCATCCTGCTCGGGGTCTGGTGGGCCGGCTTGACCGTGACCGACCTGGATCTGCCCGATGCCGCCGCGGCGTTCCTCCCCGACGGTGCCGCGCCCACGGCCGGCGCCGCCGACGAGGTCTTCATCGTCTCCGGCCACCCGCTCGGCGCTCCCAGCCACACCGTGCTGCCGCACCAGCGCGACTTCACCGGCGCCGTGCTGCCCCAGGCCGACCGGTTCTCGCCCCGGGGAGCGCCGGCGCCGGTCGCGGTGCGGACCGCCACCGCCGGCATCACCGTCGAACAACTGCTCGCTGCCGTGGCCTCTGCGGCGCTGCCCGCCGGGTCGCGGCTGGCCTCGACCCGGCCCTGGACCCTGCCTGCCGGAGTGGCCGGAACCCTGTTGGCGGCGTTGGCCGTCGACGGCTCCTTGGTCCAGTCCGACTCGAGCGGACAAGCGGTGATCGACCAGGCCGTGGCCGAGCGGGCCACCGTCACCGCCGGTTTCGACGCACCCGGACTGCCCCGCCAGGACGCCCCGGCCTGATCCGTGCCGCTCCTGGCAGCGTTCGTGTCGTCCCGGCACTGCCTGGGGGCGCTGCCAGGACGTGGAAACCGTTGCCACGTGCGATGCCGACCACGATCACCGGTCAGCGCAGCAGGGAGCGGGCCATGACCAGCCGCTGGACCTGATTGGTGCCCTCGTAGATCTGGGTGATCTTGGCGTCGCGCATCATCCGTTCCACCGGGAAATCGCGGGTGTAGCCGGCCCCGCCGAGCAACTGGACCGCGTCGACGGTGACCTTCATGGCCACATCCGAGGCGAAGCACTTGGCCGCGGAGGCCAGGAAACCCTGGTTGGCCTCTCCCCGCTCACTCGCTGCGGCCGCCTGGTAGACCAACGTTCGGGCCGCTTCGATCTGCATCGCCATGTCGGCCAGCATGAACTGCAGGCCCTGGAACTCGGCCAGCCTCTTCCCGAACTGCCGCCGTTCCTTGACATACCCGATGGCGACATCCAGTGCGCCCTGGGCGATCCCGACCGCCTGCGCGCCGATGGTCGGCCGGGTGTGGTCCAGGGTGGCCAGGGCCGTTTTGAACCCGGTGCCCGGCCGGCCGATGATCCGGTCCCCCGGGATCCGGCAGTCGCCGAAATGGATCTCCCGGGTCGGCGAACCCTTGATGCCTAGCTTTCGTTCCTTGGACCCCACCTCGAATCCCGGATCGTCCTTGTGCACCACGAACGCGCTGATCCCGTTCGCCTTCCGATCAGGATCGGTGACCGCCATCACGGTGTACCAGGTGGACACGCCGGCGTTGGTGATCCAGCTCTTGGTGCCGTTGAGGATCCAGCCGTCCCCGTCCGCCCTGGCCCTGGTCCGCATGGCCGCCGCATCACTGCCGGCCTCCCGCTCGGACAGCGCGTACGAGATCATCGCCTCACCGGAGGCGATCGACGGCAGTACCTTCCGCTTCAGCTCTTCCGATCCCGACAGGATGATGGGCATCGAACCGAGCTTGTTGACCGCCGGTATCAACGACGACGACGCGCAGACCCTGGCCACCTCTTCGATGACGATGACCGTGGCGATCGCGTCGGCGCCCGCTCCGTCGTACTCCGGAGGGATGTGCACGGCCCCGAAGCCCGATGCCGCCAAGACCTTCTGGGCCTCGATGGGGTACCGCTCCCGCTCGTCGACATCGGCGGCATAGGGCTGGATCTCGCGCTCGGCGATCTCGCGGACCGCCTCCCGCACGGCGCGATGGTCGTCGGTCAGGGCGAAGAGCCCGTCCCCCGGGGTCATCGACCGGTCCGCTCGTGCAGAGCCGCATCCTTGGTCAGCACGGTGGCCTGCAGATCCGCGGCGAACGCGGCCAACCTGGCCGCCAAAGCCTGCGCCGGCGCCGTCTCAGCAGAGGCCAGGATGCGAACCGCCAGCAGACCGGCATTGCGGGCGCCGCCGATCGACACCGTCGCCACCGGAATCCCGGCCGGCATCTGCACGATGGACAACAGCGAGTCGAGGCCGTCCAGCCGGGCCAGGGGCACCGGAACGCCGATGACCGGCAGCACCGTGGCCGACGCGACCATCCCGGGCAGATGCGCCGCGCCGCCGGCCCCGGCGATGATGACCCGCAGGCCACGGTCGGCGGCCGAGGTCGCGTAGTCCAGCATCCGGGCGGGTGTCCGGTGGGCCGAGATCACGCCGACCTCGTAGGCCACCCCGAAGTCGTCGAGCACCTCACCGGCCGCGGCCATCACCGGCCAGTCGGAGTCGCTGCCCATGATCAGGCCGACGGCGGGACCGGTCATCACGCCGCCCCGGTGCCGGCCACATCGACCGCCCGGTCGGCCGACGACCCGATCGAGCCGGTGTGGATCCGGTAGCCGTCGTCCCACCGCCCGGTGCCCAGCCAGCCTGCGGACAACCGGGCGACCAGGCGGAGTTCAGCCAGGTCGTCGCCCAACACCGTCACATGTCCGAGTTTGCGGCCGGGCCGGAACTCCTTGCCGTACAAATGCATCTTGACCTGCGGAAAACGCGCGGCCAGGTGGTGAACCCGCTCGTCCATTCGCAGCTGGGCCGCCGGTTCCGCTGCGGTTCCGCCGATGACGTTGCCCATCACCGCGAACGGGGCCAGGGCGTCGGTCCGGCCGAGCGGGTAGTCCAGGACCGCCCGCAGGTGCTGCTCGAACTGGCTGGTCACCGCGCCGTCGATGGTCCAGTGCCCGGAGTTGTGCGGCCGCATGGCCAGCTCGTTGATCAGCAGACCCGCTCCCGTGCCGTCGGCACCCCCGTCGACCGTTTCGAAGAGTTCCACGGCGAGCACCCCGACCACCCCCAGCTCACCGGCGATCCGCAGGGCGATGTGGGAGGCCTCGGCGGCCAGATCCGGGTCGAGACCCGGGGCCGGTGCGATGACCTCGACGCAGATCCCGTCCTGCTGCACCGTCTGCACCACCGGCCAGGCCGCGGCCTGACCGAACGGCGACCTGGCCACCAGCGCCGCCAGTTCACGCTTCATCCGGACGAACTGCTCGAGCACCAGGTCGCCGGTGAGCGCAGCCTTCAGAGCGGCCACCGTCGAGGCGTCGGGCATTACCCAGACGCCCCGCCCGTCATACCCGCCGCGAGCTGTCTTGACCACCACCGGCCACCCGTGCTCCGCGGCGAACTCGGTGACGGCCGTGGCCAGGTCGCCGCCGGCGGGCAGTACCCGGAAGGCCGGAACGGGCAACCCGGCCGCGGCGAGCCGGCCACGCATCAACGCCTTGTCCTGGGCGAACTGCAGGGCGTCGGCGCCCGGATAGACGGTGTGACCGGCCGCCGCCAGGGCGCGGATGTGTTCGGTGGGCACATGCTCGTGATCGAAGGTGACCACGTCGCATCCGGCCGCGAACGTGGTCAGCGCACCGAGATCGAGGTGCGAGCCCAGCTGCACATCGCGGGCGACCAGAGCGGCCGACTCATCGGGACCGACCGAGAGCACCCGCAGACTCTGGCCGAGTGCGATGGCCGATTGGTGCGTCATCCGGGCCAACTGCCCGCCGCCGACCATTCCGACCCTGGGCATGCCGTTGCTGGGGTCCACGGTGCTCGACACTAGCGGTGCTCGACATTAGCGGCATCGTGGCCGGGAGGTTCACCGACCGAGTTCGGCGACCAGGTCGGTCGCGGCGGCGAGTGTTCTGGGCAGCGCCTCGACCCACACCGAGGGCTGGGGGACGGACAGCTCCGGATCCAGCTCGAGCTGACGGGTGATCAGCGCGCACAGCAGTCGGGCCCGGCGGGCCAGCATGGCACTCTGGTCGCACAGGACCACCGCCGTCGAATCGCCCAGCAGCACAAGGCTCTCGCCGCCGTCGAACACCTGACGCAGACTGTCGCCGACCACGACCATCGGGAGCGTGCGCTGCCAGCCCACGCATCCGGCCAGGTCCAGCCGTACCACCACCAGCGCCGAGCCGGCCGAGACCGCTTCCCCCTGGACCTCCGCGGCCCGGTACACCTCGCCCAGCCGGACGTGGAGATACTCCGGGGTCACCAGTCCGGTCAGCGGGTCCTGGACGGTGGACGGCGGGGTCGTGATGCGGTCGGCCCAACCAAGGGAGACCGCGCGGCGGAGTGGATCGGCATAGCGGGCGGGGCAGATGGTGGCCAGGCCGTCCACGTCGGCCAGCGCCTCGGCCAGGGACACCCCGGCCGCGGCGCGATCGCGGCCCAACCGGTCGGCGGCCGGCCACACGTCGGCGCCGGCGATGATCGACTCACAGACGGCGTCGACCGCGGGTGCGTGCCAGTCGGAGGGAAATGCCCATCCGTGCGCTGCCGCGCCGGCTTTCCATTGCAGGCGGAGTTCGGTGCTCGTCCGTTCGACGACGGGGGTGCCGTTCGCCATCGTCACTCCTCTCCTGCCGCCCGGAGACGGCGCGGCGACCCGAACGGGTTGGATGGACCGTGAATGAGACGCCGACGCTCCCGGCCTGTCACGCGGAACCGGGGAAAGTTTTCCGCCGGGCTTCTCGCCACTCCTGTTGAGGACACTTTTCCGCAGACTGTTACTTTCGGTAGTGGAAGCTTAACGTTGTGCCATTACTTTGCTGAGCGAATGTCGCAGAGTGATCTCACAAGTTCGATAGGTGACGACTCCGGGCGTTCAGCAGTCACACTGGTAACTGCGCATCGCGGTCCGGGCCGGGATGGCGGCGGCGCGCGACGATGAGCTGGAGGCCAGAGGGTGCCACCCGTGGAGGATCACGCAGGGCCGGCGAGTGACGCCGAACTGATCACGCGTGTCCGGGCGGGCGACCGGGCTGCCTTCGGTGACCTTTATGCGCGCCATGCCGGCGCTGCCTCCGCGCTGGCCCGCCAGTTCGGCGGGTCCGCGTCCGACGCCGACGATCTGGTGTCCGAGGCGTTCGCGCGGGTGCTCGACGGAATGCTGGCCGGCCGGGGTCCGGACACGGCGTTCCGCGCCTATCTGTTCACCACCGTGCGGCACACCGCCTACGACCGCACCCGCCGGGACAGGCGCGTCCAGTTCACCGACGACATGGAAGCGCACGACACGGCCGCCGACGTCGACGACCCGGTGATCGCCCAACACGAGAACGGACTGATCGGCCGGGCCTTCGCCGGGCTACCCGAGCGCTGGCAGACGGTGCTGTGGCACACCCAGGTGGAGGGTCAGTCGCCCGCGGATGTGGGGATCCTGCTCGGGATGGCGCCCAACGCGGTGACATCGTTGGCCTTTCGAGCCCGGGAGGGCCTACGCGAGGCCTACCTGCAGGCCCATCTGGCCGACACCGCCGCCGATCGCTGCCGCGCCACGGTCGAGCGGTTGGGCGCGTGGACCAGAGGCGGACTGTCCAGGCGGGAGAAGGCGCAGGTCGAGGCACATCTGCAGGAGTGCGACCGCTGTTCGCGCCTGGCCGCCGAGTTGGCCGAGATCAATACCAGCCTGCGCGGGCTGCTCGCGCCGCTGCTGCTGGGTGGGGCCGCCGCCGGGTATCTGGGCACCCTCGGCCCGGTCGCGCCGCTGGTGCAGGTGGGTGCCATGACCGCCGGGCAAGCGGCCGTTGTGGGGGGCAGGGCGGCCGTCCACGGTTCCAGATCCGTCGGCCGGCACGCCGCCGCGGCCACGGTCAAAGTGGGTGGTTGGGGAGCCGGCGGGGCGATCGCCGCCGTCACCGCCGTCGCCGCGGTGGTGGTGGCCGCGGTGGTCATCGCCGTGCGCAGCTCCACCGGTGCGCCGCCGGTGACCCAGGGCAACGTCGCAGCCCTGTCCTCGGCGGCCGGCGCACCGGGTGGTGGTGGGGGGCAGGACAGCAACAGCGGACCGGACACCAACGGCGGACCGGACACCAACGGAAGTCAGGGCCGGGTCGGCGGCCCGGGCCCGAGCGGCACGGTGCCCGGTGGAGCGGTGCCCGGTGGGGCGGCGACGGCCGACACCATCACGACAGGGTCATCGAATCCGGCCACCTCCGGCAACGCCGCGCCCGCGGCCCCCGGCGGGTCGCCGGGACCGACCACGTCGAGACCAGTTGCCCCCTCGAACACCGCTACGTCGAACACCGCTCACTCGCCCGTACCGCCCCGGACCACCGCGCCGTCGATCACCGGCACCGCCGGTGCGCGGACGCCGACCACCACCACTGCGACCGGGATCTCGTCGTCCGCCGGAACCACCGCCCCTCAGGCGGGCAGTTCGTCGTCCGGTTCGACCACCCCGGCACCGCCGTCCGGGGAGGTGGTCGGCGTCGACCCGGCGGGGACGTCGATCAGCGGCGACCTGGCCGCCGGGGGAAGCGGCACGCTGACCGTGGCCGTCACCAACGGCGGCGGCACCGCGTCGGCGGCCGGTCACCGGCTGCGGGTGTCGGCGCCCGGCGGTATCACCGTGCGCCCGCCGGCGTCCCTGCCCGGGTTGCGGGCGCCGGCCCGTGCGATCGATCAGGCGGTGTATGCCTCTTCGTGCGTCGTCGTCACCGCGTCCCCGACGTGCCTACTTCCAGTGATCCCACCGGAGGGCTCGGTGCGGCTGGTCTTCGTCGTCAACGCCTCGGCCGACGCCGCCGACGGCGTCCTCCAGGTGGCGATCGACGGACGGACCACGGCTTCGATCCCGCTGCGCATACCCAGTGGTTACGTCGGTGCGACCCTGTCCGTCGACCCTCACGGCCTCGGCCGCGGCGCGGTGAACCGGGTGCGGCTCAAGGCCTCGGCGCGACCGGGGGTCACGGACGCCGGACGGTTCACCCTGCCCACGACGATCGCACCCGGCATGCGGGTGATGGGCAGCCCCGGGACGCCGTGCACCGTCACCGGCCGGGCGCTGACCTGCCCGTTCAGTGCCGCGGCCGCCGGAGTGACCCTGGCCCTGGAGGTCGGGCGCGGGGCCGTCGCGACGGTCGTCCAGCTCCCGGCCACGGACCAACGGGGCGACCGGCGCATCCCGACGACCGGCGATCTGCGCATCTCCAGGACCGGGGTAGGCGGCTACGCCGCGGTGGGACTGACCGGGCCGACGGGCCTGCTGCGCCCCGGTGCGACCGTGCCGATGACCCTCACCGGACGGGCGCTGGACGGCGTGTCGGACCCGGGACCGATCATGGTGTCGCTCCAACTCGCCCGGGCCGGAAGCGACGGACTCACCGTCACCGGGTGGCCGGGGGACTGCCGGCGGGCCGGGGCCACGCTGACCTGTACTCCGGCCGCCGGCGGGGCCCTGCGCTTTCCGCTGACCGTGCGGGTGTCGCCCGCCGCCACCGGTGACCAGATACTGCGCGCGGCGCAGGTTCGGCTGGGTCGCATACCGGTCACACCGTCCACCGGTTTCCGGGTGGAGCCGTTCGGGCCCGCCTACGACCGACTCAGCGTGCGCGTGGACGGGCTGAACGCGGGCGCCACCCGCGACCTGCGCCTGGTCGGCCAGCCGGCCCGCGACGTCGATGACCCGGGAACGGTGACGATCCCGACCGATCTGGGACGCGGCGTCAGAATCGTCTCCGCCGCGGTCTCCGCGAATGGCGCCGCCTGCATGGTGGGTCCGGAGTCCACCGTCTGCCGGGCCGGTCGGGCGGCGTCGCCGGCCGACTGGCGGTTGACCGTCCGGGTCGCCGCCGACCCGGAACCCGGGGAGTTGGCTCTGCCGACGGCCCGGCTCTCCGGTGGCACCAGCCTGCTCACCACCGCGGCCCGCGGAACGGATCTGCTGGTCCGGGGCGCGCCCAGTGGGTGTGACAAATGGAGAGAGCATTCCCCACGTCGGGCGCCGTGCCTCCGCACCACCACGTCCGTCGTCAACCAGAGCAACCCCGGCGGTCCGGCCCGGGCCGGGGATCTGCTGAGGTACTCGGTGACGATGACCGACGTCGGCCGTCGTGCCGTCTTCGACCTTCGGATGACCACGCATGTGCCGGCCGGTACCACCTTCTCCACGGCTTTCCCGGCCGACGGTCCCGGACTGGACCTGGCCATCAGGTCCGGCACCATCGATGTCCGGTTCCGGGCACTCGGCCCTGGTCAGAGCACCACGGTGATCCTCCTGGTGGTGGTCGACCCGCGGCTGCCGCCCGGTACCACGATCAGCAACAACGCCGTCGTCACCTACCGGTCCGGGCGCGACGGCCGGGTCGGCACGGTCACCTCCAACACGGTCGGCACGGCGGTGGCCGGCCCCCGGTAGGTGCGCGAGCGACGCCCGACCGTAGGGGTGCCCCCGTACACTTGGCCGGTGAATCTGATCGACCGCGTCCGGGAAATCCTGCCGCCAAAGCATCGTGAACTGGCCAAATTCATCGTGGTCGGGGGGTCCTCGTGGATTGTCGACACCGGACTATTCACCGTGCTGTCGCACACCGTGCTGTACGAGAAAGTCATTACCTCCAAGATCATCTCGGTGCTGGTGTCGACCATTTTCAGCTATATCCTGAATCGCGAATGGTCGTTCAACGGGCGGGGTGGGCGCGAACGACATCACGAGGCGATGTTGTTCTTCCTGTTCAACGGCATCGCGCTGGGTCTGAACCTGGTGCCGCTGTGGCTGAGCCATTATGTCCTGGACATCAACCCGGCCCATTATCGGCAGTTCACCGTGACGGTGGTGGACTTCGTCGCCGCCAATGTAGTGGGCACGCTGATCGGCATGGCCTTCCGCTATTGGGCGTACCGGCGCTGGGTGTTCCCCGACGAGCTGGCGCCGGAAGGCCAGCTCCCGCCCAATGTGGCCGGCCAGGACCTGCCCCATTCCCGGTGAATCAGCGGCGAACCTGCCGGAGGTTCGGATGATCGGCGCAATGGTGCGGCCCGTCATCGGGCGAATAGTCCGGCAGACTCTTCGACGCACGGTCGGGCGAATCATCAGCTGAATGATCCGGCGAATCGTCGGGTGCATTGTCGGCAGCGAGGAAGATTCCGAAGACCGGCGGACTGGCCCGCCTCAGTTCGAGTCGGCCGCCGTCGGCCTCGATCAATGCTCTGGCCAGCGGCAGACCGATGCCGGTCGACGACGAGGTGGACATGCCTCGTTCGAAGATGTGGCCGGCCGCGGCGTGGGCGATACCGGGGCCCTCGTCCGACACCTCGATGATGACCGAACCCGCCCCGGGCCGGGCCACGATCCGGATCGTGCCGGCACCGTGCTGCAGGGCGTTGTCGACCAGCGCGCCCAGGGCCTCCCGCAGGCGCACCGAGGTCACCCGCACGGAAATGCCCTCGGGGCAGCGGATTCGCAGCTTCCGCCCGGCCGTCACGACCCGGGTTTCGGACTCCGCGCCGAACTCCTCCAGCTCGGCGAACAGGTCCAACTCGGTGGCGCCGGCCGCCCGCTGCGACCGGGCGTCGGCCAGCAGATCGTCGACCACCGTGACCAGCCGATCGGTCTGGTCCAGGGCGGCGTTCACCTCCGAGACCACCATCGGGTCGGGATTGAGCGCGAGTTCCTCCAACCGGAGCCGGAGGCCGGTCAGTCTGGTCCGCAACTGGTGGGAGATGTCCCCGGCCAGGTCCCGCTCGCGGCTGAGCAGCGCGGCGATGTCCGTGGCGGAGGAATCCAGCACATCGGCGACCCGATCGAGCTCGCCGATGCCGTACCGCCGCCGAAAGGTGCGGAAGTCACCCGACCCCAGCCGGGCCGCGCGTCTGGCCACGTCGGACAACGGCGTCGCGAGGCGGCGGGCCAACACCAGCGCGATCCCGGTGGCCACCATGATCGACAGCAGCACGGCCGCTCCGACCAGCAGCAACGCTCGCCAGCGTTCGGTCCGGAGTCGATCCATCGGAACCGAGAGCACCAACTCCCCACCGCCGGGCAGCGCAACCGACTCGGAATAGACGTCGCTGCTGGGCGGGGCGCCGACCCCCCGGTCGGGCACGCCGGCCAACCGGACCACCAGCCGGCCTCCCTCCGGGATGGCGACCTGCAACGGCTGCAGGTCGAGCTGTGAGGTCTCCTCCGAACGCAGCGAGATGGACGCCTCCATCGACTGCAGCCGACCGGCCAGTTCCTGGTGCATCAGGTCGTCGACCAGGCGCCAGGAAACGACGGCCAGCGGCACGCCCAGGGTCAGCACGGTGGCCGCGATCAGTAGCATGATCGACGTCAGAATCCGGCGGCGCACAGGGAGCCGTCAGTCTGTGTCGAAGCGGAATCCGACGCCCCGCACGGTCGCGATCCGATGGTCGACGCCGCCGTCCGGTCCGGACAACTTCCGCCGCAGCCATGAGATGTGCATGTCCAGCGTCTTGGACGACAGCAGCGTCGGATCGTGCCACACCTCGTCGATGATGTCCTCCCGCGGGACGACCTGGCCGGCCCTGGTCATCAGGGCGCGAAGCAGTTCGAACTCCTTGTTGGCCAGGGTGACCTCGGTGCCGCCGACCAGCACCCGGCGCGCCCGCGCCTCCATCCGTACCCCGTTGATCTCGAGCACCTCCGGTTCGCGGCGGCGCAGCAGCGCCCGCACCCTGGCCAGCAGTTCGGCCAGCCGGAACGGCTTGCCGACGTAGTCGTCGGCCCCGGCGTCCAGTCCGACGATGAAATCGACCTCGTCGGTGCGGGCGGTCAGCATGAGCACCAGAACGTCCCGTCCGGCGTCGCGGATGCGCCGGCAGATCTCCACGCCGTCGGTGCCGGGCAGACCCAGATCCAGGATCACCAGGTGGACGTCGTTGTACAGGGCGGCGGCGAGGGCGGCGTTGCCGTCGGGTGCGACGAGCACCAGATAGCCCTCACGCTCCAGCGCGCGGGAGAGCGGATCTGAGATGGCCGAGTCGTCCTCGGCCAACAGCACGGTGGTCACCAGGTCACCTTAGGTCTGCAGGCCGGACAGCCGGCGGGCAGGCGGGAACATGGACCGGCGCCGATCGCTGACGTCCGGCCGGTCACCGCCGAGGCGCTCCGGGATACTCGTCCGGCCGTCCCGGCGTGGGGTAGTTCTGGGCGGGCGGGTGGTCCCCGGCCGGATCCGGGACCCCGTCGGAGGAGATCCGGTACCTGTTCCGGTCGTCCATGATCAGCTGGTTCAGCGTCGACTGCACGGTGGGCAGCGAGGCCACGTTCTCGAATTCCAGCGGTTGATCGGCAGCCGATTCGACGATCAACGACCCGTAGCCGAGCAGACGGCCCCAGAACTTGACCGAGGTCTCCATGTTCTGGATGTGTCCCAGCGGAATCTGGTGTTCCCGCCGTCGCAGGATGCCCGTCCGGAAGAACACGTGGTAGTTCGTGATCACGAAATGCTCGGTGCGCCAACGGATGAAGGGGATCAACGTGAACAGAATCAGACCCAGGGCGGCCACCGCGGCGATGACGATCCACGCCGTGGCGTGATATTCCCAGCGCTGCAGGACCGCGGCCAGGGCGAAACCACCACCGATGAACACCACGAACAGCACCGTCGGCAGGATCAGCACCTTCCAGTGCGGGTGCTTGTGCAGCACCACCCGCTCGCCGCGCGACAGCAGGTTGTCCGGGTAGGCCATGAAACGCACCCCTCACCTGGTCCGCGACCGACGGTTCGTCCTGGCCCACGCTACCCGGTGCAGGTCGGAACGGGGGTGCGCGGAACGGCGGCCGCGATCACCCGGGCCGGCGCCCGAACACCGCCGACCCGATCCGCACCATGGTCGCACCTTCGGCGATCGCCGCGGGGAAGTCGCCGCTCATGCCCATCGAGAGCTCGGTGGCTTGTTCGGCTCCGGGCAGACCCCGGGCCAGGGCATCGTCCCGGAACGTGCGCAGCGCGCGATATCCGGCGCGGACGGCCGACAGGTCCGGCGAATTCAAGCCGATCGTCATGTAACCCTTGACCCGCAACCGGTCCAACCGGGCGAGTTCGGCCAGCAATGCGGGCGCGTCGGACAGTCCGACACCGGACTTGCTCCCCTCCCCCGACACGTTCACCTGGATCAACACGTCCAGGGTGCGACCGAGCCGGCCGACCCGATCGTCGAGCCGACGGGCCAGCTCGGCAGAATCGACCGTCTGCACGCACTGCACGTGAGGCAGCACCTGGTTGATCTTGTTCGCCTGCAGGTGCCCGATGAAGTGACACTCATGGGCCGTCGCCGCCAGCTCGTCGGCCTTGGCCACGACCTCCTGGGCCCGGTTCTCACCGATCAGGTCGTACCCGGCGGACAGCGCCTCACGGATCCTGGCCGGCTCGATGGTCTTTGTGGCCAGCAGCAGGCGGACGTCGTCCGCGGCTCGCCCGGCCGCGCGGGCCGCGTCGCCCACCTGGTCGGCCACCGCGGTCAGCCGGACGATCAGTTCCGAACGCCCGGGCTGACCCGAGGACCGGTCGGCCGAGGCGGAGCCAGCCGCGGTTGCTTCGGTCATCACCGAGCCGGCCGCAGGTGCACCACGTCGCCGGCCGAGAAGCGCGATCGTGTCCCGTCGCGGCCCAGGATCACGACGGCGCCGCCGGGATCGACGTCGACCGCGACACCGGCGGCCTGCCGACCGCCGGGCAGCTCGATGGTCACATCCGTGCCGATGGTGGAACATGACGCCAGGTAGCGGGCCCGCAGTCCCCCGGCGTCCACGTCCCCGGCGGCCGCCCGCCAGGCGTCCAGCAGGTCGCCGAACGAATCCAGGACGGCAGCCAGGAGATGATCCCGGTCCACCTCGCGACCCCCGGCCGCCAGCAGTGAGGTGGCATCGGACCGGGGAAGTTCGTCCGGCCGGACGGAAATGTTCAGACCGGCGCCCACCACCACCGACGCGCCGACCGACTCGGCGAGGATTCCCCCGCATTTCGCTCCGTCGATCAGCACGTCGTTCGGCCATTTCAAGGTCGCCGCCACGCCGGCCGCCGTGCCGAACGCCTGGACCACGGCCAGCCCCAGAGCGACTCCGACCCAGGCTCTGCGCTGCGGCGGGATGTCCTCCAGCGACACCCGGACGGAGAACATCAGCCCGGCCCCGGGCGGGCAACTCCACTGCCGCCCCGACCGCCCCCGACCCGCGGTCTGCTCCTCGGTGACCAGAACCGTGCCGTCGGCCGGGTCCGGCACCGCGCCCGACCCGTGGGTGAGGTCGTCGTTCGTGGACCCGGTCTCCCGTACGTGGACCACCTGCCACCGCTCCGGTCGGAGCAACGCACGTCGGACCGCGGACGCATCCATCGGCTCCCGGCTGGTGGGTAGAGGCCCGGCCTGCTCGCGTCCGCTCATCCGGCCAGGGTAGGTCGACGGCTGCCCGTCAAGCCCGGCGACCAGCCGTTGCTAGGGTGGCGTCCGGTGCTGACTACCCAGGTGCCGACTACCAGGTGCCGCGTAACCGGTGCCGACGACCAGGCCGACTTACCAGGTGGGGGACGAGTCCGGCGGCAGCCGGTAGATCACCGCGCAGATGAGGGAGACCGCATTCAGTGGCAGAGCAGTCCGAGCCCGACACGGGTTCCCCCCCGGCCGGCGGGCCCGACGCGGACCGGCACACCACCGCCGGGAAATTGGCCGACCTGGAGCGCCGCCTCGCCGCGGCCGGGCAGCCCGGTGCCGCGGACGCGGTGGCACGGCACCGCGCCAGCGGCAAGTTCACCGCCCGCGAACGGATCGAGTTGTTGCTGGACGAGGGATCGTTCGTCGAATTCGACGCGCTGGCCGTTCATCGCTCCACCAACTTCGGCATGGCCGCCCGCCGCCCGGCCGGCGATGGTGTCATCACCGGATACGGCACCGTCGACGGCCGGGACATCTGCGTCTTCTCCCAGGACGTGACCGTTTTCGGCGGTGCGCTGGGTGAGGTGTACGGCGAGAAGATCGTCAAGGTGATGGATTTCGCCCTCACGGCCGGCCGCCCCGTTGTCGGCATCAACGAGGGCGGCGGCGCACGTATTCAGGAAGGCGTCGTCTCGCTCGGCCTCTACGCAGAAATTTTCAAGCGCAATGTGCACGCTTCCGGAGTGATCCCCCAGATTTCGCTGATCATGGGGGCCGCCGCCGGCGGGCATGTCTATTCGCCGGCCCTGACGGATTTCATCGTCATGGTCGACAAGACGTCGCAGATGTTCATTACCGGGCCGGATGTGGTGAAAGCCGTCACCGGCGAGGACGTCACCCTGGAAGATCTGGGCGGCGCCCGGACCCACAATGAGCGCTCCGGAAACGCGCACTACCTGGCTCCCGACGAGCGCGATGCGATCGGATACGTCCGCGACCTGCTGTCGTATCTACCGTCCAACAATCTGTCGGTCACGCCCGCCGAACCGGTTGATCTCGACGACACCGGTGTGACCGCAGATGATCTCGCATTGGATTCGCTGATCCCCGATTCGCCGAACCAGCCGTACGACATGATGACGGTGGTGTCCGCGGTGCTGGACGGCGGAGATTTTCTGCCCGTCCAGGACTTGTACGCACCGAACCTGATCACCGTTTTCGGCCGGGTCGGCGGCACGAGCGTCGGCGTCGTCGCCAATCAACCGCAGCACCTGGCCGGCACCCTGGATATCCGGGCGTCCGAAAAGGCGGCCCGATTCGTCCGCACCTGCGATGCCTTCAACATTCCGGTGCTGACGTTCGTCGATGTGCCCGGATTTCTGCCCGGTACCGACCAGGAATGGAATGGCATCATCCGCCGCGGCGCCAAACTGATCTACGCCTACGCCGAGGCCACGGTCCCGTTGATCACCGTGATCACCCGCAAAGCCTATGGCGGGGCGTACGACGTGATGGGCTCCAAGCATCTGGGCGCGGATGTCAATCTCGCCTGGCCGACCGCACAGATCGCCGTCGTCGGGTCCGCCGGTGCCGTGAACATCTTGTACCGCAAGGATCTTGTTGCCGCGGCGGAGCGCGGGGAGGACGTCGAATCCCGCCGCTGGCAATTGCAGGCCGAGTACGAGGACACCCTGGTGAACCCCTACATGGCAGCCGAGCGCGGGTATGTCGACCGGGTGATCCGCCCACGGGAGACCAGATCCGCGGTGGCCGGCGCCCTGCGCACCCTGCGCGACAAGAGGCGGACGCTCCCGCCGCGCAAGCACGGGAACATTCCGCTGTGACCGACCACCGCACCGAAGCCGCCGATGAGGAAGAGGTGGCCGCGGTGGTGGCTGTCCTGTCGGCGCTCGCCGTGTCGAACCTCCGCCGGAGCAGACCACCTGTCCCCCGCACGGTCTGGGGCGTTCCGGTCGACGGCCGTGCCATCGGACCCGACCAGTGGTGGGCGTCCGGGTTGACCCGGTGAGCGGCGAGAACGAGTCACCGGCCGGCCCGATGAAAACGGTGCTGGCCTCCGCGTCACCGGCCCGTCTGGCGGTGTTGCGCGCGGCGGGTATCGATCCGGTGGTCTTCGTCTCCGGGATCGACGAGACCGCTGTCGAGGCCGCCCACTCCGATTCCGAGCCGGCCGCCACGGTGACGGCCCTGGCCGTGGCAAAGGTGGCCGCCGTTCTGCCGGCGGTGGTCGCGGCGCACCGGAACGCGGTGGTCATCGGCTGCGATTCGATGCTGCTGCACGACGGCCGGCTGCGCGGCAAACCGGCCGACGAGGCGCAGGTGCGGCGGGAGTGGGCCGAGATGTCCGGCCGCACAGCTGATCTGCTGACCGGACACGCGGTCGTCCTGCTGCGTGACGGGATGGCCGTCGCGCGGGCGGCCGGTCACCAGCGCACCGCCGTCAGGTTCGGCACACCCTCCGACGACGAGATCACCGCCTACCTGCGGACCGGGGAGCCGTTCCTGGTGGCCGGCGGATTGACCATCGACGGCTATGGGGGCTGGTTCGTCGACGGCGTGGACGGCGACCATTCTTCGGTCATCGGGATTTCACTTCCGCTCACCCGCGCGCTCCTGCGCGAGGTCGGGATCTCGGTGACCAGCCTGTGGCGTCAGGGATGAATGAGTGTGACATGAACAGATGCGGGAAGGTGTGACATGCATACCGTGCTGATCGCGAACCGGGGCGAAATCGCCGTCCGGGTCGCCCGGGCCTGCCGGGACGCGGGTCTGACCTGCATTGCGGTGTACGCCGATTCCGACCGGGACGCCTTGCACGTCCGAACCGCCGATCGGGCCTACGCACTGGACGGCGACACCTCGGCGCAGACGTATCTGGACATCGGGAAGCTGATCGCCGTCGCCCGTCGGTCGGGCGCGGACGCGGTACATCCGGGTTATGGCTTTCTCTCCGAGAACGCCGATTTCGCCCAGGCGGTCCTGGACGCGGGGCTGACCTGGATCGGGCCGAGTCCGACGGCGATCAGGCAACTCGGTGACAAGGTGACCGCCCGGCGCATCGCCGTGGCCGCCGGAGCCCCGCTGCTGCCGGGCACGTCGGAACCGGTGAGCGGGGCGGCCGAGGTGGTGGCCTTCGCAGAGAAGTTCGGCCTGCCGGTGGCCATCAAGGCCGCTTTCGGGGGCGGCGGCCGCGGGTTGAAGGTGGCCAGATCCGTGGGCGAGATTCCGGAGTTGTACGAGTCGGCCGTGCGAGAGGCGGTCGCCGCCTTCGGTCGCGGTGAATGTTTCGTCGAGAAGTATCTCGACCGGCCGCGCCACGTCGAGGCGCAGGTCCTGGCCGACCAGCACGGGACGGTGATCGTGGTCGGTACCAGGGACTGTTCACTGCAACGGCGTTTTCAGAAGCTGGTGGAGGAGGCGCCCGCGCCTTTCCTCACCGACGAGCAACGCGCCACCATCCACCGGTCGGCCAAGGCGATCTGCCGCCAGGCCGACTACACCGGTGCCGGTACGGTGGAATTTCTGGTCGGCCGGGACGGGTCCATCGCGTTCCTGGAAGTGAACACCAGACTTCAGGTGGAGCATCCCGTCTCGGAGGAGACCAGTGGCATCGACTTGGTGCGCGAGCAGTTCCGGATCGCTGACGGCGAGAAGCTCGGCCGGCAGAGCGATCCCGAGCCCAGAGGGCACAGTTTCGAATTCCGGATCAACGGTGAGGACCCGGGCCGCGGATTCCTGCCCGGCCCCGGCACCATCACTGAGTTCACCGCGCCCAGCGGTCCGGGTGTCCGGCTGGACTCCGGCGTGGAGAGCGGTTCTGTCGTTTCCGGCAACTTCGATTCGCTGTTGGCCAAGCTGATCGTCACCGGGGCCGACCGCAAACAGGCCCTGGAACGGTCCCGCCGGGCCCTGGCCGAGATGCGGGTGACGGGGATGGCGACCGCCCTGCCGTTCCATCGCGCCGTGGTGTTCGAGCAGGCCTTCGTGGCTGCGGACGGCGTTTTCGCCGTCCACACCCGGTGGATCGAGACTGAGTTCGAAAACCTGCTGCCGGCGTTCGACGAGTCCGACCGGTCGGACCTGCCGGAGCGGGGGGACCCGGGGGACCGAATCGGGAGCGCCGACCGGCGCACCGTGGTCACCGAGGTCAACGGGCGCCGGGTGGAAGTCACCCTGCCCGCCGACCTGTTCGCCCCGGCGCCTGCGGGCCGCCGCGCCGGGCCCGGTGCCCGCAAGGCCCGCCCATCGGCGGCCCCGGTCGCCACGGGTGATGAGGTTCGCGCACCGATGCAGGGCACCGTGGCCAAGGTCGCGGTCGAACCGGGCCGGCCGGTCGCCGCCGGCGAATTGATCGCCGTCATCGAGGCCATGAAGATGGAGAATCCGGTGCTCGCGCCGCGGGCCGGGGTGGTCCGGACGGTGTCGGTGTCGGTCGGGGATCCGGTCACCGCCGGCGCCGTCATCGCCGAACTCGACGAGCCGGAATGAGGCCGACCGCCGCGGGTGGGACACCGCTAACATCGGATCCGTGACCAACAGCGAACCCGCCGCCGACCCGCCGGGTCGCGATGTGGGGGCTATCCGGATCGGCGACGCCGAACGCAACGCGGCCGTCGAAGCACTCGGCGAACACATGACCACCGGGCGACTGGATCTGGACGAGTACGGCACCAGGAGCGCCTCGGCCAGCGCCGCCCGCACCGTCGGGGAGCTGCGGGCACTGTTCGCCGACCTGCCCGCCCCGCACCCGCCGTTGCCGGGCCCGGCGACCGCAGCGGCTCCCCTAGTCAACCGGGGCGGAACGGGTGTGTCCGCGTTCGGCAGCAGTGCCGCAGTTGCTGTGCCGGACGATCGCAGCCGCGCCCAGAAGCTGGTCGGAGCGGCCGTCGCGGTGTCCGGGATTCTGGCGCTGGTGCTCTTCTTCGCCACCGACGCCTGGTGGTGGTTCCTGTTGATCCCGGCCATCTCCACCCTCGCCGGCAGCGTGTGGGGCGACAGCTGGAAGCGTCCGGACCGCCGGCGCGGTCACTGACCCCTTTCCGCCCCCGCCGCCCCCCGCCGCCCCCTACGGCTGCGGCGCGGAGCCACCCACGGCCACGGCGCGTCGCAAAGTGCCCGGCGCGTCGCAAAGTACAGCAGCGGCAGACACCTTCAGATGCGCAGGCTCACCCACTGAGCCACCCAGAGCCACCAAGGGCCGCGGTGCGTCGCAAAGTGAGCAGCGCGTCGCAAGGTACAGCAGCGGCTGACACTTTTAGATGCGCGGCCCGGCCGCGGGAGCTACCAGAGGCATCATGACCGGGCGCTACACCCCGGCGCCGGAGACCGACGGCAACAGTGGCGCCCCGGACGGCGATCGGTTTCCCCAGGCGTCGGCCAGTGCCACCGCCCGGCGCCAACATGCCAATTCTGCGTCGCGGCGGGCCGGGTCGATGGTCGGCCGCCACTCGGCGGCGCGTTGCCAATTGCGTCGGAGGACCTGTCGATCCGGCCAGTATCCGACGGCCAGACCGGCCGCATAGGCCGCGCCCAGGGCGACCGTTTCCGCCATCATCGGTCGGACCACCGGTATGTCCAGCACATCGGCGATCATCTGCATCAGCAGGTTGTCCGTGGTCATACCGCCGTCGACGGCCAGACTGACCGCGGCGAAACCGGCATCGGCGTTCATCGCATCCATCACGTCGCGGGTCTGCCACGCGGATGCCTCGAGCACCGCCCTGGCGATGTGTGCCTTCGTGACGAAAGCCGTCAGACCGACCAGCAGGCCCTGGGCCGAGGGATTCCAATGCGGAGCGAAAAGGCCGGAAAATGCCGGCACCACATAACAACCGCCATTGTCCGGCACGGTGGCGGCGAGCGTCTCGATTTCCGCCGCAGTGCGGATCAGCCCGAGGCTGTCCCGACACCATTGCACCAGCCCTCCGGCCACCGCAACGGAACCCTCCAGTGCGTAGGAGGCCGGCTCGTCTTCGATCTGGTGGGCGACGGTGGTGATCAGACCGTGGCCGGACCGGACGATTTCCGGGCCGGTGTTGAGCAGCATGAAACTACCGGTGCCGAAAGTACACTTCGCTTCCCCGGCGTCGAATGCGGTCTGCCCGAACAGGGACGCCTGCTGGTCGCCGATGATCGCCCCGATTTCGATCCCCGCGACCGGGGCGACCGTCTTGCCCAGCGCTCTGATGGTCGGCACGATGGTCGGAAGCACGCTGGCCGGAATCCGCAGTGCGTCGAGCAGGACCGGATCCCATTCCAGCGTCTCGATGTTCATCAACATAGTGCGGCTGGCATTGGTCACATCGGTGACGTGGACTCCGCCGTTGACGCCGCCGGTCAGATTCCAGGTGATCCAGGAATCCATGGTGCCGAAGTAGAGTTCACCCCGGTCGGCTCTGGCCCGGACGCCCGGATCACGATCCAGTATCCAGCGCAGTTTCGGCCCGGAGAAGTAGCCGGTGAGCGGCAGACCGGTTCTCGCGGTGATCTCCGCCGGGTCGATCGCGCGGGCGATCTCCGGTAGCAGATCGGTGGTCCTGGTGTCCTGCCAGACGATGGCCCGGCCGACCGGACGGCCGGTGATCCGGTCCCAGACGACGGTGGTCTCCCGCTGGTTGGTGATCCCGAGAGCAACGATCTGACGCGGGTCGGCCCCGGCGTCGTCGAGCGCATTGGGAACGACCTGTCGGACGATGGACCAGATCTCGGCCGCATCGTGCTCAACCCATCCTGGCCTCGGGTAATGCTGGTGGTGCTCGCGCTGGGACAGCGAGACCATGGTGCCGTCGCGGTCGAAGACCATGCACCTGGTCGAGGTCGTGCCCTGGTCGAGCGCAGCCACAAACGTGGCAGTCACGATTCGCGACCGTGTCCGAGCGCCCGGGAGATGGACCGGCCGGCCCTGATCACCTGCGAGATCAAAGCGGTCCGCGGTCGCGACCTCTCGTCACACATTCGGTCGGTGTCCCCTTCGATGCCTACCGCTGCCACCACATAGCCTCCGCCGTCCCGGATCGGGGCCGCGATGGCGCTCACCGCCGGGGCATATTCTTCCACCGAGCCCGCCCAGCCCTGATCCCGGATCGTGGCCAGGTCGCGCTGCAGGGCGACCCGGTCGGTGATCGTCCGGAAGGTGAAGGTGGGAAGGTCCTTGCCCAGGACACTGCGAGCCGCGCCGGGGTCGAACGCCAGCAGCACCTTTCCCAATGCACTGGCGTGCAGCGGTAGAGCCGTCCCGGTCAACAGGACCTGATCCGACCGGTCGGCACGGAAGACATGGTGGGCCACGATCGCCTGCCCGTCCTGGAAAGCGGCCACCTTGGTCGATTCCCCGGTCCTGGCCGCGAGCGCATCGGTCCAGTTCAACGCCGTCGACCTCAGCTCATTGAGATCAAGTCGGGCCCAGCCGAGTCGGAAGATCTCCGGGGCCACGCGATAGGGGCCGGTCGGGTAGGCCTGCTCGATGAAACCGACATCCTGCAAAGTGCGCAACAAGCCGTGCGCGGTGCCCTTGGCGAGGCCGAGTGCGGCGGCGATCTGGGCCAGGCCGACGGGCTCGTTCTCGTCGGCCAGGAGCCTGAGCATCGCTGCGGCACGCTCCACCGACTGCACCGTTCCGGACATTCGGCACAGCGTACCCGGCCCACCTCACAGCGTTCGGCGATACCGAACACCGGGCGTTCGGCATTGCCGAACGCCCATCATTGTCCTGTCCCTCGGCCCACCGATAGTGTTCTGACACGGTACTTACCGCTGGGGGCGACCCGACGATGGTGCGCCGATCTGATCAGTGACGATCACCGATAGGAGCAAGCATGAGTTTCCTTTCCACCGCTCTGAGCCCGAAGAATCGCCAGGACGCCCTACTGCAGATGGCCGAGACACAGTTCGATGTGCTGGTGATCGGCGGCGGCGTGGTGGGGGCCGGAGCCGCCTTGGACGCGGCCAGCCGTGGCCTGAAAGTGGCCCTGGTGGAAGCCAGAGATCTGGCTTCCGGAACGTCCAGCAGGTCGTCAAAACTTGTGCACGGCGGATTGCGCTACCTCAAGCAGCTCAACTTCTCCCTCGTTTTCGAAGCCCTCCGCGAGCGCAAACTCATCCTGCAGACGCTGTGCCCGCACC
Organism: uncultured Nakamurella sp.; assembly: GCA_964250735.1. GTDB lineage: Bacteria > Actinomycetota > Actinomycetes > Mycobacteriales > Nakamurellaceae > Nakamurella. Next base: position 93,411 of record CAXUHA010000003.1, on the reverse strand, counting down.
TGGCCCGACCGGTGAAATTCATCTATCCGCTGGAGAAGACGGCCTGGGACCGGGCGTACGTCGGCACCGGGGTGGGCGTCTACGACGTGCTGGGGGCGGGCCGGGGAGTGCCCAGCCATCTACGGCACCTGTCGAAGACGGCGACGCTGAAGTCCTTCCGGAGCGGAAAGACGGGCGCCATCAAGGGCGGCATCATGTTCTACGAAGGGCAACTCGACGACGCCCGGCACACCATGATGATCTCGCGGACGGCCGCTTCCTACGACGCACTCGTCGCCACCAGTGCCCGGGTCATCTCCTTTCTGCGCGAAGGCGAACGGGTCATCGGAGCCGTGGTCAAGGATCTGGAGACGGGCCGGGACATCGAGGTGAGGGCGAAGACCACGGTCAACGCGGCCGGGGTGTGGACCGACGAGATCCAACAGATGATCGGCGGTAAAGGACAGTTCCGGGTCACCGCGTCCAAGGGCGTGCACGTGATCATCCCGCGGGACCGCATCGACTCCGACACCGGGTTGATCACCGAGACCGAGAAGAGCCTGCTGTTCATCATTCCGTGCCCCTGGAGTGACGACTTCTGGGTCATCGGCACCACCGACACGCCATGGGATCTCGACCTGGCGCACCCGGCAGCGAGCCGGTCGGACATCGATTACATCCTCGATCACGCCAATCGCCTGCTGGAAAAGCCGCTGACCCGGGACGATGTGGTGGGTGTCTACGCCGGCCTTCGCCCGTTGCTGGCCGGTGAGGAGGATCAGACCAGCAAGCTCTCCCGTGAGCACGCGGTCGTTTCCCCGGTCCCGGGCCTGGTCATCGTGGCCGGCGGGAAATACACCACCTACCGGGTCATGGCGGCGGACGCGGTCGACAAGGCGGTCGAGCAGTTGACCGGCAAGGTCGGGCGATCCATCACCGACCGGGTTCCGTTGATCGGCGCCGACGGTTACCAGGCCTTGGCCAACAACCAGAAAAAGCTGGCCGCCGAAGTACATCTGGACGAGCCGAGGGTCAAGCACCTGCTCGGTCGATACGGCAGTCTGATCCGTGAGGTGGTCGCACTCATCGCTGAGCGTCCGGAATTGGGCGACCCGTTGACCAGTGCGCCGAAGTACCTCAAAGTCGAGGCGGTGTACGCCGTTTCGCACGAAGGCGCACTACACCTGGACGACATCCTGGCGCGCCGTACCCGAATCTCGGTCGACACCTGGGATCGGGGCGCCGCCGCCGCCCAGGAAGTCGCCGATCTCGTTGCGCCGCTGCTGGACTGGAACGAGTCGGCGGTGGCCAACGAGGTCGAGCATTACCGCGCGCGGGTGAAGGCCGAGATCGAGTCCCAGCAGATGCCGGACGACCGGACCGCTGACGCCGCCCGGATGGGCGCGCAGGAGGTCAGGGTGGGCGCCGAGTCCCCGAGCGAACGTGGCGGCGTCGCCGCGGCCGACACCGGTCAGGGCAAAGTCGACCAGGGTCTGTAGGGTGGGCGTTTCGCGCAGGCCGGGCGATCGGGCGCCGCCTGCGTAGTGGCGATAATCCCGGGCTAAAGTCCGACGAAAGGTTTGCGGGGCGCGGCCTGCGTCGCCTCTGCAACGAAATGCCTGCCGGTATTGCGTCGGCGGTGCGCTTGTTCATCCACCGGTGTTCAGTCCAATGGAGGACTTCTTGAGTACAGTCAGTTTGGGCCACATATTCCTGTATGAGACGCTGGGCACCGCCCTTCTGCTCCTGCTCGGTACCGGCGTTGTGGCCACCGCCATTCTGAAAGGGAGCAAAGGTGAGAACGGGGGCTGGCTGCTCATCACCTTCGGATGGGGGCTTGGCGTCTACGTCGGTGTTTATGTTGCGTTCCCGACCGGTGGCCATCTGAATCCTGCGGTCACCCTTTCCCAGTGGATGATGGGAAACATCTCGGCCTCGCAGGCCTTCGTCTACTTCGCTGCGGAACTCCTCGGCGCCTTTATCGGCGCCGTCCTGTGCTGGCTCGCCTTCCGCGACCACTTCGACGCCGAGGCCGATCCGGGTAAGAAACTGGGTGTGTTCTCGACCGGCCCCGCCATTCGAAATCCGCTGTGGAACATCATCACCGAAATCATCGCGACCTTCGTGCTGATTTTCTGGGTGCTGATCGCCGGCGGTACTCCGGCGGCCGTCGGGCCGCTGGCGGTGGCACTCGTCGTCGTCGGCATCGGTTCGTCCCTGGGTGGCCCGACCGGTTACGCCATCAATCCGGCCCGCGACCTCGGTCCCCGCATCGCCCACGCCCTGCTCCCCATCAAGGGCAAGGGATCGTCGGACTGGAGCTACTCCTGGATTCCCGTGGTGGCCCCGCTCATCGGTGCCGTCCTGGCCACCCTGCTGTTCAAGGCCACCGACGCCGCCGACCTGATCAAGAACGTGAAGCCCATCCTGGTCAGGACGAACTGATACAGCGGCCGCGGTAGTTCGGCCGGAGCGGCCACGAATTAGTCCCTGCACCAGCTCGACGAGTGATTGATTGATCCGGAATTTCACGCCAATGACGCCAGTGATGAAAGGGTTTGAATAGATGAGCGAGCAGTTCGTAGCAGCAATCGACCAGGGCACCACCTCCACCCGATGCATGATCTTCAACCACGAGGGCCGCGTGGTGGCCGTCGACCAGAAGGAACACGAGCAGATCTTCCCGAAAGCCGGATGGGTGGAGCACGACCCGCTGGAGATCTGGGAGAACACCCGCTCGGTGACGGCCGGGGCGTTGGCCAAAGCGGACCTGACACCCGCGGACGTGGTGGCGGTCGGCATCACCAATCAGCGGGAGACCGCAATGGTGTGGGACAAGACCACCGGCATCCCGGTCTACAACGCGATCGTCTGGCAGGACACCCGCACCGACGCGATCTGTCAGCAACTGGGCGCGCTCGGCGGCGGGGCGGAGCGTTACAAGGACAAGGTGGGCCTGCCCCTGGCCACGTACTTCTCCGGGCCCAAGGTCCGATGGATTCTCGACAATGTTGATGGCGCAAGGGAAAAGGCCGAAGCCGGCGACCTGGTCTTCGGCAACATGGACACCTGGGTCATCTGGAACATGACCGGAGGGGTGGAGAGCGGCATCCACATCACCGATCCGACCAATGCATCGCGCACTCTGCTCATGGACCTGGATACGCTGACCTGGGACGCCTCGATCGCCCAGGACATGGGCATCCCGATGTCGATGCTGCCCGAGATCAAGTCCTCATCCGAGGTGTATGCCGAGGTGCGGCCCCGCGGCACCTTGGCCGGAGTGCCGATCGCCGGTATCCTCGGCGACCAGCAGGCCGCGACCTTCGGGCAGGCCTGCCTGTCGGTAGGGGAGGCCAAGAACACCTACGGCACCGGCAATTTCATGCTCATCAACACCGGCACCGAGAAAGTGCCGTCCAAGAACGGGCTGCTGACGACGGTCTGCTACAAGATCGGCGACCAGCCGACCGTGTACGCGCTCGAGGGTTCGATCGCCGTCTCCGGTTCACTGGTGCAGTGGGTGCGCGACAACCTCGGGCTGATCAAGTCGGCGCCGGAGATCGAGGATCTGGCCAAGTCCGTCGAGGACAACGGCGGCTGCTATTTCGTTCCGGCCTTTTCCGGTCTGTTCGCCCCCTACTGGCGGTCCGACGCCCGCGGGGCCATCGTCGGCCTGACCCGATACGTCAACAAAGGGCACATCGCCCGTGCGGTCCTGGAGTCGACGGCGTTCCAGTCCAAGGAAGTGCTCGATGCGATGAACGCCGATTCCGGCGTCGATCTGACCGCCCTGAAGGTCGACGGTGGAATGGTGGTCAACGAGACCCTCATGCAATTCCAGGCCGACATTCTGGGCGTGCCGGTCATTCGGCCGGTGGTTGCCGAGACCACTGCGCTGGGTGCTGCCTACGCCGCGGGCTTGGCCGTCGGATTCTGGGCCACCGAGGAGGACATCCGCACCAACTGGGCCGAGGACAAGCGCTGGGAGCCGAACATGGAGGAGGGCGCGCGCGCCAAGGCCTACGCCTCCTGGAAGAAGGCCGTCACCAAGACCTTCGACTGGGTCGACGACTGACCGGCCGCGGCGCGTCGGAAACGTACGGCCGGCGCGTCGGAAGGTGCGGGGCGCGTCGGAAAGTACGGCGGCGCGTCGGAGAATGCGCGGCGCGCGTTGGAAGGTGACAGAAGTATGCGAAGGGGCAGCCTGCATCATCACTTTCCGACGCGCGCACCCGTCATGAGCGCAGAGGCCGAACAACTCAGCCGAGGTCGCCGTCGTAGTGCATCAGCCGGCGGCCGATTTCGGTGATCGAGCCGGAGAGCGAAGGGTAGACGCTCAGGGTGTACGCGAGATCCTTGGCGGTCAAACCGTTCTGCACGGCCATGGCGATGGGCAGGATCAATTCGGACGCGGCCGGCGCCACCACCACTCCGCCGATGACGATGCCGGTCGCCGGGCGGATCACCAGTTTGACGAAGCCGTCCTTCATGTTGTTCATCTTGGCCCGCGCATTGGTGGCCAGCGGCATGGTCATGGTTCGGGCCAGCACCTTCCCGGCGTCCACCTCGGCCTGCGTGATCCCGACGGTGGCGATCTCGGGATGGGTGAAGACGTTGGCGGCGACGGTCCGCAGCCGGAGCGGGGGGACGCCCTCGCCGAGGACGTGCCACATGGCGATCCGGCCCTGCATGGCGGCCACCGACGCCAGCATCAGCACGCCGGTGCAGTCGCCGGCCGCGTAGATGCCGGCTACCGATGTGCGCGAAACCCGGTCCACCGGAATGAATCCGCTGGGCGGCACTTCGATGCCGACCCTCTCGAGCCCGATCCCGAAGGTGTTGGGCACCGAACCGACCGTCATCAGCGCGTGCGAACCGCGCACCACCGATCCGTCGGTGAGGGTGACGACCACCTCGTCGCCGTGCCGCACCACCGAGACCGCACGCGCCCGTTTGGCCAGCATTCCGCCGTGGGCCTCGAAGACGTTCTCGATGACGGCAGCGGCGTCGGCATCCTCACTGGGCAGTACCCGATCCCGGCTGGACACCAGCGTGACCCGGACCCCGATCTCGGTGTAGGCAGAGGCGAACTCCGCTCCGGTCACGCCGGATCCGATGACGATCAGGTGATCCGGGAACTCGGTCAGGGTGTACACCTGCCGCCAGGTCAGGATCCGCTCGCCGTCCGGGATGGCGGTGTCCAGCACCCTCGGCGAGGCCCCCGTCGCGATCAGCACGACATCGGCTTCAAGCTCCGATTCGGCCCCGTCCTGGGCGGTGACCTTGATGCGGTGCGCAGCCAGGCCGGGCGCGGAATCCGCCAGCTCGGCGCGCCCCTGGAGCAGCACCACACCTTCGGCCCGAAGTTTGGCGCCGATGTCGGCCGACTGGGCCAGGGCCAGGTCCGCGACCCGGCGGTGCACCGCCGGCACGTCGACCTCCACTTCCTGCGGCGGGACGTTCACCCCCAGCCCGGCCGCCTCCCGGACCGACGTGCGCGCTCCGGCGGAGGCGATGAAAGTCTTGCTCGGTACGCAGTCGTACAGCACACAGCCACCACCTGCGCCGTCCGTCTCCACCAGGGTCACCTCGGACCCGTACTGCGACGCCACCAGTGCGGCCTCGTACCCGGCCGGGCCACCGCCCATGATCACGATCCTGGTCATCGGTCCTCACCTCTGTGCTGGTCGATAGCCCACCGTATCGGCCCGAACCGCCTGCCCTGCCTGCCCGACACAGCGCCGATCAGGTCTGCGCGGACGACCGCATCGGCACCGCCGGACCGGCTGGCCGGCCCGATAGGCTGCTCACCATGGCCCTCTACGCGGCGTACGGGTCCAACATGGATCCGGCCCAGATGCTGCAGCGCTGCCCGTCCTCGCCGGTGGCCGGCACCGGTTGGCTGCCCAACTGGCGGCTGACCTTCGGCGGCGAGGACCTGGGCTGGGAGGGTGCCCTGGCCACCGTGGTGGAAGAGCCTGGTGCCAGTGTGTTCGTGGTCCTCTACGACATGGCCGCGTCCGACGAGCGAACGCTCGACTCCTGGGAGGGCGCCGATCTGGGGCTCTACACCAAGATCCGGCTGATGGTCCATACGCTGGAGGACGACCAACTGGCCTGGCTGTACGCGCTGCAGGCTTTCGAGGGAGGCATTCCCTCGGCTCGTTACCTCGGCGTCATCGCCGACGCGGCGGAGGCCGCGGATGCCCCGCAGGGGTACGTCGCGGAGTTGCGCAACCGGCCGTGCCGGTCGATCGGCACCTGAGCCCGGTCGTCTCCGCCGCGGTCAGCGCCCAGGCCGACGGCCAGCCGGCCCACGGCCAGCCGGCCCACGGCCAGCCGGCCCACGGCCAGCCGGCCGACGGTCAGCCGACGCCCATCAGTTAGCGCCCGGCCGCCGTCCCGATCCGCGGCACGGCCGGCTTCGGCGCGGACAGGGCCTGCAGCGCAGTGTGGGTGAACAACCTGACGCCGACGGCGATGGCCCGCTCGTCGGCCCAGAACCCGGGCGAATGCAGGTCGACATGCGGGCTCACCCCGTCCCAGACCCCGACCCGGGCCAGTGCCCCGGCGATGTGGTCCAGATACACCGCGAAGTCCTCCGCGCCGGTCGACTGTTCGGCCACCGCAGCACCATCGGGGCCAAGGGCGCCGGACGTCGCCGTCCGGAGGATGCCGGTGCATTCCACGTCGTTGTCGACCGGGGGCACCCCCCGGATGTAGTCCAGGACGAACCCGACGGTGGTCGGAGCCAGCAGTGCGGCGACCAGTTCGCGTACCAACGGCTCGGCCAGGTCCCAGCCGGATCGGTCCATCAGCCGCAGGGTGCCACGCAACTCACCGGATTCCGGAATAGCGTTGGCGGCGACGCCGGAGCGCACGGCGCCCCACACCATGACGGGCACCGACCGCGGGTTCATCCGGCGAGTCAACAGGGCGGGCAGGCCGGTGATGACCACGCCGA